>JAHEDW010000007.1 GCA_024641025.1 Gallionella sp.
CGTGTGCACATGTTGAAACATACGATTACCCGGAGAGTCTGTCTGCATTGCAGGAAATGGCAAAAGAATCGGGGCTACAGGGCAATAAGGTGATCAGTCAGTTCGGACAGCACTACACGGTGCTTTTCTCTCGAAATTCCCTGCCACAAACTGTTTTTTGATCGAAATTGTTGCATCAATTATTTGAATGTCAGCATCGTAACGGAAATACCATAGGCGGTTGAGATGTTGAAAATGCCACATAGGTTTTGAGTTAAATGAAAACAAAAAAATATCTGACGCTTTCAGATGCGAAAATTATTGCTGCTGCTTGTGAAGCAGAGGCCATAAAGGGCGGCAAAGCAGTAACTATTGCGATAGTTGACGATGGCGGACACTTGGTCTTTTTGCAGAGGTTGGATGATGCGCCATTGCTCAGCATGGAGATAGCCATTGGGAAGGCATATACCTCAGCGATAGGTCGAAGGCCCTCAAAATTCTACATGGACAGAATCAACAGTAATGAAGCAGCGGTATTGTCCTTGCCAGGCAATCTGACCTGTATGGAAGGTGGTGAGCCGGTAATGATCGACGGTGAATGTGTCGGTGCAGTTGGTGTGTCCGGAGTCACAGGCGCAGAGGATGCGTTTATAGCTCGAGCTGGCATTAGTGTGCTGAAAAGCTGAGCGATTGAAGAGTTTCGTTGACTGCACAGGGAATATGAAGGGCAACGGGTTGCTTGTAAGTATTACTTGAAAGCGAAGCACCAACAGTAATGATTATGCAATTTGCTGCAATAATCTGGTTTGGCCTCTGTGTCGATTGCTGATCTTCAAATTCTTCGATCCACATGTTCCATCTTGGGATTAAAAGCCTTGCATCAAGGCGGAGCAAGTATAACTAGTACACGATATGGACCATGCGCCCCTAGCGTGACGGTCTGTTCAATATCCGCTGTTCGCGAAGGTCCGGAGATAAAATTCACTGCACGTGGTGGCTGTTTGTATTCCAATCGAAGCAAATCCCATGCATCTTCCATGGTGGCAACGATTCTAAGGGGATCAAGCACTGCCACATGGGTTTCAGGCAGCAGGCTTGTTGATGCTGGCGTTTCAGCGCCAGAAAGCATCATCAGGGTACCTGTTTCAGCTATGGCACAAAATGCACCCGTCACCCCAACCATATCCTGGTTGGTCGCGGGATTAGGGAGCATTTCAAGGCCAGCTGCACCCCAGGGAAGCCCGACTAGAGATGTCCAGCATACGCCACGCAGCGGAAGTTTCCTCTCCTCCAGATAATGTGCTAGCAACGCTGGCACTTCCATGCGAACACTTGTTTCCAGTACATCGCTAGAAAGCTTTATGGCGCGCTTCTTGAAGCCTGTGACCAAATCATCCGGAGGGGGTGGGGAAGGCCCACGTTGATGTAAAGCGAGATAGTTGGCGATAGGCGCTGCCGGAACATTTTGCGGTGCACTTGATCGGGCTTCCCGAATCTTGCTTAGTATATTGTCGCGGGCGCTCATTTAGTTGATTTCTTTCGGTACATTTCGCGGAAAGTCTTCCCTGATGGCGCAGGGAAATCGCGGCCATCTGTCCAACCTGTAGCGCCAGGCAGGGTGTGCAACAAATGTCTTTCGCCGCCCATCATCGCCAATATCCGCACGCCAATCTTGGTCGCAAGTGCATATATCCTTGGGTGTAGTGTCAGCCATCCCCAAACCTTGAGCATGAGGACTTCTTGCCGTGATTTCAAGCCGAGCGCCATCTGTCTTGTACGAAGATTTCGCAATAAATCTGGAAGCGGGATTTTTACCGGGCAAACAGCCGCGCAAGCACCACAAAAGGTTGAGGCATTTGGCAAATCTGGGGATGACTTCAAGCCTGATAAAAGTGGCGTCAATATCGACCCCATCGGGCCAGGGTAAACCCAGCCATATGCATGGCCGCCGATATTCTGATAGACCGGACAATGATTCATGCACGCTCCACAGCGTATGCAGCGCAGCATCTCCTGCATTTCTCCACCAATTAGACTACTGCGGCCATTATCGAGCAGGATGATGTGGAAGTGTTCCGGACCATCATGGGCTTTTGCATCCTTGTTGCCGGTCAATACAGACACATAGTTGGTGATCGACTGCCCAGTTGCAGAACGCGGCAACAGACGCAGGAGTGTGGTCACATCTTCGAGTGTCGGTACCACTTTCTCGATTCCGGTGATTGCTACATGTACGCGTGGCAGTGTCGTAACAAGACGCCCGTTGCCTTCATTGGTGACGATTAGCACTGATCCAGTTTCTGCGATCAGAAAATTCGCACCCGAAATCCCCATGTCCGCATTGAGGAAAGCGGGGCGTAATATCTCGCGTGCTTCAAGGCATAGCTCCGCGATACCCGTCTTGCGTGACATTTGATGCTTTTCTGCAAACAGGTCTGATATTTCTTCCTTGTTTTTGTGCACGACAGGGGCGACGATGTGAGACGGAGCTTCATGTGCAAGTTGAAGGATATATTCTCCCAGGTCGGTTTCCATGACCTTGATGCCAGCATGTTCAAGTGCATCGTTCAGGCCGCACTCTTCGCTGACCATGGACTTCGATTTGACTGCTGTGAGAACGTTATGTTGAGCAGCGATCTCAGTAACGATTCGGTTAGCGTCTGTAGCAGTTTCGGCCCAATGAACGATCGCACCATGTGCGATCGCTTGTTGTTCGAATTTCTGCAGCCAGCTATCGAGATCATTCAGTACACAATCCCGGATCGCTGCAGCTGCAGTACGTGTATCCTCCAAGTGATGGATCTCGCTGATTACCGCAGAGCGTCCTTCGACGAATCGCGTCTGAAGTCTGGACAAGGCATCCTGAAGCTTTGTATCGGCCAGTTTTATGTTCACCTGGCGTTTGAAGTCGATAGCTTTGTTTTGCATTATTTGTCTTTATCCAAGCCTGACAGTACTTCGGCGATATGAAGCACTTGGGTAGAATGATCACCGGTACGTCGTAGACGTCCTTCGATATTCAGAAGACAACCCAAGTCCCCGCCGACGATCGCATCAACTCCTGCAGCAGCGATATGCTGGCATTTGTTTTCAGCCATGCGTGTTGATAGTTCGCCATATTTAACTGAAAAGGTACCGCCGAAGCCACAGCAGGTGGTTGATTCAACCATTTCGTATATTTTTACACCTGGTAACTTCGCCAGTAGTGCACGCGGTTGATTGTAAACGTCGAGTTCACGTAGACCCGAGCAGGAATCATGATAGGTGAGTGTACCTTTGAAATTTCCTGGGACATTTTCAAGCTTTGCGACATTTACCAGGAAGTCGGTCAATTCATATGTGCGCTTCGCCAATGATGTGAATCTTTGCTGTAACTCGGGATCGCCTCTGAACAGTTCGGGATAATGCACGCGGATCATTCCGGCACATGAACCGGATGGAAGTACCACATAGTCAAATTCTTCAAATTCACTGAGGAATTTCAGGGCCATCGAAACAGTTGATTTTCGTTCTCCGGAGTTGTAACCGGGTTGACCACAACAGGTTTGCTGCGCTGGAACGACAATCTCGCATCCTGCTGCTTCCAGCAACCTGATCGCGGCAAAACCGATATGGGGTCGCATGGAATCAACCAAGCAAGTGACGAAAAATCCTACACGCACTTTATTTTCCATTCTTGGCTTTAATTATCCCTTTGAACTTCCAAATCCCAGTGCATTTTAACTGAGTTATTGTTGCTGTAATTCCTTGACCGTAGCCATTACGCATTATTAATTCCTTTAGGGCCATTGTATGAATCAACCGCATAAAATATTGCTATGTAGCCACAAGGGATGTTGCTTCCATTGCTTCCTTGGGCATCCTATACCTGAGCAAATAGCTTGTCTATGCATACACTCTTCTTGCGCTGAGGCGCCAAATCCACCAAAATCCTCCTGTAAATGTTGACTTGGTAAAGCAATTTTGAATCCGATGAGAAGCCCTGTTTCATTTGGCATGCTGTTCTTCTGGTCTGTTTTCAAAATGTCATGACTTGCAATAATCAAACAGGAGGATAAATCATGATACGTAATCCAATAGACATAGCCACCAGGGTAAGCCCGGAGTTGTCAAGCCTGATTGAATCCATTATCAGTCAGCTTGATGGTGGTGAGCCAGTTACGCTTGCTGGTATTCGAGCATTCGTCAAGCATGATATGCCTGCTGAGATCGATGAGAGCGAGCACATGCATCATTTTGACCTTGATGAATCCCTCAGCGACGAACTTGATGATTTGATCGAACAGTTTGGTGAATCCGCTGCTGCGATGGACTTCATCTATGCCTTTGCCAGCGAGCCCCTTACGCGGGCGATAGAAGAAGTGATGAACAACGAGAATCGTGAGAATCCGCCATCGCTTAATGATGTCAGGGATGCATTGCTTGAAGGGTTGGGCGGCTCGCTGGTGGGCAATGGCGTACTCGAAGACGACGAAGAGTACATGCTGATGCCCGAGATCGATGAATTGATAGAACTTTATGGCGGTGATGCCCTGGCAGAGGATTTCCTTCGCTACGAGTAGTTTTGCAGCATGTTGGCTAGAGTTTGCGATTGGAAGCCCAGTTAGCCCTCCGGCATTAGTTCCGCGTGTGCGGGAACATCAGTTGTTCGTTGCATGCCGTGGACAATTCACCTTGATGTTGTTTTAGGCAGCGCAGGATTCGGCCTTTGCCGGGTTCGATGTCCATGCAGAACTTGGCGGCATCATCCTTGCAAGACTCAGCAACATCCCTGATCTTCTCTTTCATCTTCACGATGTTTTTCTTGCAGCCGGGCGACAAATCCTTTTCATGTTCCTTCATGCATTGCGCCACACGTCCTTCCCCCGGACGAACATCATCGCAGAACTTTTTCGCATCTGCGACGCAGGGCTGGTCGGCATCTTCTGCCGTTACAACACCTGCCATACTCAGGAAAAACACTCCTGCAACCACTGCCAGTAAATTCATTCGTATCCCAGGAAACACGATATTGTTGCTCATATGCCTCACTCCTTTTGCGTGGTTAAAATATTTCAGCGAATATCTTTGCATGCGCACAATATCAAAATAACCAACCGTTTGTGCCGACTTTTGATCAACGCTCAAAGCTAAAGGTCAGATGACAAACCTATGCATTATTTTTTGAACGGGCTCCTGTCATTGAGTTCTTCCACATATTCCGAGATCGCACCGGTCTCGCGCAGCAGATAGTTCTCAATCGCTTGCGCAAATTCGGGATGCGCCAACCAGTGCGCCGAGCGGGTGGTCACCGGAAGAAAGCCGCGTGCCAGCTTGTGCTCCCCTTGGGCACCGCCTTCGAAGGTCTTGATGCCGCGTGCGATGCAGAACTCGATCGCCTGATAATAGCATGTCTCGAAATGTAAACCGGAGTGGAATTCGAACGTTCCCCATGAGCGTCCATACAACACATCATCGGTCACGATATTCAATGCGCTTGCGATCGGCCGGCCTTCGCGCGTCGCGATTACCAGCAAAGTGTTGTGCGGCATTGCTGCGCCGATGCGATGGAAAAAATCATCGTTTAGCGCCGGTGGCGAATGATGGATCTGCCTGGTATGCGCATAGCAAGAGGCAAAGAAAGCCCATTGTTCAAACGTGGCGACATCCCCGGTGACGCATTGCAGCAGGATTCCTGCTTCCCGCACCTTTCGCCGTTCCTGCTTGATGCGCTTGCGCTTGTCGCGGCTCAGCGCGGCGAGGAATTCGTCAAAGTCGCGATAGCCGCGATTTTGCCAATGGAACTGCACATCCTGTCGCAACATCATGCCCTGCGTTTGTGCCTCGCGTGAATCTGGATCATCCAGGAACAGGCAATGCAGTGAAGATACACCCGCATCCAAGGCGAATTGCAATGCATTGCTGAGCAGCAATGCGCGCACCTCATTTTCATCTTCTCCCGGCGCCGCCATCAGCCGTGGCCCGGTCACCGGCGTGAAAGGCACCGTACACACCAGCTTGGGATAATAGCGCAGCCCGTGGCGATGATAGGCATCGGCCCATGCCCAATCGAACACGTGCTCACCATAGGAGTTCATCTTCAGGTAGAGCGGCATCGCGCCGATCAAGCGCCGCGCCTGCCACAAGGTGATAAATTGCATCTGCCAGCCGAACTGCGCCGTGGCGCAGCCACTTAGTTGCAGCGCGTAAAGATAGCCATGTGATACAAACGGATCACGCTCGGCCAGCGCGTCCCATTCCGCTGCAGGAATATCCGCAAGGTCCTCGATGATCTTCAGCTGGGTGGAATCCATGTGACCATTGTAGCGGGGCAATCCCCGGATCCGCCATATCTTGCAGCAGCATCAGCAAGACAACTCGGGTCATTCAGCGCAGGGCGAATGTGGATCTTATTTGGCCGGTCCGCCCAAGGTCTTTTCGACATATAGCCGCATCAGGTCGATCGGCATCGGGAACACCACGGTCGAATTGTTGTTCGCGCCTATCACCGTCAGCGTTTCCAGGTAACGCAGTTGGATCGCCTGCGGTTCCTGTGCCAGTACCTGAGCTGCCTGCAGCAGTTTCTCCGACGCCTGCAATTCGCCTTCGGCATGGATCACCTTTGCGCGGCGTTCACGTTCTGCCTCGGCTTGCCGCGCGATCGCCCGCACCATGGTCTCGTCGATATCCACATGTTTGATCTCGACATTCGACACCTTGATACCCCATGCATCGGTCTGGCTATCGAGCACCTTCTGGATGTCGATGTTGAGCCGTTCACGTTCGGCGAGCATGTCGTCCAGTTCGTGTTTGCCCAGCACCGAGCGCAATGTGGTTTGTGCCAACTGGCTGGTCGCTGAAAGAAAGTCCTCTACCTGGATGATCGCTTTCTCCGGATCCACCACGCGGAAATACACCACCGCATTGACCTTGACCGAAACGTTGTCCCGCGATATCACGTCCTGACTGGGCACATCCATCACCACCGTGCGCAATCCCACCTTGACCATCTGCTGGATGCCAGGCAACACGATCACCAAACCCGGGCCTTTGACTTTCCAGAATCGCCCGAGCATGAATACCACGCCGCGATCGTACTCGCGCAGGATGCGAAAGCTGGAGAACACCAGCAGCACCAATGCAAACATGAAAAAACCGAAACCAAAATTGATATTGAAGAGCATATCGTTCTCCTTAATTGTTAAGGCCAATGAAAGCAGAATTACTTATTACATATTTCTTATTGCTTGTACTCTGCTAGTGGCTCCACATCGAAGACCAGCCCGTCCATACGCACCACCCTGATCTTTTGTCCCCGGCTTAACGGCTGTCGGCTTTTGATGCGCCAGTTTTCGCCATGCACACGCGCCCAACCGTCCTTGCCATCAAAGTTTTCCAGTACTTCCCCGACGCTTCCTACCAATTCTTCGCTGCCGCTTACCACCGGCTGCTTGCGCGCTTTGAGTGCCAAGCCGCCCACGAAGAAGATGAACAACGCGCTGGTGATGCCAACCGGCACGATCACAGACCAAGGAATCCCATACCCCGGAATATCAGTATCGATCAGCATAACCGAACCGATCATGAAGGCGATAACTCCACCGATACCAACCACCCCGAAGCTGGGGATGAACACCTCGGCGATCATGAAGGCGATTCCCAGGATGATCAGGCCAAGACCCGCATAGCTGACCGGCAACATCTGCAGTGCGTATAGCGCGAGCAACAGCGAGATCGCGCCGACTACGCCTGGCAACACGAAACCCGGATTGGAAAATTCGAAGAACAGGCCAAACATGCCGGCCAATAACAGCATGTAGGCGATGCTCGGGTCCGCGATTGCCGACAGCAGACGGCTGCGCCAATCAGGCTCGAGTGTCACGATACGCGCATCTTTTAATTCCAGCATGCGCACCACGCCCAGTACATTCACCATGCGCCCGTCGAGTTTACTGAGCAACTCGGGCACATCGCGCGCGATCACGTCAATGACCTTCACCTTCAGCGCCTCGTCAGCGGACAGGCTTACCGCCTCGCGCACCGCCTGCTCGGCCCATTCGATATTGCGGCCGCGCATCTGCGCCAGACTGCGGATATATGCGGAGGCATCATTGATCTGCTTGTGTTGTAGCGCTGAATTTGGAGCGGGCATCTTGTCGCTAAATGGCCCCTTGTCTTTGCCGCCGTCCTGATCGGGTTGTTTATCAGATTCCGGCTGCCCGCCGATGCCGCCGATGCCGATATTGACCGGTGTGGCAGCGCCCAGATTGGTAGCAGGGGCCATCGCGGCGATATGGCTGGCGTAGAGGATATAGGTTCCGGCACTTGCAGCGCGGGCGCCTTCGGGTGCGACGAATGCGGCAACAGGCACAGGCGAAGCGATGATCTGCTTGATGACCTGGCGCATCGACGTATCCAGCCCACCCGGTGTGTCCATCTTCAGCACCACCAATTGGGCCTGGTCGTCGGCCGCTGATTTCAGGCCGCGCACAACATAGTCTGCGGATCCCGGACTTATCGCGCCATTGACGCTGAGGACCACCACCGTGGGTTCCGACGCTGCCGCGCTGCCCAACCAGCCAAATAACAGAAGGCCTGAAAGAAAAGCGCGAATGATGGAAAGGCGTTCCATAATCACCACTATAGGCGTTTCAGTTTTATCTGCAAGCTTACGCATGATCCGCCGGGCGGACAGATAAAGTTTAGACTGATCTCTTCCGATCAGTGCAGTTATTAACGTCTCCCGGCCAGTTCAGCCCTTTCAACGATCACTCGATACAGATCCAGATCGGCCTGTTTGTAAGCCCGCACGCCGGGGAGCTGAAGCTGGGCGCGCTGCCCGGACGAAAGTTTAGCTGTGACCAGCAGGGGATCGCTTTGCTGGTCCGGTTGCCGGGTCTCCGCGTTGATATGAACTATGCGAACATACACATTGGTGACAGTCACACTGGTTGGGTTGTATACCACTGCATAGATATATCCCATGTTGTCGGCCTGGGCAGCAGCCTGCAGGAACTTTGCTGGATTGCTAGCGATCTCCAGACGCTGGTAGCGCGCCTTCGCCAACTTTCCGGAATCGGATTCTGAATCGGCGGCAACCTGGTACTGCTGTATCGCAGTTTTGAAATCGCCTCGTCCTTCCGCGATCTGGCCCAGCACATAATAACTGGTCGCGGTGGGCAACAACTCATTGCTGCGCTTGAGAAAGGTTTCTGCTTCCTTCGAACGCCCCAGGCTGTTCAGCACGACACCGCTCTGCACATACGGCCTGAAATAATCCGGCTGCAATCTGATCGCTTGCTGGTAATTGCCCAGTGCATCCTCGTTTCGGTTCTGCTTCATCGCGATGTCGCCGAGCAGTTCCTGGAAGCGCGCCTCGCGGGGCTCGCCTGCATTGGCCACCTTTGCCAATGTCGTAGCTTTGTCGACATCGCCCTTGGCAAGTGCCTGCACGCCATCGTCATATGCCTTGTAGGCAGGCTGTGTTGCTTTCAACTTGCCCACCTTCTGTGCATAGATTTCCTTACCCAATATGCCGCCTTCACCGAGTTGAGCCAAGGTTGCCTTATTCGCGGCAACGCGTTCAGCCGAGGGCGGGTGGCTGGCGAACAAACCCTCGAGGAAACTTGAATTTCGATCCTTGCTCAGGCGCACGAATGTTTCCTGCAGCGTCACTGCGGCACGCGGGTCATAACCAGCTTTCTTCATGTAACGCATGCCGTACAGATCGGCTTCCGATTCATCGTCGCGGCTATATTTTTTTGATATGAGTTGTGTGCTCAATTGCGCGCCACCCACGATCAGATCAGCATATTTGTTATCCTGTGCAGCAATACCTGTTGCCATCACTGCGCCCTGTAGCAGCAAACCTGTTTCCATGCTTTGTGCGCCGTGCCGTGCCGCAGCATGGACGATCTCATGGCTTAGAACAGCGGCAAGCTCGGCTTCGCTATTCAGCTCGTAAAGCAGGCCACGATTGAACGCGATTTTTCCACCGGGCATCGCCCAAGCGTTCGGGACGGAATTGTTCAACACCACAAATTCATACGGCAATTGCCGATCAGATACCGCCGCGAGCTTTTTCCCCACACTCTGTACATAAGCAGTCAGATCAGGATCGATGTCGTAATCACCGCCCTGTTGCTGGCGTGCAGGAACATAGTTCTTCTGGCCGATGGAAACTTCCTCGGATTCTGAAACTAGTTGAAGCTCGCGTTTGTGCGTAACCGGATTGGTGCCGCAACCGGCCAACGAAAATATCATCACTGCGGCAGCAAACTTGCAGGTGTAGGATTTCAGCATCATTCGTTCCTTGTAATAGGAGTCAGTACAGCGAATCATTTTAACAGGAGTATGGGGCATCCTGCCCCTGCATGAATGTTACGATGGGCACCTGTCAGGGCACATAGTTCCCGATCCTGAACCTCGCAAGACAACCGGCAGCAGGATGAGTAAGCCGAATTGATTTATATAGTGCCCACTCGCCAACGCATTGAATCTGGGATATTTGGTGTAGGGATTTCAAAGGATAGCGTCGAAATGAAAGTAGCTGTTCTGTCCGACATTCACAGCAACCTGGAGGCGCTGCACGCCTGCCTCGCCCATGCCCGCTCTAAAGGAGCGGAGCAATATGTCTTTCTTGGCGACCTGCTGGGCTACGGTGCGGATCCAAAAGCATGCCTGGAGATCATCGCACCAATGGTGAGCGCCGGCGCCCTTGCGGTGATGGGCAATCATGACGAAGCAGTACTTGGCGGCTTTTGCGAGAACCTGGCGTTCGCAGCACGCGATGCGATCTACTGGACCCGGGAACAGTTGGGACAACCAGAGCGCGATTTTCTCAAGACCTTGCCGATGGTGTCGCGCAAGGACAATGCATTCTATGTCCATGCCAGTGCCGTTGCTCCCGAGCGCTGGACTTATATCGACAATGTGGTTACCGCAGCGAAATGCATGAAGGCATCCGGGTCACAACTGACCTTTGTCGGTCATGTTCATCATCAGACGTTGTATTACACCGCCGGCGGTGGTGCTGCGCAGGTTTTTATTCCGGTTGCCGGTGTTGAGATTCCGGTTACGCAGCACCGACAGTGGCTTGCTATCGTGGGGTCGGTCGGGCAGCAACGAGACGGGAGTCCGCCTGCCGCGTACCTGCTTCACGATCAGCACCGCGAATCCCTGACTTATTTTCGGGTGCCGTATGATTATTTGAGTGCCGCCGGCAAGATCCGTGCTGCCGGCTTGCCTGAAAGGTTTGCCCTCAGACTGGAGAAAGGGAGCTGATCTTATGGAGCTGACGAATCTGCAACCCGGCATCGAGGTCGACAGTTTCCATGTCGGCGAGAAGATCCACGAAGGCGGCATGGCCGTGCTTTATCGCGTGGAGCGTCAAGGCGGCGAGTTTCCGATGTTGATGAAGGTGCCGCGGATGGAATTCGGCAGCCATCCCAGTTGTTATGTCGGCTTCGAGGTCGAGCAGATGATCCTCGGTAAACTGACCGGCATGCACGTGCCGCGCTGGGTGGCCAGCGGCACCTTTGAAGACACGCCCTACCTAGTGATGGAATATGTCGAGGGCAGATCGCTGCACGAATATGCCGATCATGCCCCGTTGCCGGCAGATCAGGCAGCGCATCTGGTCGCGGCGCTGGCGACTGCAGTGCATGACCTGCACCGGCAGGAGGTGATCCATCTGGATATCAAGCCCGCTAACGTGCTTTACCGGGCGGGCGGGGAGGTGGTGCTGGTCGATTTTGGTTTGGCGCGCCATTTCCATTGGCCCGATCTGGTGGAAGAAGCGTTCCACAAGCCGGTGGGGAGCTCCGCGTATATTTCGCCGGAGCAGATCATTGGCAATCGCGACAACCCGCGCAGTGATCTGTTTGCAATCGGGGTGATCCTTTATCAGCTTTGCACTGGGCGGTTGCCGTTCGGCGAACCTACCAGCCTGAGCGGATTCCGCCTCCGGCTGTTCCTAGACCCACTGCCGCCGCGGCACTGGGTGCCCGACTTGCCGGCCTGGATGCAGGAGATCATCCTGCATTGCCTAGAGGTCGATGCGGAAAATCGCTATGCGACTGCAGCTCAGCTCGCCTTCGATCTTGCCCACCCGGATCAGGTGCCGCTCACCGAGCGGGCAACCCGGCTCAAGCGTTCCGGGCTGTCGAGCATCATCCGGCGTTGGTGGCAGAGCTTGCGCACCGAGCAGCGTAAACATGAAGTCCCAACCACACATCTCGCGCAGGCGCCACAGATCCTGGTTGCGCTTGATCCGGGTGTCGGTCAGGAAGCATTGCTGCGGGCAATTCTGGCTGCAGTGCGCCGTGCCGCTGCGGCGGACGACAATTGCAGGATCATGTGCGTGACGGTGCTCGAGCCGGACATCTCCACCGATCAGGAGACCGGTCACGAGCTGGTTAACAGCCTTTATACCCAGCGACTGGTGGAACTGCATCACTGGGCTGCCGAACTTCAGTTACCGCAATATCGCTTGCGCTTCCACGTGCTGGAAGGGGCGAACGCCGCTACTGTGCTGCTCGATTACGCACGCCAGAATCATGTGGACCAAATCATCATGGGCGCACGCGGCAGATCCGGCCTGCGTCGGATACTGGGCAGTGTATCCGCGCGGGTGGTTGCCGAGGCACGCTGCACAGTGACCGTGGTGCATGCACCCAGTGCTTAACGAACGTGATTGATTTTAATATTAAAGTTTCCTCATAAACTAATGTGATTGACTGAACTTAAAGCACCATGATAGAAATATTATTAGATCAGCAAAAATAAATGGAATATTTCCGCCTGCTGTTACGTCTACTTGAGGATTACTAACATCAGGTTGAATCTGTGGTTCGGTGCGGACGTGGATGAATTCCGGCAGCAATAGGAGCAAATAGAGGAGGTTTTACCAACGAATCAACTGAAATCCGGTAACTAGGCTCGCTGTAGAGGGCTATGCTCGTAATCATTAAGTAGTACTTTAAAGGGGGAACGTAATGATCTATACAGTAAAGTCATCAGCACTACTGATCATCGGCATAGTCATGCTGGCATGGGCAGGTCTTAATAGTTCAGGCGCAGTCGACGGCATGCAGTCCTACCTGCTGGCTAGCGACTACAAAGACCACGTCAAGGTCATGAAAAAATACGATGCGCAAGTGAAAGAGGCTACCGAAAAGGCAGCGGCGGCAGGTCAACCCGCGCCGGAAATGAAAATGCCCGCCTCGAAATTCGACCACTCCAAGGCGACCCAGTCCAAGATGTCGAATTATTTTGGCATAGCCTTTGTTCTGATCGGGCTGTTCACGCTGGTATGGAAACCCAAGCCGGGCAATCTCGACTACCTTATCTCGGTCGTGCCCGGGATCGCATACATCCTGCTGATCGCCTTTATTGTCAGATGGGGACTTGATCCGATCTTCGGCAACTGGGGCAAGGCGGCAGAGCCGGCGCTGGGCTGGAATTTCGCCAAAATATTCAACCTGAACTATGTCGTGATTGGTATCGTGATCGGCATCGTCGTTGTCAATGTGTTCAAGATACCGGCATGGGCAGCCAACGGCGTGCGCACCGCGCGCTTCTTCCTCAAGACCGGCGTGATATTGCTGGGCACCCTTTACAGCGCGGCTGAACTCGCGCAACTGGGCGCACTTTCCGTGGTCATGATCGGCATCTTCGTGCTGGGCTCCGTTTGGATGGTGCTTTACATGGGCAAGCGCATGGGGACACCCAATTCCATGACGGCGGTGCTTTCGGCCGGCATGGGCGTGTGCGGTGTTTCCGCCACCGTGGCGGCCGCGCCGGTGGTTCAGGCCAAGGCCGAAGAGATCGCCTACACTATCGGGACCATCCTGATCTGGGGCGTAGGTTGCATGTTCGTGTTCCCTACCATCGGCCACCTGCTGAATATGGGCCCGGTGCAATTCGGCGCCTGGGCCGGCACGGGTATCCTGAATTCGGCGCAGGTTGCCGGCGCAGCCTTGGCATTCGATCCGCACAACATCGAAACGCTCAAGGTGGCAGAGATCTTCAATATCACCCGCGTGCTGTTCCTGCCTATCATCGTGTTGTGGCTGGCTGCCTGGTATGTCAAGCATGAAGAGGGTGCGGAGAAAGTCAACCTCACACAAGTACTCGTCGCCAAGTTCCCGGTATTCGTGCTGGGCTTCATCGCAATGTTTGCCTTGAGCTCCATGGGCGTGTTCGCGCCGGCCGGGCACTATAAAGGCAAATACTTCAGCAGCACCGAGATCAAGGAAGACAAGCTGCTCAAGAGCGATGAGACAAGTGCCGTGCAGGGTGAACTGAACCGGCTCCGCGGCGCAGAAGGATCGCAGGCGCTGAGCAAGTACCTGACCGAAAGCCACGTCACACTCGGCAAGCGCAATGTGACATCGGAAGATGTCTACACGGCGTTGACCGAGCTGGCCGCCAACAAGAAGATCATGACGCGCGAAGAGGATAGTGTCCTTGAATCGCTGGCCAAGATGGACGGTATCGACAAGGCGGCCAAGGAGGCCATCAGCAACGCGCACCATGCGGCCTACCATACCTCCAAGTCCATCAAGGCGTACCGCAACTGGATCGCATGGCTGTTCGCCTTCGGCCTGATCGGATTGGGCATGCAGATCACCGGCAAGGCACTCAAGCAGGCTGGCGGCGCTCCGCTGGTCATCGGCGGCGTGGTAGGCACTGTGAAAGCCATCGGCTCGCTGATCGTGGTGATGCTGTTCGTCAAAGAATTCATTTAAGAGGAGAGCAATCATGGCAGAACAAAAATTCGAACGTGGCACCAGCCTGTCTATCTTTGTCAGCGACCGCAGGGAAGACATCACTGCGCTGATTTTTGCTTTCGTCATCGCATTTGGCGTATTGCTCACGACCTGAGGCAGTTAAACCTAGCGCGGGCACCTTGTAACAGCAGGGTGCCCGCGCGTTTTTTTGGCGCTTGAACATGAAAAATCTGAAATCGATATTGCTGGCGCATCATGGCACGCCGGGTGCGTTGCTGGCCGAGGCGCTGGCGCTTGAAACGGCTGTAGCTGGACAGACGCAGATCGTGCATCTGCTGGTCGTACCAGATTTTTGGGAAGGCATGCAGGGCGACGACTGGCTGAATAACGCCTCGACCCGCGATACCTTCGGCAGCTATGTCGAAGGCCTGCTCGAGGCGGACGTCAAACAACAGTTGCGCGCACTGGAAGGTCGCTGTGCCGAACGTGGTTTCGCCTACAAGCCGGTGATGCGCCAAGGAGACCCGGCGCAGTGCCTGCTGGAGACGGCAGTGCAGGAGGATGTCTCGATGGTGGTGATCGGCCCGCCGCGTCCCAAGGGCGTGCCCGGTTATCGTTCGCGCATGGATATCGAAAAGCTTGCGCGCGGCCTGCATGTGCCGCTGCTGATGGCGGCGCGGGCTGCTTCATGATGCAGGATGCGGCCGCGCAGGCCGGCGAGGATGCTGCTTGGATCAGCGTGGAGTTGCCGCTGTCGCAGCGCGATGCCTATGCATTCATCCAGCAAACCGAGCTGCTATTCAGGCTCAATCCTTATCTTGCGATCAAATCCTGGCAGGAGGATGCACCCGGCAGGATCTATCTGGGCAAGAAGATCCATCTCGATGCATTGAACGAGATGAACGGCATGCAGCAGACGATGACGCTGAGCGTGACTGATGTTCAGCCAGATGGGTCATATGCATTGGGTTACGACAAGGGGCTCAAGCAGGGCAGTTTTTTCACTGTGGAATCCATTACCCCGGATACGTGCCGACTGACTCTGAAGGATCGTTATCCGGCCGAGATCAGCGTGGCCGAGCGCGAAGCACGCCTGAACGAAGTGGACAGGTCGCTGATACCCTGGGGCGCGGCGATACACGGCTACTTCAAGCGGCGCAAGTACTGGGGATGGCTGCCCTTATACAACAGGTTTCAGGATTCATTTTGGTTTGGCATGGTGCCGCGGCACCGCCGCATTGCACGGCTGCTGGTCTGGATCACCGTGCTGGAATTCGTGGTGTTTCTGTTTGTATTCGTCATATACTGGCTTGAACTGGCGCGCGGAAAAATCTAAAAGATCGACCTAGCCGCCGGCCATGTTATCGTTCCTGCGGCAGCGCGCTGCTGCCGCAACAATGAAGATAGGTTAACTAACGATGACCCCTGCCGTAAAAAGTATCCTGATCGTCACCGTCGTGAGCTTCATGCTGCAGGGTGTCGGCGGCGGCCAGATGATTACCAATTTTGCGCTGTGGCCGATGACCGGCTCATTCATGCCTTGGCAACTGGTGAGCTATGCATTCCTACACGGCAACTTGATGCACCTTGCCTTTAACATGTACGGCCTGTGGATGTTCGGCCAGGAACTGGAACTCCTGCTGGGACGCAGGGTGTTCTTGCATCTTTATTTCGCCAGCGTCCTGGCGGCAGGCATCATGCAGGTGCTGGTCACCACCTTCACCGGCGGCATGTATCCCACCGTGGGCGCATCAGGCGGGGTTTTCGGGATATTGCTCGCCTATGCAATGTATTTTCCGAATCGGGTCATCATGTTGATACTACCCCCGGTAGCCATGCGGGCACGGACATTTGTGTTTGTCTACGCAGCCATTGAACTTTTTCTCGGTGTGACCGGAACGCAAGCTGGTGTGGCACATTTTGCTCACCTTGGTGGCATGATCGGCGCTTATCTGATTCTTAGCTTCAGGGGTCGGAGTCGTTGGCGTTGAATGGCTCGACACAAATCATCCCGATGAAACCTTACGCCGAATCCAGCGAAAAAAACAAGGAACCGATTCTTGTCATACTGAAAGAGATCTTTGCTAGGCGCAAGCGAGTGTTAGAGATTGCAAGCGGCACTGGCCAGCATGCTGTGCACTTTGCTCGTGAACTTCGCCATCTGATCTGGCAACCTAGTGAATTGCCGCAACACCTCGCTGGCATCCAAGCGTGGGTAGATGAAGCACAACTTCCTAATGTAATTGAGCCACTCGCACTTGACGTGAACGATACAAACTGGCCTGTGACTTCTGTGGATGCCATCTTCAATGCCAATACTGTGCACATAATCTCGTGGCAGGAAGTTGAACGAATGTTCTGGCATATCAATCGTGTTATCGATCCAGGAGGATGTGTGTGCTTCTACGGACCATACAACTACGGCGGCAATTTCACTTCTGAAAGCAATGCGCGATTCGATGCGTGGCTCAAGTCACGCAACCCAAACAGTGGCGTGAGAGATTTTGAAGCAATGAATGATCTTGCCAATTATTATGGACTTAGCCTAAAGCATGATATCGAGATGCCTTCCAACAATCGCATCTTGGCCTGGGAAATGTTTGATAGATAGACTTTTCAAATAAGGATCGACATGTGTGGACGCTTCGCCCTGTATGAGCATCCCCTCGAACTTGCTGAGCACTTCGCGTTGATAGGTGATCTGGATTTCTCGCCATCATGGAATATCGCCCCGTCGACTCGTGTCTGTTCCATCGTTGCTGATGCGAATGGTTACAGGCGATTGTTCAGGATGCGCTGGGGTTTGATTCCTTCTTGGGCAAAGGATAGGTCGATTGGAAACAAGCTTATCAATGCACGCGGGGAGACTGTTGCTGAAAAGCCTTCCTTTAGGTCAGCCTTCAAGCAAAGCCGCTGCATCATCCCTGCTTCAGGCTTTTACGAATGGCGAACTGATCAGGGCATCAAGCAACCGTGGTTTATAAGCTTGAAATCTGGTAATCCGATTGCGTTCGCGGGGCTTTGGGAAACTTGGCATCCCAAAGAGGCAAGTATCACGGTACAAGGGGCAGGGGGGGTCATCACCAGTTGCTGCATCATCACTACCACGGCGAATTCCATAATGAGACCGATCCATGACCGCATGCCGGTGATCCTGGATCGTGAACAATGGGATACATGGCTTTCACCGAATGTTAACCAAACAGCCAAGTTGATGCCCTTGATACGCCCGTATGATCCGGTTTTAATGCAGGTATGGACGGTATCACGCGAACTGAACAGGGTTGGGTTGCGTGATGATGCGGGTTTGATCGAGAAGGTGTCAGGCTGATATTACTAAGTATCGAGCTATCATATTAGAGCTGCAGATTTTGCTGCAAGAGTTTGTTGAAGATAGGAAATATCTCGTGGGATTGAGTTTAGAAAATGCAGAAGTTCTTACCAAATAGGGCTTCTTGTGCACACTTGAGTTTCTGTAATTGCAATACGAAGCATCAATTCAGTCTATAGAGAATCTTGCTCGATGGACAAAGTGGCGGTCCTTGTGCAAACTTGAACTTAGCCATAATCGCGGAGGATATTTTTATGTGCAGGTTGTTATTTACGATCATGCTCGCCTTGACGGCTGTCCCGGTGAGTGCTGCCGGCGTGGGTGGGATGTTTGGGCATGGGCAAACTCACTTTTCTTTGGTGGCGGGTAATGGTTATGCATTTAACGATAACTATCTCGTTGTTGGAGCAGGTGCGACCTATTATGCGCTCGACGGATTGGGCGTTGGTTTGTCATTCGAAAATTGGTCTGGAGCTGATCCGGGAATCACCAAGTATTCACCTTTTGTTCAATATGTCTTCTATAGGATGTCTCCGGTACAGCCTTATCTAGGTGGTTATTACCGCCACACTACTGTAAGCGGTTTGCCAAGCATTGATTCGGTCGGGGCTCGTGCCGGTATTTATTTTTCTGCGGGCACCAATGCATATGTCAGTATCGGCATGGTTTATGAGTCATACATGGATTGCTCAACTATTGTTTACAGTTCATGCAACTCGACTTATCCAGACATGGGCTTAACTGTGGCATTTTGATGAAGCTGAGTAAGTTGAGCACATGAAGGATCATAGGAGCTTAGGGTTGAGAATATCCACTTTGCCCTGATAAAACATGAAACTCATCGACCCAAGAACCACTTACATCCTTACCAATCCAGCTGAATTTTCTCTGCGGGTTTTGAAAGCATTTCAGGCCAATCAGGGTTTGTTGCTTGCCGGTGCGGTTGCATATTATGCGCTACTCTCAATCGTGCCGTTACTGATCCTGATGATAATCGTGCTTTCGCAAGTAATTGATCAAGATGTGCTGTTGGCGACTTTGGGCCGTGCGCTTGAGTATGTCGCTCCCGGTCAGAGCAATGCGCTGATGTCTGAGTTGCAGGCATTGGTAGATCATCGTGAGGTGATTGGCTGGGTGCTACTTATCACGATGCTTTTTTTCAGTTCTCTTGGATTCAAGGTGTTGGAGAATGCGATCTCAGTGATCTTTTTACACCGTATTCAGGAACGCAAGCGGCACTTGTTGATTTCATTGCTGCTGCCTTTCGGCTATATCTTTTATATCGGCGTGGCACTGCTGGTTGGAACGTTCATAATCGCAAACCTCAAGGCAATAGGTGGCGAGCATCTTCTCCTGCTGGGGCATAGCTGGTCGTTGAGCGGCTTCTCCCGCTGGCTGATATATTTTGCAAGTATAGTCGGTGAAATACTTTTCATTTCATCGATCTATTACTTCATGCCGGTTGGCAGGCTTTCGGTGCGTCATGCATTGATAGGCGGAACTACTGCAGCACTGTTGTGGGAGTTGGTGCGCCAAGCACTGGGTTGGTATTTCGGCACTTTATCGCAGGTGAGTGTGGTCTATGGCTCCCTTACCACGGCTATAGTTGTTCTTCTCAGCATGGAAGTGGCTGCCTCTCTACTGTTGTTCGGCGCGCAGGTGATTGCAGAATACGAACGTATAGAGATAGATGTCGAACAGGAGCCTCCTGAGCCCATGCACATTGATGGCTGAGGAGTTATCCCCTTTGAAGGATCATAATCTCTTGCAGTGCTTAGTTGCGCAGAGATACGTTGCATATAGCTTGACCATGTTTGGATTGCTACGAGAAAAAATTACTTGATGGGATCTATGTCCGAACAGGAAGTATTCCATTTCAATATTCAAAGTATTGATGAAGCAACATTCCACATGGAAGTAGCCTTCGATATAAATTCAGGATCGTTTGTTTGGCTGGTTAGCTATGAAGTGGCAAGAATTGATTGCAATTTCATTTGAACCGACATCCTTGAAACAGCGAAATGATAAGATAAACAGTAACTCAGTTTTTAATCATCTGACGGAGCGACCAGGGCGTGAGCTGGGTTGAACGCTTTCCAGAAGAGATGATGTGAGCCCTAAAATCCTGGTTTATAGTTATAAACGAGTCAATCAAATATGAGCAAACTGTTTTCAACTTTCAAACTAGGCAATCTCGAGCTGAGTAACCGCATCGTCATATCGCCGATGTGTCAGTATTCAGCTGAGTACGGTCAGGCTAGCGATTGGCACTTGATACATCTTGGTCAAATGGCGCTGTCCGGAGCTGGCCTGATGTTCATCGAGGCGACTGCGGTAAATCCTACTGGCAGAATTTCTGCGGGAGACCTTGGGCTTTGGTCTGATCAGACTGAGGCGGCTCTTGCTAGAGTTATAAAGACTATTCGGCTGTATTCTGCCATGCCCATCGGAATTCAGTTGGCTCACGCTGGACGAAAAGCTTCCGTACAGTTGCCATGGCAGGGCGGTCAGCCCCTTTTGAGTGAACGGGGAGGATGGCAAACAGTTGCGCCTTCTGCATTGCCGTTTAATGAAGCAACTCAGCCACCGCTTGCACTAGATGAAATTGGATTGCAGCATTTGCGCAATGACTTCTTGTCGGCGGCGCAGCGCGCACATTCTTTGGGTGTGGAAGCTATCGAATTACACGCTGCACATGGTTATTTGCTGCACCAGTTTCTGTCTCCCTTATCGAATTACCGCACCGATCAGTATGGGGGCTCACTGGATAACCGGATGCGCTTCCCACTTGAGATCTTCGATGTGATCCGCGATGCTGTACCTGATAACGTGCAGGTTGGCGTGCGAATTTCAGCAACAGATTGGGTGCAAGGTGGTTGGGATATTAAGCAGAGCGTCATTTTTTCGAAGGAGTTACAGAAAAGGGGATGCGGTTTCATCGATGTATCGAGTGGTGGACTTTCTCCGTTACAACAGATTCCACTCGAACCAGGCTATCAGGTTCCGTTTGCTGAAATAATTAGACGTGAAACCGGATTATCGACAATAGCTGTGGGCCTGATCACCGATCCGGAGCATGCTGAGAAGATCATCTCAACAGAACAAGCAGATATGGTGGCATTGGCTAGGGGCATGCTGTTTAACCCACGCTGGCCATGGCATGCGGCTGCAAAGCTGGGAGCACAGGTTGACGTTCCGAAACAATACTTGCGATCACAACCTCGAGAGTTTATAAATCTTTTCAAGCAGTGATAGAGCCATTGCTGGCATCACAATCAGTATTTTGATCATTGCGTGACTGGAAATGAAACTCAAGGTGTTCATTCAAATTCTGGGAGGCTTCCTTGGCGGATTCGCTACTGCATAGTCAATAACCTTTTCCCTAGAATTGGGTTCGATAATTGCAAACCATGGACATGGGCAGCCAGAGAATGTTCAGTCTAATATTTGATAAGGTTCCATCGTGATCGACTCGATTCTGTCCCCCAGCATGATCAGTCTGCCTTCCAAGCGGCTGTTGCCGGTCTCGCTGAATTCGAAACGGTAGGTCCTGCGAAATACCCTGCGCCCGGACCGGTCTCTCGCCAGCGTGAGACCGATGTTGGCAACAGTGTCATCGAGAAATTGCACGTTTAATTCGTTACATGCTTGTCTCCCAGCCTTTCGGGCGACATCAAGAACATGTAGCGTGTCGTACCAAAACCAGCCAATCGTACCAAGCAACAGGAGGAAGAGTAAACTCGTGATATCCATCGTCAGTGTGATCCTGTATGACCTAGATTTAAATTCTATTTGATTCGTGTTGTTACCAAGGAAGAAATTCTTGCCTTGGTCAAAGGATTGTCAGTCTTTTAAGCATACACTTCACAACTATGCTCTGCTGCTTATGTTCATTGATGGTATCTCGCGGATAACTAAATGAAAATATTGTTTATATTGCCCATTATCGCTGCCGCCCTGTTCAAGCTGGCAAGTGCCAGTGAAATTAATAAAGGTGTTCCTTTCAGTTTTGCTTCGGTCATTGAGGGCAGGGAGATCCTGATGGCACGTGATGATTTTGTACAGCGTTTGAGCCGCTTTGACCGTTCGGCCAGACTGAAGACAGCCAAGGATGTCTCAGAGGACACCTACCTGAGATTTGTCGGTGAAAGCGTTCAGGAGTGGAGCGCGGAAGACAAGTCTATCATTTCATCTGCCATTGCGAGCCTGCAAATACGAATTAATGAACTTTCCCTCCCCTGGCCGGAAGTGATTTATCTTGTCAAGACAACCGGTAACGAAGAAGGCCATGCTGCTTATACGAGGAGCAATGCGATCGTTTTGCCAGCCGTCATGTTAGTTCAGAAAAACATGGCTTTGATCAATAAGATACTTGTACATGAGCTTTTTCACATTCTTACCCGGAACAACCCCGAATTGAAAGATAAGCTCTATGCATCAATTGGTTTTCACAACTGCGGCGAGATAGCTTATCCTTTAAGCATAAGACAGACAAAGCTAACCAATCCGGATGCCCCAAAGAATAACTATTGCATATTACTTGGCGTAGACGGAATGCCGGTTTGGGCGATACCCGTGTTGTATTCACCTACTCCGGAATATGATGAGAATCGTGGCGGAGATTTCTTTGATTATCTTAAGTTCGATTTTTTGCTGCTTCAGACCAGAAAATCTACTGACCCGATGACTGCGACGTACGATGATCAGCGCATACGACTAGTCGGGCCAGACGATGTTTCCGGTTTCTATGAGCAAGTCGGGCGAAACACTGACTACATAATACATCCTGAAGAAATACTAGCAGACAACTTTGCACTTCTCGTGTTGGGGGCGGAAAATTTTCCGTCGCCACAGATTATCCATGATATCCGCGAATTACTTGAACAAGACCGTTAGAGCAATTCCACATGGTCTGTATTATCATTGTACTTACCTATAGAGATATTTCCAGAGCACTTGACGCTTCCATGGATTAGTTTCTGGCCGGTGTTTGCCATTCTTGTTGCGATGTTTTTGTATTTTCTGATCCGTTTGTGGTGGTGTTCGAAATGGTGGCTAGCGTATTATGGCATTTGCCGTTGACGCAAGAAGAAAGATACAAACCAGAAATTATTGGGTTTAAGTCTATACTGACTAACCTATATCGCTTAACGGGCGAAAGTTTTGGTTATTTCATATGCTCGGATTCATGATCGAAATTAACTGAACTGTAAGGGATTACAATGAACAAATCATTATTCGCGATTCTTTTGCTGCTAAATACCATTGGCCCGGCTTTAGCAGATCAAGCATTATTCGAGACTAAATCGCTTACACCGGAGTCGGCACTAGTAGCTGCCAAAGCGGCTATGGAGTCTTGCCGTAAGCAGGGCTATCAAGTCTCCGTTGCCGTGGTGGATCGTAGCGGGCTCACCCAGGTTTTGCTTAGGGACAGATTTGCAGGCGCGCACACGATTGAAGTCGCGACCAACAAGGCTTGGACAGCAGCTAGCTTCCGAACATCTTCAATGGCAATGGGAGAAGAAACCCAACCAGGAAAGCCGATGAGCGGAATACGGAGTCTTTCTCGATTCCTTGGGGCTGGCGGAGGCGTAGTAATCGAGGGTGGGGGAAACTACTTTGGCGGCATAGGTGTATCCGGCGCTCCAGGTGGCGAAGCAGATGAGAATTGTGCAAAAGCCGGACTAAAAGCAATCTCAGATGCAATCGAGTTCTGATTGGCTCACCACGCAGCCAGTCAAAAGGCGTCGTATTGGCCTATTTGAAATAACGCTGATGGCATTAAGCCTTGCCGGAAGTATGGCTATGACGGTTGAAGCTTCGGAACAGGAGTACCCTGATGTCATCGAAGTTCAAGTAAATGCACGAGAACAGAACGTCTTCGACTTCGATGTAACGGTATCCTCACCATATGATACTCCTGATAGATACGCTGATGGTTTTCGTGCCATGAGCAGGGATGGTGTAATTTATGGTGAGCGCAAGCTGTTTCACGCTCATTCGAGCGAACAACCCTTCACGCGTGACATGTATGGCGTGTTTGTGCCTGCTGGTGTTGTCGTCGTCGTAATACAGGCCAGAGACAAGGCGCACGGATATGGTGGCAAGGTGGTCGAAGTGGCCTTGCCTAGGCGTTGATAAATATATCGATATGCAGGTAAAAATGACAACTCATCGGCATCTGGCGCATAGTCTATTTACAATTATTCTTGTGTTCGTTGCTACGATCGCATCAGCAGAGACCAAGCAGGAACATATTCACCATAAGGCACATGATGTAATGCCTTTTGATCTTAAAAAGACCAGACACATTTTTCACATGACGGATTCCGGTGGTGTGGAACGCGTCATCGCCATAGATGCGAGTGATAAAGATCAGGTGATACTCATCCAGCAACACCTTCAACATGAAGCCGAAGCATTTCAACGCGGCGATTATTCCGATCCGGAAATGCTGCATGGCGTGAATATGCCTGGATTGAATGAATTGCGCACAGAGTATGGGCAGATATCGGTAAGATATGCCGCGCTGCCTGACGGCGGGGAGATTACTTTTGAGACGGCAGAATTGCACTTGCTGACCGCGATTCACAAGTGGTTCGGGGCGCAATTGTCAGAACACGGCGCAGACGCGACATCTGAGTGATAGGCCTACCAGTTTATAATTTCCCCAGCCTCATTTGCTTCATGCGTGCATATGCAAAGCAAGGGTGCTAGGCAACTTCCTTGAGACTCATATGTCGGATAAAACACTCAAACACCTCATTGCTTCAGCGATTGCATTGTTGCTTGTCTTTCAGATAGGTACACTGATCGCGAGTATTTTTGGAGTGGCATGGGGTACCATATCGTCAATTGTTGTCGCGGCTGTAACCATCGCTTCAGCACGCTTGGCAAAGGCCGCTGGCAAAAGTTCACTATGGTTTTTGCTGCCTGTGCTCATCTTCACTTTCACTCCGATCATCCTGATGATTTGGAGAGGAATAACTGAAGATGTCACTTGGCTTGATCGTTTAGTGATGCTGCTTCCGTTTATAGTAGGATTTGCAGCACCAATCATTTTGTTGCTGCTAGCTTATTATGAATTGCGTAAAAGGAATCTTGAAGGATGACACAGTTTCCAGTTACGCATCACTAGCCTCATTCTAACCGCTTGTTGCTAAATACCAGACTTATCGAAGCTAACAAGAGAGGAAATTATGACTTATATCGACTTGCTAGTACCTGGTCTTGCCGGTTTGCTTTTGCTTGTGTGGCCACAATCGATGTTTCTTGGTTCTCGTTCGCTACCGGATGCAAAAAAGATCATGTTATTGCGCGGTCTTGGGATAACGCTACTGTTAGTAGCGGTTATTTTCCTTGTCATCAAACTTGGTGGTGATTGACGCTATAAAGCTCTTCAAATAATGGGACGCCACGAACACTACCATGTATATGTGGTCGAACTCTCGAGAGACGTTCTTTGCAAAAGCAGATTCAAGAAGGCCAATCCCGACTATATTCCTGGTAAGCCTTGCGTTTATGTTGGCATGACGGGTCTAGATCCTGACGTGCGCTTTGACAAGCACAAGGCGGGCATCCAATCAAATAGATACGTTCAGGAATTCGGATTGCGGTTGTTACCAGAGCTCTATGAAGTCTATAACCCGATGCCCTATGAAGCTGCTCGTGAAATGGAAGTGGAGTTGGCAATTGGACTGCGTGAAGAAGGCTATGGTGTTTGGCAAGCGTGAGTAGAGTAAGGTGAAATGTAACTCAGTTCACTCCTTATCAGCTTTGTTACTTTTTATAATTGAGAACAACAGCCATATACCTCCTGTAGCGGCACCCAAATACCCGATGAGACCGAATAATGGCAGTCCAAATAATGTGGGCCCACCGGATACGGTCATGACTATCGATGAACCGATTATGAGAGCTGCGACGACGATACCAATCACCAAACGGTTTGCTGCGCCATCGAGCTGATTGCCTACATGTTTCAAGTGTGTGACGTCAATGTGGATCTCGAGCCTCCCACGCCTTGCAGCACGCAACAGTCGCGAGATGTCATGAGGAAGTCCGGCAGCCAGTGACAGGGCTTCACTGGCCGCGCGCCAGCTACGCCTGATCAGTGTTGCTGGCTTGTATCGTGCACGCAGGGTCCTCTCCAGAATGGGCATTGCTTCATTAGCCATATTAAAGTCAGGGTCAAGTTCGCGGCCCATGCCTTCGAGCGAGATGAATGCCTTGACCAGCAGCGTCAGATCGGCTGGCATCTTGAGATGATGTCTTCGCAGGATGGCAACCAGATCATTGAGCATCCCTCCAAGACTGAGCTGTTTCAATGGCATTCCATGGTATTGGTCGACGAAAAATTGGATTTCCGCCACTAGGCCGGTTTCATCAACAGCGCCGTCGCCGGTCCAGTCGAGCATCACATCTGCGACTTGCAAAGGTTCATGATGCACCAAGCCGAGCAACAGTCGGACCAACTGATCACGACGTTCGTCGGTAAGCCATCCCACCATGCCAAAGTCAATGAAGGCGATGCGATTGCCTGACAAATAGAATACGTTTCCGGGATGAGGATCGGCATGGAACAGTCCATCCTCTAAGATCATCTTCAACACT
Organism: Gallionella sp.; assembly: GCA_024641025.1. GTDB lineage: Bacteria > Pseudomonadota > Gammaproteobacteria > Burkholderiales > Gallionellaceae > Gallionella. Next base: position 26,635 of record JAHEDW010000007.1, read on the forward strand.
GCGTGAGCTCCACGGACGGCAAGTATTTTTCGGTCAAGTCCGGCGTTTTGGAGGGCGTCAAGATGACGTCCCGGTATGCCATCGATGTATTCTTGAACACAAACCCGCTCGCTAGTCCACTGCCAATATATACGGGGAATGACGATTAGTCGGGATATTTTCGGCAACTGCATTTTGGTCTTGATCGGATCATTTTTGGCAAAGGCCGATGGCGAGACGAACTGGTCCGTGTAGCCCTCAAAATTGTTCGCAATGCTCTCGCTGCTTCGGCATTCAGCTGAGAAATCGAGCTCGCGTCTCAATGATTGTGAAAATTGTCGGACGATATCCTGCGGATTGAAACTTCGTAATTCTGGGCTTTCCGATTCGGCGAGTTCTGCAAGGCGCATCAGCCAACGCAGGTCAGCTTCGATTGTTGGCTTTATATCGGGACGGCGTACTTTGATCACTACTTCACTGCCATCGTGCAAGCGTGCTCGGTATACCTGGGCAATCGAGGCGGCAGCAAGAGGTTCGGGGTTGAATTCGGCAAAAATATTTTCGGGTGGTCCGCCTAGATCAGTGGTTAGTTGCTGCTGTACTTTGGCGTATGGCACCGGAGGTGCGCTGTCTTGGAGCTTCCCGAATTCGGTGATCCATTCAATTTCGAACAAGTCTACGCGAGTGGCGAGAACCTGACCGAGTTTGACAAAAGTTGGCCCAAGATCCTCAAGCGCACGACGTACCCGCGCGGGTGGTTCTAGGTGAGCCAATTCATCCGCATGTTTCCATAGCAATGCCTGTCCAGCCCGTTCAAGGACATTGGCCATTCCCATCCGTCGAACCATATCGGCAAAGCCATAGCGAATCAGTATAGTGGCAATCTCGTGCAAACGCCCGAGGTCATGTGTTGCCATCAATGCTTGCCAGGGCATCAGTCGCCCTTAGTTGTTTGTGTTGCTGGGCTTGACGTGATCTGCTAGTCCACTGAGTACTCCTGCAGCGATCTTGCGCAAGAGATCGGAAGTATTTCTTGCAAGATGAAGGCTTGCGCCTACCTGGGCACGTCCAGCTGCACTGATCTGATGTGCAATCACATCCAGTGTTTCCTTGATCTGCTTACCTACGGCACTACCATGTGTGCGTGCATGCGAAGCCAGGTCTTTTAATATGACCCCTGTTGTATCCATGGCGTCCGATGCGGACTTTTGCAAGGTTTCGATAAACATTGACTCCAGCATTTTCAAGTCTGAACGAGCAAGATCAAGGTCTTCGTTGGTATACTTCTGCGCACGGCTAGTTGCTTCCTGAACTGCGAGTTTTGCCGCTTCGGCAAGCTGAGCAAGTGCGACATCCAGTCCGTTGACAGCTTGTTTGAGGCGGGCCTGTGCAACTTGGGTCTGTGCTGATGTTTGCTGCATTTCTTTTTGAACGCCTGCACGTGCCCCACGCAATACTGCGCCTGCGGTCTGCTGCAGCGATTTTATGTCGAAGGAACGTTCAGTTATCATCCGAAGGGTTAGCTGACGAACTTTTTCCTGCACATCGTGTCCTTGCTCGACAGCATTGCGCACTTCGGCTTCGAGTTTGCTGGTTTCTATACTGCTATGTTCGGTTTGCATGATTGATCTCCTGTGGTCATGAGTCGATAGCATTTCGCGTTACTACTTTCGCGGAATTGGATACCTCCTTCTTGCGCGGCAGAAAAGGCTCTGCCGTAGGTTATCAGCGGTAAAGATTACCATGCAAAACACCTTGCTTGCCAGCCGCAAAAGAGGCAGCTTTAGCGCATCTCGCTTATTCCTGAGAAATAAACTCACGGTAGCTTCTTGGTTTGCGTCCAAGCAACCTGGAGAACCCAGATGAATCAGCTGTATTTCCAGCGTTGAGCATGGTAAGCGTATCACTACACAAGGGACTAGCCGGTATTTGGTTGCCGAGTAAGGCTGCCATTTTTACCAATAGTGAAGGCACAGTGATGTGCAATGCGGATCCGCTTCCCAGTTGTTCGCGATAACTGTCAAGCATACCGCGCATGTCAGTTGCATCTGCACCCGCAGCGGCAACGACTTGGCTGAGCGCCTTCGGATCGGCTAGCCAATTTGTGGCTGCCAGACAAATATCATCGATATGAACTGGTTGAAGCCGTTGCTGACCACCCATCGGCAATGCGTGTACCGGCAATCTCGCCAAAAACCTGAACATCCTTGCACTTGTGCCGTCTTCACCATAGATCACCGAGGGGCGCAGACATAGCCAGCGCAGCTTCTCTGGCAAACACTGTAAAGCTCTTTCCGCTTGCATCTTGGTGGAAAAATACGATGTCGCGATGCCGCTATCGACACCTAATGCGGAAATATGGATCAGTCGTTCGACATTTGCTTCGGATGCGGCGGAAAACAGTGCAGCCGGAGTTTCGGCGTGAATATGCTGCATAGTTTTACCGGGAATGTCACGCAGTACCCCTACTGCATTGATTACGACCTCAACTCCTTCGAGACGTCTCAGCCAAACTTCCTTGTAGGTGTCACTGCTGAAATCCATAGCGACGTCGTCTGGTTCGGTAGGTCTTCGCACTCCCCGTTTGACTGTATGGCCAGCTTTGCGCAGGGCAAGGGTCAGATGGCTTCCTACAAATCCCATAGCACCACAGACAAGTATTTTCATTATGAATCTTCGGTTGATAGGCCAGCTTTGAATGGCTTGAAGTTTGAGATTGTTGCGTAGCTAGGCCAGATATCCTTCAGCGATATGCCGATAGACCAAGGCCTTCAGCCAGAGTGCGTTAGATGCTGACACGTTGCTGAAAGCGATGCCGTATTCAAGCATGGAAGCGGCAGAACCTGGAGTAACCTTTGGAGCATAAGCATGCTTGATCTTTGCATCGATCTCCAGAGTCGTTGCAAGTTCCTCCATGTTGGCTGGGAAAGAAAGCAGCAAAGTCTTACCAGGTTCGCCGAGCGATCTCGGAGCACGTAGATGCGCGCCATCAGGGCTGAGATTTATGATGGTTGCAATTTCATGTGTGCCCAGCTCATCGGCTACCATTACGCCGATATTCGTTCTAGCCCAAGGTGATTTGCGCAACTTTTGCACGCGAACTTCGGTTGGGTGCTCAAGGTGCAGGTAATGGGTAGGGTTGGTGCACATGCTCTGTATGGTAGTCTGGAAAACATAGATGTTGTTGCCGGTCACCATGCGTACTTCTACAGGTTCGCCTTCTGCCATGATCAAAGGTGTGCCGACTACCATCGGGGTAGTAACTAGTATGCACAAGTTCTTGATGTAACCGACAAGGCGGGTGGAAAAATAAGTTTGCTGGTTGCGATTTACCAGACGAACTTGCACGGACTCCCCTGGTTGAGGCTTTATTCCGTTAGGTGGGAATATCCCTACATTTGCGCTCTGGATGAATTCGGCCCAATCCCCGGTTTCGTGGGTTTGGGGTGGAGCATCTACGTCCCGTAATAACCCTTGTCCTAGCAGGCTTTCAAGTTGCTCAAGGCTTTTTACTTGCTCCCCGCGCGCGAACAATATATAGCCATTGCGGTCATAAAGCCGCCAGGGCAGAGGCCTGCCAAGTGGTATGGCTTCAATGGTAACGGGCTGGAGGTTCATAGGGGGTACTTCCAAGGGCATCAAAAACGCAAATAATATATTACCACTCTATGATGTTAGAAGGTATTTTGGGTTGACTGAAGCATTTTTTGCTAGCGCTCATGTCCGGGAACTTATAGCATCACATATCCACAAACCAATCTGTCGGGACCAGGACGCAATTCATAAATTGATAATATGAGGATAAATGATTATTCATGAGTAACTTTGCGCAAATCAAGTGTTGCCTCACTATATTTCTTCTGGCATTCGCAAGCGCTGTGAATGGACAGAATATGATTTTCAACGACCACCCGCTGGTTGGCAAGATTTGGGACATGCATAGCCTCAGTTTCATAGACGAGGAGACTCTGATCGCTCGGATCAACTTGTCCAACGTTCTGTTGCTCGGCGAAGTACACGATAATTCTCAGCATCACGAACTACAGCAGAAACTTCTGCAAGCTCGAGTCGATTCAGGTGCAAAGCCAGCATTAATGATGGAGCAGCTCGATGCTGCAAGTCAGCCGATACTCGACCAAGCTTTAGCCGGCTTGCGCAGTGATGAGGTATTGAACAACGTCACCGCGCTAATTAAGTTCTCCGACTGGCAGTTCTATAGCCCATTGTTGGCGATTGCTGTTGATAATAGATTGCCAGTAATTGCAGCCAACGTTCCAAACCAGTACCTTCAGCCGGTCATCTGGAAAGGATACGCTGCTTATGATGCGAACGAGTTGAAACGACTCAAAGTTGAAGCGGTTTGGAATGAGCGCCGCCAGAAGTATCTGGTCAGCAATATGGGTGGCGCACACTGTGGACAGCTCAGGGAAGAATTGCGCCTTGGCCTGAGCCGCAGCCAGAGGTTGCGTGATGCGCTGATGGCAGATAGCGCGATTGCTAGCATCCCCCATGGTGTGGTTGGCATTGTGGGAAGCAGTCATGCTCGTCGTGACATAGGACTGCCATTATATTTTAACGCGCGAGATCCTTCAGTACGCGTATTTTCAATCGGCTTTGTCGAGGTCGCGGATAATACAGACCCCAAGGCTTACAACACTGACAGTGCCACAGGAGAAGTACCTTTTGATGTGATGTGGTTCACCCCGCGTGTGGATCGAGAAGATCCCTGTGCAAATTTCGTAAGGCCAAAAGTACCACATCAATTGGCGAGCGAGACTGATGCAAATTCGACCGGCGAATCTGACAGTCAATAATATATATTCTTCCTTGCTGCCGCCAGAGATGACACAAGCCTTGATTTTCGCATTTCGTGATTTGCTTCAGTTCAAAGTGCTGTGGATTGTGATCTGGCCGATTCTGGTTGCTATTCTGCTGTGGTTGCTGCTAGGTGTGGCTTTCTGGGACACCTTGTCGGGTTGGATTGCAAACAGTCTTGGTTATATCGGCATCCAGGAATGGTTGGAAGGGGTGGAGCCTCGCTGGGTTGCGAATGCAATTCAGGCAGTGATGCACATGATCCTGTTTGTTCCGCTGGTATTCATTACCGCACTCCTGATTACGGCATTCTTTGCGATGCCGGCGCTGATACGCATTGTCGCTGAACGAGATCATCCTCAACTCAAGCGTGAGAACGGCGGGAGCATTGTTGGCAACCTGCTGAATGCCTTGCTTGCGGTGGGTGTTTTCCTTCTTATATGGGCGCTTACGCTACCCTTGTGGTTCATCGGTATAGGAATGGCGGTCCCGTTTATTGCCGCAACTTACCTGAACCAGCGTATGTTCCGCTACGATGCACTGGCAGAACATGCCACCCATGAGGAAATGATGACCTTGTTCAAAATGCACCAGTCTGCTTGGTGGGGACTTGGACTTCTGACTGGTTTGTTGCAGTTTGTGCCAGTGCTAAATCTTTTTGCCCCAGTACTAACAGCACTGGCTTTTATCCATTTTGGCCTTTCGCGCTTGGCAAACCTGCGTCAGGTAACATGATTTTTTATACTACCATTTATAGCTGAATTTACTAAGATTGCCCAATTGTTGCGCAGAAGTGCTTGTTTCTTTAATCTTTAATTAGGAGGTGTGCCATGATTAGTAGATTATTTTTGTGTTTTTCCTTGATGGTGGGTTTGATGTTTGGCGCGCAATACGCGCTCGCGGCCAGCGAGGCAGTAAGAGAGATGGCAGGTATCATGGTTCATTTGGAGCATTACCCAAGTAGTGACGAAAAAGGCAAGCTGAAAAGTATCGCAGACAATATGGCAAGCACATCGCAGGAACAGATATTGGCCAGAGCGATCATGAATCTGAAGCATAAAGCTGCTGACGATGATAAGGATAAACTCAAGAAGGTAATGGATGATAGTTCTGCCCCTGCCGAGGTGCGCGAGCTGGCAGGCATAGTGCTCAATTTAAACCATATGCCGAGCACAGCTGATAAAAACATGCTTGAGCAGATGATGAAGTAATTCTGGATGTTGCTGAGTGAGTTCAGCTAAAAATCACGAGTACCGCAAGGCAGCGACCCGTGCGGGTCTGCACTATGTTACAGACAGCTTTGCTGGAATCAGTCGTAGCCGGTCCGGGAAGGGTTGGAGTTATCGGAACCCTGATGGCACACTGATCAAGGACATGAAGGAACGCGGGCGGATCGGCGCACTTGCAATCCCTCCTGCATGGACCAATGTTTGGATCTGTCCCGATCCAGACGGTCATATTCAGGTGACTGCTCGCGATGCACGTGGTCGCAAGCAGTATCGCTATCATCCGTCCTACCGTGAAGCACGCGACCAATCAAAATTTCGTCGCATGCTCGAATTCAGCGAGATACTGCCTTTGCTGAGGCAACGGGTTGAGCGCGATCTAAGGGCCGGAGAGCTAACACGACGGCAGATTCTTGCTACCGTGGTGTTGCTGCTCGATAGGACACTTATCCGAGTCGGAAACGACGAATACGCTAAAGAAAACCGCTCTTTCGGTCTGACCACGCTGCGCAGAAAGCATGTTGAGGTGGAAGGCCGTCTGATGCGTTTCAGTTTTCGTGGCAAAAGCGGAGTGGATCACGTTGTGGCGTTAAATGACCGACGTTTAGCAAGGGTCGTTCAGCGATGCCAAGATCTGCCTGGACAGGAAATATTCCAGTATCTCGATGCGTTCGGCAGGAACAAGCCAATCACATCTGATGATGTGAACGATTATCTGCGTGAAGTTAGTGGTAGTGAGATTACCGCCAAGGATTTTCGTACCTGGGGCGGCACTATGGTGGCTGCCTTGGCTCTACGGACGATGGGGCCGGCCACAAGCCGTCGCGAGGCAGACCGCAACATCCTTCGTGCGCTGGATGCAGTAGCTGAAAGGCTTGGCAACACGCGCACGGTTTGCCGGAAGTATTATGTTCATCCAGCCCTTCTTGAGGCTTATCATTTGGGCCTAACTACACCTCATTCTTCAGAGAAGGATTCTAACAACTCCCGGAGGAAATTATCGCAAGCGGCTCTAAGGAGAGACGAACTGGCAGTCCTGCAATTTCTTCTTGAGTTGGTATAGTTCGTACATCAGCTCAAATCCGGAATTTAATCCCGTGAAATTTTATTTTCCGTACTTGTTGACAAATGCTTCCCATGACTCAGTTATGGGATCACCGGCAAATGGTCGAGCGCCGCTTTTATATCTGCTTCCGGCAGCGCAAAATCTTCCAGCTTTCCACTGAAGTAACTGTCGTAGGCACCCATGTCGAAATGCCCGTGGCCTGAAAGGTTAAAGAACAACGTCTTTTTCTCGCCGCTCTCCTTGCAGCGCATTGCTTCGTCGATACACGCAGCAATTGCATGGTTAGATTCTGGCGCGGGAATTATTCCCTCGGCACGAGCGAATGTCACGCCGGCGCGGAAAGTAGACAGTTGTGGAACCGCCACAGCTTCGATTAATTTTTCGTGATAGAGCTGTGACACAAGTGCAGAATCGCCATGATAGCGCAAACCTCCCGCGTGAATCCCAGGTGGCATGAAATCGTGGCCAAGTGTGTACATCAACATCATCGGCGTGAGCTTGGCCGTATCACCGAAATCATAAGCGTAATGCCCTCGCGTTAGTGTCGGACAGGAAGTCGGCTCGACCGCGACCATCCTCACTTTTTTGCCGGCAGCCTTGTCGGCAAAGAACGGGAAAGCAGCGCCGCCGAAATTCGAACCGCCACCACACGGTGCAAAAATCATGTCAGGATAATCGCCAACTTTTTCAAATTGTTTCTTGGCTTCCAGGCCGATCACGGTTTGGTGCAGCAGTACATGATTGAGTACTGAACCTAGCGCATAGTTGGTATCTGCGCGCGTTGCTGCGTCTTCCACTGCTTCAGAGATCGCTAGTCCGAGCGAACCTTGGTTGTTTGGATCGGCTGCCAGCGCTGCCCGTCCTGAATTTGTTTCCATGCTTGGGCTGGCGAACACTTCCGCTCCCCAGGTTTGCATCATCGAGCGTCGGTAGGGCTTTTGGTTGTAGCTCACCTTCACCATGTAAACGCGCACCTCAAGGCCGAACATCTGGCCGGCCAATGCCATCGAGGAACCCCATTGTCCTGCACCAGTCTCTGTTGCGATGCGTTTGATGCCGGCTTCCTTGTTGTAATAGGCTTGAGCGATGGCCGTATTGGGCTTATGCGAACCCGCCGGAGAAATACCTTCATACTTGTAGTAGATCTTCGCCGGTGTACCGAGTGCTGCTTCGAGCCGGTGGGCGCGGAACATTGGAGAGGGACGCCACAACTGATAGATTTCGCGCACCTTGTCCGGGATCTGGATCCAGCGCTCCGCAGACATTTCCTGCTCAATTAGGCTCATCGGAAATATTGCAGTAAGAGCGTCGGGTCCGATCGGCTTGCCATCCGGACCCAATGGTGGTGCAGGGGGGTTCGGCATGTCCGCAGCGATGTTGTACCAGTGAGTGGGGATCTCAGTTTCATCCAGCAGAATCTTGGTTTGTATCATGACATGCTCGCAGTTTGTGGTTGAGTGAAATTAAATTATAATAATTGAAGTCGAATTGATGTTATTGATTCAAGTCAATACTGAGCCAGCCTTGTATAATTGTGCAATATCTAGCCACAATATGGCAGATTGCTCGCTTTTCCTATGATATTCAAATCATAGCTGCTTTCGAACCTTGATGATGCCGTGATCATCTCCGCTGACTTTAGTGGAGAATCCCATACGGTTCATCAATTTGAGCATGTTGTGGTTGTTTCCAAGTACTTCTCCTTCGATTGTCTTCAATTCCTTCAGGCGTGCCGCCTCCATCAGCGAAACCATGAGCTTTTGACCAAGCCCTTTTCCTTGCATGTTGTCAGCCACCACTAGTGCGAATTCGCATGAATCACCGTCCGGATTGATTGCATAACGTGCTACACCCAATTCGACCTCCTGATCTTTATCGCTCGTAACCGCAAGCAAAGCTATCTCGCGGCTGTAATCGAGTTGGGTGAGTCTCGCCAACATATTCTCTGTGAGTTCCTGCACGCTGTTCATGAAACGGAAATATTTTGATTCTTCAGATAGTCCATGCACGAATCGTTTGACCAGATCCGCATCTTCTGGACGGATCGGTCTAATCGTGATATCGGTTCCATCGGCGAGTTGCCATTGGGTGACCAGGTGCGTTGGGTAGGGGTATATCGCCATATGAGAATAACGTTCGGCTCCTGGTGGGCGGTATTCGACCACGACGCGTGCATCTGCCGCCAGTGCGCCTTGCTCGTCAAGTATCAGCGGGTTAATGTCCATTTCCCTGAGTAGCGGCAGTTCACATACCATTTCAGAAACGCGCAGCAACACATCTTCCAGCGCAGACATGTTGGCAGGAGCCATATTGCGGAATGCCCCCAGCATCTTGGCGATTCGTGTTCCCTGTATCAGTTCACGTACCAGGAAGTTGTTAAGCGGTGGCAATGCAACGGCGCGGTCACCCATGATCTCAACAGCAGTACCGCCTGCGCCAAAAGTTATCACGGGGCCGAAAACCGGGTCGGTTGTCACGCCTATCATCAGTTCGCGACCGCCCGGCTTAACGACCATTGGCTCGATGGAAATGCCTTCCATCCTTGCGTTGGGCCTGTTTAGTCGGATGTTGTCCAGAATATGCTGGTAGGCTGAACGTACTTCGTGAGCATTGCGTAAGTTGAGCATTACGCCACCAGCATCGCTTTTGTGACTGATGTCTGGTGAATTTACTTTCATTGCCACCGGGAATCCGAGTTGCTGCGCGATCAGAAGCGCTTCACTGGCAGAGTGTGCGACCATAGTGCGAGCTACGGGGATATTGAACGCCGATAGCAGTGCCTTGGATTCCATTTCACTTAGCACCTTGCGATGTTCCTGCATCGCCCCCTCGATGATCAGGCGAGCACTTTCCACATCCGGTTCGATATGATGCGAGAATGGTCCTGGCATTTGCATCAGCAGTTGCTGATTTCGGTAATAGGCCGACAAGTGAGAGAACACTTCCACCGCCGGTTCTGGTGTGCGGAAATATGGTTTTCGTGCTTTGGCAAATGATTCTCGGGCTTCAGCTACCTGGACGTCGCCCATCCAGCAGGTTAGTAGTGGCTTGCTGTAGGTATTGGAAAGTTCAATCATCGCTTGTGCCGATTCCAGCGGCTTTGTCATCGCCTGCGGTGTGAGGATGGCCAGCACGCCATCGACGTTGTCATCTTCGAGACAGGCTTTCACTGCATGGCGATATCGGTCAGCCTGCGCGTCTCCTATGATGTCCACAGGGTTGCGGTGCGGCCAGTTGGAAGGTAGGTGTAGATTGAGATACTCGATAGTTTTTTCCGACAGGGTGGCGAGCGTCAAACCAAGATCCACCGCGCGGTCGGTTGCCATCACTCCTGGCCCACCGCCATTGGTGACGATCGCGAGTCGGTTGCCAACCGGACGGAATCCACAAGAAAGAGCTTTGGCAGCAGTGAACAACTGCGTGATAGTCTGGACTCGTACAGCTCCAGCGCGGCTCACGGCCGCATCGAACACGTCGTCGGCACCGACCAGCGATGCGGTGTGCGACATTGCGGCTTTCGATCCTTCTGCATGGCGTCCGACTTTCACGAGTATCACCGGCTTGATCCGTGCGGCAGCACGCAGCGCGCTCATGAATCTGCGGGCGTTACGGATGCCTTCGATGTACATCAAGATGCTATGTGTGTTTGAATCAGAAACCAGATAATCGAGGATCTCGCCGAAATCCACATCGGTCGAGGAACCCATCGACACCACGCTGGAAAAGCCGACATCGTTGTACTGTGCCCAGTCCAGGATTGCAGTGCACAACGCACCGGACTGTGAGATGAAAGCGATGTTGCCGGTGTTGGCGCCGCCCTTGTTGAAAGTGGCGTTAAGGCCGATCGAAGGACGCATTATTCCGAGACAATTCGGACCCACCAGACGGATGCCATAACGCTGGACGGTTTCCAGCAACTGGCGCTCAAGTGCCACGCCTTCTGCACCAACTTCGCCGAAACCGGCTGTGATGATGACCGCCGCTTTCACGCCGTGGATGCCACAGTCCTCGATGATGCCCGGTACTGTATCCGGCGGGGTGGCGATCACAACCAGTTCTACCGGTGCGCCGATCTCTCCTATGCTGGAGTAGGAACGCTTGCCCTGCACCTCGGGGTGTTTCGAGTTGACTGGATAAAGCATGCCTCGGAAGCCGCTTTCGAGCATATTTTGAAAGACTATTTGACCGACCGAGTCGGGACGTTCGCTGGCACCGAACACTGCGACGGATTTTGGTGCGAACAGCGGATTGAGGTAATGCTTGCCCATGATCTATATAGGTTGGTATTCTGAGTGCGAATGATAACAGCTTGGTCGTTCGGATAAATCACATGCAAACCGCTTACATCACACATCCGCTCTGTCTGAAGCATGACATGGGGGCGCACCATCCTGAATCCCCGGCACGCATCCATGCGATAGAGGATCAGTTGATCGCATCTAGGCTTTTCGGTTATCTGTTACATCTGGAGGCACCGGAAGCGACACGCGAGCAATTGGAACGGGTGCATGAAGGTCAATATATCGATTCCATCTTTGCAGCTTCACCCGGACATGGTTTTGTAGCTCTTGATGGCGATACGCTGATGAATCCATTTTCATTGTCGGCTGCCCTTCGTGCAGCTGGCGCTGCGGTGATGGCGGTAGACAAGGTCATGGCGGGGGTCGTAGAGAACGCTTTTTGCAATATCCGTCCTCCGGGACACCATGCAGAGAGGTCTCGTGCGATGGGATTCTGCTTCTTCAATAATGTCGCGATTGCAGCAGCGCATGCCATGGCCTATCACGGATTGCGTCGCGTTGCGATCGCGGATTTTGATGTGCATCATGGTAATGGCACTGAAGATATCTTTCGCGATGACCCGCGTGTATTGATGTGCTCGATCTTTCAGCACCCTTTTTATCCTTATAGCGGCGCGGACACTAGCAATGAACACATGATCAATGTACCGCTTGCGGCGGGTAGTGGAGGAGAAGAATTCCGGAATGCGATAACAAATCACTGGGTGCCTGCATTGAATGCATTCGAGCCTCAACTGCTGCTGATTTCGGCTGGATTTGATGCACATCGAGAAGACGATATGTCCATGCTTAATTTTGTTGAAGCTGACTATGAATGGGTGACTCAGATACTGAAAGAAGTAGCAGGAAAGTACTCAAGCAAGCGTATCGTCTCAATGCTGGAAGGAGGATATGAATTGCATGCCCTGGGTCGCAGCGCGACGACTCATATCAAGGTGCTGAGTGGACTGTGACCAGATCAGAGGATCAGTTCGTGCCGCATGATCCGATGAAATCAGTCGCGGTGCTCAATACCCGCTGTCCAGCTTGGCGTTGGACAATGCGGGTTTCAACCTCGATCAATTAGACCATAGCTTTCCGCTAAAGGAGTGAGGAATTCAAATCATGGTTACAATCAAAATATCCCCGAGTCCGGGCGGAATAAAAAAATGACAATCAACAAACTGAAACCTGCCGATCTTCGCCTAACCATTGCTCCCGATGCACTTGGCTATTCCGATACTTCTGAATTGCTGGGATACCCGTTGCCATGGATCGGACAGGAGCGCGCTGAGATTGCTGCCCGCTTTGGCCTTGAGATGGATCAACGGGACTATAACCTGTTCGTGTTGGGCGAAGTTGGCAGCGGCCGTTCATCACTGCTGAAGCAAGCGATGCAGTCGTCGGCCGCAGGCAAATCTGTACCGCCTGACTTGTGCTATCTATACAACTTCGATGCGCCGGAAAGGCCCCGCGCATTACGCTTGCCAGCAGGCCAAGGTCGTATGCTGCGGCAACAGCTTGCGCGGATGACAAAATCTATCCTGGCCGAAATACCGCAACGGTTGGATAGTCAGGATTTCAAGACCGAAAGCGAACGCATTGTCAAAACCTTCAAGAATGAAGAAGCCAAGGCATTCGCCGAGCTAGAGGCGTTCGCAGAAGCACGGAGTTTTACCATGCACCGTGAAACCGGCCACATTCTTTTCACTTTGCTTGGCAAAAAGGGGCGAGCCTATACCGAGGACGAAGTGCTCGCGTTGCCAAAGAAGCGTCGCGGTGAAATTGAGCAGTACGAGCAGGAATTACGTGCCGAGATCAGCAGTTATTTCGAGAAGATTCGGCCGTTGGAGCGTGTGATGAACGATGAACTGGCTTCCTTGAAGAGGCAAGTCGTAAAACCACTTCTGGATCATGAATTGCAGGTGATTCGCGTCGGATTGAAAAAGCAGATCAAGGATTCGGTAAAGCTCGGTACTTATCTTGATCGGGTGGTGCAGGATGTGCTTGAGAACCTCGAACTGTTCCAGGTCTCTGATACCGATGAAGAGATCCGGCATGAGGCATTGAGCAATGTGTTGTCCCGCTACCGGGTCAACCTGGTAGTTGATAATGACGGCTTGAACGGCGCACCCGTGATCATCGAAGACAACCCGCTTTTCCGGTCACTGTTCGGCAGCATCGAATACCAGTCCGAGAATGATGTGCTTGTGACCGATTTTTCCCGGATTCGAGCCGGAAGCCTGCACCGGGCACACGGCGGTTTCTTGATGTTACATCTTCGTGATCTGTTGGCTGATCCTTTGGTGTGGGAAAAGTTACGGCGTTTTCTGCGTAGCGGAAGATTGCAGATCGAAGAGCCAGGTACTGCCTTCGCACCGATTGCGGCTGTCTCGCTCGAGCCCGAGGCGGTGGATGTCGATGTCAAAATCATCATGATCGGCTCGCGTGAACAATATTACGAATTGCAGGAGGAAGACCCTGAGTTTGCACGCCGCTTCCGGGTTAAGGTCGATTTTGCAGAAAGCTTCTCCTCCAGCGACGAGACACGCCGTACTACGGCAATATTCGTCGCGCATGCCTGCAGCGAACTCGGGCTAACACATTTTTCTGCTGCTGCAGTCGCGCGAATGCTTGAGGAAGCACATCGAGAGGTGGACGATCAAAAGCGTCAGAGTGCGATCTTTGCCCACTCAGAGGCACTGGTTGTAGAAAGTGCGAACCTTTGTCGCGCCCGCGACAGCCGCCTGGTCGAGCCACAGGATGTCGAGGCTGCGCTTGTTGCGCGAACCCGGCGCCACGATTATCCAGATCAGCGCATGCAGGAATCGATCGCTGATGGCGACGTGCTGATATCGTTGTATGGAGAACAGACCGGGCAGCTCAATGCCATGACCCAGATGGACTTGGGAGACCACCGTTTCGGTTTTCCGGTTCGAGTCTCTGCTCGTACCTTTGCCGGCGACGATGGTTTGCTAAACATTGAGCGAGAAGTCGAGATGTCCGGCCCTATCCACGACAAGGGTGTGCTGATCCTACAAAATTACTTGTCAGCGTTGTTCGTCCATAACTCCCCCTTTGCCCTGAACGCCTCGATCGTGTTCGAGCAGGAATATCATGGAGTAGAAGGTGACTCTGCTTCGTGTGCGGAGTTTTTCGTGCTGCTCTCGGCACTGTCAGGTCTGCCGCTCAAGCAAGGCATTGCTGTTACTGGCGCGCTCAATCAGCACGGCGAGATTTTGCCGGTGGGCGGAATCAACGAAAAGATCGAAGGTTATTTCCGCATCTGCGAAAAGGCCGGGTTGGATGGAAGCCACGGTGTGCTGATCCCAGATCGCAATCGACGTCATCTGATGCTGGAACATAAGGTCGTGGAGGCGGTCACCAAAGGGTTATTCCACATCTATACCGCCGATCATGCCGGTGCAGGGATGGACTTGCTGACCGGGTTGCCTTTCGGCATCGCGGACGAGAAGGGCGATTATCCATCGGGCAGTGTGCTGGGTTATGCACAGAAAACACTGTTGGTCTATCGTCGTGCCTCGCATATGACCGAGCATCCGAAGGCAACACGCAAGCAACTGAGCTGATGGCTACTCAAGGAATAATCCTGAATTTGCTAGACTTTTCCGGTTCATCAATACTCCTAATTATGATAATTTTTTAACGAACTTCCCAGTAATGGGTATTGCATGTTACGTATAGTTTTAAAATAACCATAAATATTAAAGTGTTAGATGTTGGCAGGTTAATTGCTAACAATATATTTATACTGATTTTTTTACTATTCTCAACCTACAGTTATATTGCCAATGCCATTCAAATTAAAAAAATTCAGCGAGAGTTCCATCATGCTGGTTGAATGGATGATTATCGCCAACTTCGTACTGGCGACATCTGCGCATGCTGGAGGCTCTACAGTCCAGAATGATAGATTCACCAATATCGGCAGCATTGCGAATACGCGCCACAACATGACCCAAAATACGGCAGGAGGTATTCAGATTAATATGGATCGCTACCGTAATGAGTATGGAGAAATTTGTGTTTACTGTCATACACCTCATGGCGCAAACAATACCATCGCAGCGCCACTTTGGAACCGCACCATCAAGGCCACCAACTACCAGACTTACAATGAACTTGGAACGACTTCACTTACACAGCCGGTAAGCACCCCTGGTCCAGCATCGCGGTCCTGTTTGTCCTGTCATGATGGGCAAACTGCAATCGATTCGATTATTAACATGCCTGGTTCCGGCATGGGCCTGCTTAGCCAGCAAACGACCCAAAGCCTGTCATTCCTGAATGCATGGAGCCCTCCGATGGGCGGAGGTGTCACTGATGCGATTAGACATATGGGTTTGAACAGCACAGATAGCACCTACACTGGAGGATATGTACTGGGTGATGGAAAAGGTAATCAAGGCTGCCTGACTTGTCACTCAGAGACCGGCACACTCCCGAGTGGCCTTGCCGATTTTACTCTGTACAATATTGGCACCGATTTGAGGAATGACCACCCGATTGGAATCACCTTTCCGGCCCCACCGGGCTCGCCACATCCTGATTGGAATATGCCGGCCGGTGTGAAGGGATCGTCGAACTACTTCGATGAAAACGGCAACGGGAAAATGGAAAAGGACGAGATACGTACCTATGACGGAAAGGTCGAGTGCGCCTCCTGTCATGATCCGCATGGCGTTCCATCTGCAGGATTGGGCACTGTCTTCAACAAAACTTTCCTGCGCAAAGAGAACGCCAACGGTAGTGCCGTCTGTCTGACCTGCCACAATAAGTAAAAATATGGCCTAATTGGTGATCTAGGCCATTCGCGTGACATCCTTAGTGATTAATATTCTGCAGATGAGATTGGAAAATCCACGGACATAATGCCGACCAGTGTGATGACCAGTTTGCCACGCTTATGGAATAACAGTCTGAAAACAAGCAACAAAATTTCATGGCGGACTCGGGATGCACAGGTGCAAACCAGCCGTGGGCTCAGGTCTTGTCAGGGTGGCCGGTTATTAGATATCCCATCATAATATGATTATCATTTACTCGATGCAGTAAAATTTATTTAAGCTCTTACAAATCAGAATGTTGATTCCGATTTGAAATTTACTTTGAACGCATTGCCGTGTCCAATATCTAGCAGGAGTTCTCAAAGGGAACAGGATTATGAAGAAAGGGCATGCAAATCTAGACGTACTTCCTGACGGATTCATAGCCGCCTGTAACGAATGTGGCTCGGTTTCAAGCGAACGTCAATATGCCCATATCAATGAGCGCCACACCTGCGAACATTGCCTACTGAATTCGCGCAAGCTACAAAGTGGTCTTGAAAACGACCAGTACGAGTTGTTCGTCGAATCGCTCGCAGAAGCACTTGACTTGAGAGAGAGGGAAACTGGTCTTCATTCCAAACGGGTCGCGACGCATACGCTGCTGCTTGCAGCCCATCATTATGAGAAGGTTAGTGATCTTAAGGAGGTCTATTGGGGAAGTTTGCTGCACGATATCGGCAAGATAGGGGTACCTGATGCGGTTCTCCTAAAGCCAAGTCAGTTGTCTGAAGATGAGTGGCGGATCATGCGTGAGCACCCGCACAACGGATTTCTTATCCTGCAGAAGTTGCCTATTCTTTCAATGGCTGCGGAGATCGTGCTTTGCCACGAGGAACGATTCGACGGTTCGGGTTATCCAGTGGGACTTAAGGGGGAACAGATTCCCCTTGCAGCAAGACTTTTTGCCGTGATAGACACACTTGATGCAATGACTTCTGACCGGCCATATCGCAAGGCCTTGCCTTTCGACACTGCCAAGGCAGAGATTCTGCGCTTGGCGGGCATTCAATTCGATCCGGTTGCGGTGGAGACTTTTCTGCGAGAAGAGGACGCTTTGCGCGATATGGCAGCTATGGAATTCCCTCGTGGCAAGAGCGATTCAGTTTAGTATTGCCTTCCATTGATATTTCATTTGAATTGCTGCCAGATCAGTCTGTCGTGATTGCATATATGTTTCGTGCAAAAAAACGGCGCACAGCCTCGCCATGCGTTCGCTGGTCCCTAATAGGCCCGGAGATTGTGATCTCTTCGACAATGGCAGTGATGTCCGTATTATGAACTGGGACTGATAAGCCTTTGATAGAAAGCGAGGTCGCTGTCGGAAAAGCAGCAAAAGATCACTTCACTGATTTTGCTGTCCCCGACCAATGATGAACTGACAGTTTCGACAGCGATACGGGCTGCAAGCGCTATTGGATAACCGTACACGCCAGTGCTGATACTAGGGAAAGCGATGCTATGCAGATTCTTGCTTGCTGCTAGTTGCAGCGAGTTGTGGTAGCAGGAGGCCAGCAGCTCCGGTTCGCCCTTGCTGCCGCCATGCCAGACCGGGCCTACAGTGTGGATAATGTATCTGGCAGGGAGGCAGTAGCCTTTTGTTATTTTTGCTTCGCCGACCCTACAGCCGCCTATTAGCCGGCATTCTTGCAGCAATGCCGGCCCGGCGGCACGATGAATTGCACCATCAACACCACCCCCCCCAAGAAGCGAAGAGTTGGCTGCATTGACGATTGCATCGACTTTGAGTGTTGTGATGTCGGCATTGATGGCACTAAGTAAGGGCGTCATGGTCAAACTCCGGCGACAACTTGCCGAGGCACTTCTTCTTTCTCACGCCCAACTTGCAGCTGGGCCGGGATGAATCGAAGAATCTCCTTCCATGCTTCTAGTTTCCGACTGAATTTCATGGATGCATGAGCTGGACTTGTCGAGGGCAGACGCTTGAAGTGCAGCGCTCTCGGTGTGTGCAGTGACTCGAGCAAAGGGAGAACGTGCTTGCGGAAGCATTTTTCTGCCATGCTGCCGTTGAAGAACACGTGCGTGATGCCGGGATGCTTCAATAAAAAAGCTGCGAGATCATTCGGGCAAATCGATTGCGCCTCAATATCGTTATCCATGCTGCTCTGACGCAAGCAGGATGCAAGAACATCCCAGAGTGCGATTCCGTTGGATTTCAGAATTCTCGTACGTGCTTCGTAAGAAAGTGCAGGTGAGGCACCTACAAGTTCTCCCATGATGTCCCAGAAAGCATTGCGGTTGTGCGCATAATATTGACCTGCACGCAGTGATGCCTTGCCCGGCATGCTTCCGAGGATCAGGATATTCGCAGATACATCTTCGATCGGCGGGAAACTGCGGATGTATGGCATGGCACTGTTTAGAGATGCTGCGTGAACCAATCGGCAGCCGAATATGCAGCCTGTTGCAGTGTGCCAGGTTCCTCGAATAAATGGGTTGCGCCGGGTACGAGCAAAAGTTTCTTTTCGCAGGCCAGCAGCTTTTCAGCAAGTTGGTTCAACTCGATCACACCATAGTCTGCGCCGCCGACGATGAGTAGGGTTGGAGCAGTCACTTTACCTAAAGCAACTTCTCCCGCAAGGTCGGGTCGTCCTCCACGAGATACAACTGCCGAGATTTCGTCGCCGATTTTCGCCGCTGCCTGCAAAGCCGCCGCCGCGCCGGTACTGGCACCGAAATAACCAAGATGTAGCGATTTTGTACCGGGGTTGGACTGACACCATGCGGTTGCAGCGAGCAGACGCTGAGTAAGTAATGTGATGTCAAAACGTGTCGAATAATTTTGATCTTCGTCCTGGGTCAGCAGGTCGAATAGTAGAGTTCCAATGCCTCGCTGTTGCAAAACTTCAGCGACATAGGTGTTGCGCGGACTGAATCGGCTGCTGCCGCTGCCATGCGCGAATAGCACCACACCTTTGGCAGAAGTTGGCAAAACCAGTTCTCCATCAAGTACGACTTGGCCGGCTGGAATGTGCACGGTGTTCATTTCTTTCCTCCTGTCGTGAATTTAATTCGCGGGCGACGGTATGAAATGGCGTAGTTATTGCGCTTTAAATAGGCTTAATTTCTGGATAAATATCAAATGGTGTATACTGAATCCGATTAGTTTATTTGCGGAGAGCATCAAATCACTGCAACTGCAATTCTAGCGCAACAACAACTTGGCAAGGATATATCAACGGAATATCCGTCACCATACTCCGCTTTTACTCTAGTAATTCAAATCCCGAACAGCTTTCTACTGGGATCATCCAAGCTACATCAATATGGCCATGAATGATTGTATTCTGTCGCTTGGATACCGATACCAAAATTCATATGAAAGAAACCATTAGCTATGGCATTGAATTTCAAAAATTACGATACGGAAAATTTTTACGATGAACTGATTGAGTCTCCTGGCGTCCCGCGATCTGGTGCCAGAATTTTGGTCGAGCGCCTCGAAACGCTTGATGATGCCGATATTCTGGGTCGCCAGAAGGCGGCTGAAGCTGCAATGTACAACATGGGTATCACTTTCACCGTTTACGGTAGCGATGAAGGAACCGAGAAGATATTTCCCTTTGACATTGTTCCTCGTATTGTGGAAGCCAAAGACTGGGAATATATCGAGCGCGGACTCAAGCAGCGTATCCTGGCCCTGAATCTGTTCATTGACGATATCTACCATGAACAAAAGATACTCAAGGACAAGGCTATCCCGGAAGACATAATTCTTTCTGCAACCTCATTTAGGTCTCAATGCGTCGGTCTGGATGTTCCCCGCGGGATCTGGTGCCATATCACTGGAACTGATCTAGTAAGGGATCGCGACGGCCAACATTATGTGCTGGAAGATAATCTACGGTGTCCATCTGGTGTCTCTTATGTATTGGAAAATCGTCACGTGCTGAAACGGACCTTGCCGGTTGCTTTCGAGGCATCAAAGGTACGGGCGGTGGATGATTACCCTGCACGTTTACTCGAGACCTTGCAGTTTCTCGCACCAGATCACTTGTCCTCCCCTACTGTCGTGGTACTGACGCCGGGAATGTACAACTCGGCTTATTTTGAACATTCCTATCTTGCTCAGCAAATGGGTGTTGAACTTGTGGAGGGCAGCGATCTGGTAGTAATGGATGGATTCGTTCATATGCGCACCACTCGCGGATTTCAACGCGTGGATGTTATTTACCGCAGGATCGATGACGATTTTATAGATCCTACAACATTCCGTGCCGACTCTGTGTTGGGTGTACCTGGCTTGATTGATGTATTCCGCAAAGGCAGGGTGGCGCTGGCAAATGCACCCGGCACCGGCATTGCTGACGACAAGGCGGTGTATGCCTACCTTCCGCAGATCGTCAAGTATTATCTTGATGAAGACATGATTCTTCCCAACGTGCCAACCTATGTCTGTGCAGATAACAAGGAGAGGGAGTACGTGCTGGCAAATCTGGACAAGTTGGTGGTCAAAGCGACCAATGAATCCGGTGGCTACGGAATGCTTGTTGGGCCGCATTCGACTAAAGCACAGCAGGTGGAATTCGCCGAACTGATCCGGAAAAATCCACGCAACTACATCGCTCAGCCGACTTTGGCACTGTCGCGGGCACCTGTACTGATGGGAGATCATTTTGAAGGCCGTCATATCGATCTGCGCCCATACATACTCTATGGCAAGGATATATATGTCATGCCCGGCGGCTTGACCCGTGTTGCACTGAAAAAGGGTTCACTGGTGGTCAACTCGTCCCAGGGTGGGGGCAGCAAGGACACATGGGTGCTGAGCAAATGACCAGAACTGAATTGGATATAAAAAGGAGTAAATCTGCATGTTGAGCCGAGTAGCAAATTCGATCTACTGGATGAGCCGATACCTCGAACGAGCCGAGAACGTTGCCCGGTTCATTGATGTCAACCTAAATCTAATTTTGGATACGCAGGCTGAGCTTGGCGAGCAATGGGCGCCGCTGGTGAACACCACGGGAGACCTTGAGCTATTTAACAAGCTTTATCGTGTACCTACGCGCGAAAACGTCATGCACTTTCTTACCTTCGATCGGGAGAATCCGAATTCCATTCTGAGTTGCGTACGCAATGCACGCGAGAATGCGCGCTCGGTACGCGAGATCATTTCATCGGAAATGTGGGAGCAGGCCAATCGCTTCTACTTGCTGGTCAAGGATGCATCAAAGGATAAATCCGTGCTTGAGAAAAACACTGAGTTTTATACTGCAGTGAAAATGGCAAGCCATCTGTTCGACGGGATCACGGAAGCCACCATGTCCCACGGTGAAGCATGGCATTTCCTGCAGGTTGGCGAACTGTTGGAGCGTGCCGACAAGACTTCGCGCATACTGGACGTAAAATATTTCATCTTGTTGCCGGATGCCCAGGCCGTTGGCACCGCGATCGATAATATCCAGTGGGCGGCACTGTTGAAGTCTGCAAGCGCGCTGGAGATGTACCGCAAGCATTCCAAACAGATCGATCCGTCAAAAGTGGCCGATTTCCTGATCCTGAACCGTGAATTCCCGCGTTCGATACTCTCCTGCCTGGACCGCGCTGCGTTTTCCCTGCATGCCATCACCGGTTCATCTGAAGATGGCTTCAGCAACAAAGCAGAACAGGGGTTGGGCAGACTGCTTGGGGAACTGAATTACACACAGATAGACGAGATAATTTATGATGGGTTGCATGAATTTCTCGATAAACTGCAAAACCGCTTGAACTGGATCGACGATGCACTATACGAATCATTTTTCACACTGCGTCCATTGACAGGTTCCAATTCCCATCTGACATTCCAGGAACAATAAAAAAATCATGACTTTCTGCGCTGCATTCAAGATCAAAGATGGTCTCGTCGGTGTTTCGGATACACGCATCACTTCGGGTTCAGTGCGCACCACTGCCCGCAAGGTGACCATACACCAGCACGGCAAGCATTCGATGTTCCTGATGACTTCCGGATTGCGTTCAGTGCGCGACAAGGCACTGACATACTTCGAGGAGGTGGTGGAAGAGAAGGACACCTATTTCGACAAGCTGTACAAAGCAGTGAATGCATTTGCAGAACAGTTGCGTCGTGTCGCCGAAGAAGACAGGGAAGCGCTCAAGAAGAGCGGGCTGGATTTCAATCTTTTCTCGATCGTCGGCGGGCAATTGGAAAAAGACAAGGAGCACAAACTCTACATGCTCTACCCGGAAGGAAACTGGGTTGAGGTGCCGCCGGGATCGCCCTATTTCCTGATTGGTGAGTCCAGCTACGGCAAGCCGATCATTGATCGGGTGCTACGCTATGAATCTTCCATGGAGGTTGCGCTCAAGGTGGCCTATCTCGCTTTTGATTCGACGCGCATCAGTGCGGTCGATGTGGATTTTCCAATTGATGTCGTGCTGTACAAACGCGATTCCTACGACATCGTGCAGCATCGGTTCGAGCGCGAGGATCTTCAGCATTTGCCCGAATGGTGGCAGGAAAAACTGCGCCAAGCGGTGGAAAGCCTACCGAATGAATGGGCGAGCGAGGCTATTTCCAAGCTGACACAAAAAAATAAGTTAATGCCTAAAAAGAAGCTGACGCCTAAAAAGAAGCTAAAACAAAATAAATTATAAGCAACCCGATCCATGCTATTTGAGATCGCCCATCGTACCCGCTACCGCTACAGTCATCCGGTATTTTTGGAACCCTTTACCGTCAGGCTGAGGCCCCGTAGCGATGCCAGCCAGACCTTGCGAAGCTACAACATCAAAGTCTCCCCCAGCCCCAGTGGAATCACCCACTGCAACGGGCTTTACGGAAACAGCACCGAAACGATCTGGTTCGACGGCTTGCACGAAAATCTGCTAATCGAAGTTCATACGCTGGTTGAGACTCACCACGGCAACCCGTTCGATTTCTTTGTCACAGATCCGACCGCGTTGACTTTGCCTCTTGAGTACGAACCGCAACTCGCCCGGGTGCTCGGACACTATAGGGTTCGCGATATTGGCCATCCAGAATTGGCTGCATTTTCGCTGGAAATGTTGCGTGCTGCCAAGCATGAAACGATCCCATTCCTGACGCTTCTAGCGGAAGAGATATACCAGCGCCTGGAGTATATGCTTCGGGAGCATGGAGACCCGTGGACACCGTTAGAAACTCTGGCAAAAGGGAAGGGATCATGCCGTGACTTTGCGATGCTTTTCATCGACATTTGTAGAAGCGTAGGTATTGCTAGCCGATTTGTCAGTGGTTACTGTATCGGTGATGCTGCCGAGGGCGGAGATATGCATGCCTGGGCCGAGGTGTACCTGCCTGGCGCGGGATGGCGTGGGTTCGATCCCAGTCGAGGGTTGTCAGTCAATGACGATTATGTTGCTGTTGCCGCAGGACAACTCCCCCAAGATGCAGCGCCAACCTTTGGAAGCTACCGGGGTGAGGCGGTATCTTCCATGGATGCAGAGATAACTATGAGAATCATGGAGAACGACACAGCATCAACTTGAGGTGTCGGGCGTTCAA
>JAHEDW010000050.1 GCA_024641025.1 Gallionella sp.
CATAGAACAAGCTCCGGATATCTTTCATGATTTGAAACGCAGGGTGTGGAAAAGCTATGCGCCATCAAATCCGCACTGTCGCCAAGCTTCATACACAACCACCGCAGCGGCATTAGATAGATTCAGGCTGCGATTATTAGGTAGCATCGGGATTCGCAAGCGTTGGCACGTATCAAACTGGTCGAGAACCGCTGTGGGCAGACCTCGGCTTTCGGGGCCGAACAGGAAAGCATCACCCGACTTGAATTGTGCTTGATGAAATGCGCTTAAACCTTTTGTGGTGAGTGAAAAGACGCGCGCAAGGTCGAATAAAGACAGGCATTCCTGAAAAGTATTGTGGACGCGAATTGTTGCAAACTCGTGATAGTCCAGACCGGCGCGCACCAGTTGCTTGTCATCAAGCGAGAAGCCTAGTGGTTCGATCAGGTGCAGTTGACTGCCAGTGTTTGCGCACAGCCGAATGATGTTGCCGGTGTTTGGTGGGATTTCGGGTTGATAAAGGATTATGTGGAACATAAATACTCGCCAAGTTCTTGCCAGTGCCAAGGAAAACAGCTAACTTCTACACATGAAACTTCAAGAAATGTGCAATGGGGAAGATTATGACGCTTTCAGAGAAAATTCGCTTGGGGGACTTGCTATTAGAGCAAGGCCATATTACAGAGGGCCAACTTGCGATTGCGCTTGAGCAGCAAAAGCAGGTAAAGCTCAGGTTGGGGCGAATGTTAGTGAACAATGCCTTCGTTACCGAAGACATCATTTCGGGGGTGCTTGCCAAGCAACTTGGTATTTCATACGTAAACATTAACGATATCAAGTTAAAGAGCAGCTTAGTCAAGTTGTTGAATGAAAATCAGGCGCGAAGGCTTGCAGCGCTAGTGCTTGAAGAGCGTAATGGAACTTTACTGGTAGGCATGGCTGACCCAACCGATATCAAGGCTGCCGATGAAATTGCCCGTATCTTGAATCGCAGAATAGAGGTGGTGATAGTAACCGAAGGTCAATTGCTTGAGGCTATTGATCATGCATATTCGCGAGCTCATGGATTTGTAGGAACAAAGTAGCGGGAAATTGGAAAATTGTTATGGTCGTCAATACAAAGTTCCAGGTTCAATATTGAGTAGGATAGTGTTCTTGCCACTAATGCTGCACCAAACTGAATTGTGCCTTGTGCTTGATCGAGACGTCACTCCTTTTGGAGTGGCACCGTTGATCAGCAAGTCTTCAGAAAATTCCAGGAGATTAAATTTTTTGGTAGGCATCCCTGCTAACTTTATTACCTTGGTCTTTAGTGGCACCCCTTTAGAATTCGGCAATTATCGATGTTTTGTCTCATACACTCCGGAGTGTATCGGGCAGTATTGATGAATCGTGTTCACAGGCGAAGTTACTGCAAATATTTCTGATGGATTGAATTCCCGTTCTCGCAGTATTCCGGGTTGCGGCGGCATCGAACCAGGCAATCTGGCGACCAATCTGTTTCAATCCCTTGTGTCATCTTTATCGCGAATGCAAGTTGCAGGAAGTGCCCATAATTTGAGCAAATGTTAAATATTATGGGGCGTAAAATTGACAAGGCATGATTATTTCCGGGATGATGTACTGCCATATGGGAATTTCGCGCTTGATATCCCGGCGTACGGAACAAAGTAGCGGGAAGAAAAAACTCAATATACAGACAGCTCATGACATGAATATCAAAACGATAGAATTTGTTCGACCGGTTAAGTTGTCAACCTCACCTCAGCGCTGGAACGTTAAGGAAATCAAGGCATTGTTCGAGCTGCCGTTTGCCGATCTTATGTTCCAGGCACAACAGGTGCACCGTGATCATTTCGATCCAAATGCAGTGCAACTTTCCACATTGCTTTCAATCAAGACTGGCGGTTGTTCCGAAGACTGCGGATATTGTCCTCAATCAGCATTCCATAGTTCTGGCGTTGAGAACCGCAAGATGCTGGAAGTGAATGAAGTAGTAAAGGCAGCGATGGTTGCTCAGCAGAATGGTGCAGACCGCTTCTGCATGGGCGCAGCTTGGCGCGAGCCGAGTGATGAGGATATGGCGAATGTTGTGGAGATGGTAAAAGCGGTGCGTGGCTTGGGCATGGAAACCTGTGCTACCTTGGGCATGCTGAATGACACGCAAGCTGAGCAGTTACGCGCTGCCGGACTGGATTACTACAACCACAATCTGGATACCTCTCCGGAGTTTTATGGTGACATCATCAGCACGCGTGATTATCAGGATCGTCTCGATACGCTGGAACGTGTGCGCAACGCCGGTATGAATGTGTGTAGTGGTGGGATTGTCGGGATGGGCGAGAACTTAACTGAGCGTGCAGGCTTGATCGCACAATTGGCAAACCTCGATCCCTATCCGGAGAGTGTGCCTATCAACAACTTGGTGAAAGTGGAGGGCACCCCGCTGGCAAACGCCGAGGATATTGACCCCCTCGACTTCGTACGCACCATTGCGGTGGCGCGTATAACGATGCCATCAGCGCGAGTGCGGCTCTCTGCCGGGAGGCAACAGATGTCCGATGCGATACAGGCGCTGTGCTTTCTTGCAGGTGCAAATTCGATCTTCTATGGGGAGCAATTGCTAACCACGGGCAATCCTGATGCCGAGCGAGACCGCGCGCTGCTGGACAAGCTAGGCATGTATCCATTTGCCGAAAAACACTAGAAACCCTGTTTGCATCTGACCAGATAGAGCTAATAGCCTTTCCACCAAAGTCGCATAATTCCTGCATTCATATTTCTGTTTTTACGATGTTGCCAAGTACCTTTCATTGCCTGCCAACCAAAATCCTACCAATATGCATATACCTTGTGCGCAATTCAGGAGAGGTAGTAACTACATTTGTCGAATCGGTACTCAATTGCAGAGTATTTAAGTGAACTTTGGACTTCTAGGGTAATTGGTATGCCATTTTCTGAATTGCATCAAGACCTGGATGAACGTGCTTCGCTAGGTTTGCTGCGTCAGCGGCGCATGATGCTAAGCCCACAGTCGCCTCACATCAATGTTGAAGGGAAGTCTTATTTGTCGTTCTGCAGTAATGACTACCTCGGTTTGGCCAATCATCCAAAACTAATTTCAGCATTGCAACAGGGTGCGGCTAACTTTGGCGTTGGTGCCGGAGCAGCGCACTTGGTGAGCGGACACACAAAATTACATCATGATCTTGAAATCGCCTTGGCCGAATTTATCGGCAAGCCTATGGCACTGTTGTTCTCGACGGGTTACATGGCGAACCTCGGTGCAGTACAGGCACTGGTAGGGAAAGGCGATACCGTATTTGCAGACAAACTCAATCACGCATCACTGAACGATGCGATGCAATTGTCCCGCGCAAATATGCAGCGGTATCGTCACAATGATGTCGTGCATCTCGCACAGCTTCTTGAAAAGACAATCAGTGGGCGCAAACTCGTGATCACCGATGCTGTGTTCAGCATGGATGGTGACATTGCCAAGTTGCCCGATTTGCTGAGGGTATGTGAGCAGCATGATGCCTGGTTATTGGTCGATGATGCGCATGGCTTCGGTGTGCTAGGTGAAGGAGGACACGGCTCGCTGTCTCATTGCGGCATTACTTCACCGCGCATCGTATGCATGGCGACACTCGGCAAGGCGGTTGGTGTATCCGGAGCGTTTGTCGCGGCAGAGAAGGTAGTCATCGATACACTGATAAATCATGCGCGTAGTTACGTTTATACGACTGCAATGCCGCCTGCGCTTGCTAGCGCGGCACTGGTTGGCCTGGAACTCATAGAGCAGGGCGATGAAATGCGGGCGCACTTGCATAAACTAATCGCCCAGCTTCGTAGCGGATTTCACGAGCTCCCATGGAAATTGATGCCCTCGACTACAGCGATACAACCGGTGCTTGTCGGCGACAACAATCAGGCACTTAGTTTAAGTGAAAGGCTACGCGAGCGTGGTATATGGGTTGCGGCCATCCGTCCACCCACGGTGCCGCAAGGGACTGCCAGACTACGTATAACCCTTTCAGCAGCTCATCGACCCAGTGACGTTACGCGATTGATCGAAGCCTTTCATGAGCTTGCACGTTGAAGTTGTCGGGCAAGGTGAGTCATTGGTCATGCTCCATGGTTGGGGTATGCACGGTGGTATATGGAGTGATACAGCCACGCAACTTGCTAAACACTTTCGAGTGCACTGCGTCGATCTGCCGGGGCACGGAGAGAGTGCCCTTAATGGCGAATTTACAATGGATAGCGTTATCGGGGAACTTTCAACACATTTTGAACATCCCGTAATTGTTTGTGGCTGGTCTTTGGGCGGGCAAATCGCACTATATTGGGCGATGAGAGAGCCGGAAAAAGTAAAGCGCCTAATACTGGTTACAAGTACGCCTAGTTTTACTGAAAGAAGTGACTGGCAGTTTGGTATTTCACAAGAGGTCTTGCTGCAATTTTCCAACGAACTGGAAAGAAACCACACCGTAACGTTGCGCAGATTCCTTGGGTTGCAATTAAGAGGCAGTGACGGGGAGCGAGAGTTGCTTTCAAATTTGCGCGAGCAGCTATTCAGTCGAGGAGAGCCCAATATTATTGCGCTGAGAGGCGGTCTTGCGATACTGCGTGATTCAGATCTGCGACATGTGCTGCCAACAATCATGCAGTCTACCTTAGTCATTGCAGGTGAACGCGATAGGCTGAGCTTCCCGGAAGCCTCAATTTATATGGCGCAGAAGTTGTTAAATGCTCATTTGGTAATAATCATGGGCGCCGCTCATACACCTTTCATGTCACATCGCATTGAGTTTGTCGGGCAAATTACCAAATTTTTATACGGACAAAATTGATGAACGAATTCGAAATCGACAAGCTAGAAGTCCGCCGAGCCTTCAGCAAGGCTGCGGCAAGCTATGATGCATCTGCAGTATTGCAGCGCGAAGTCTGCACCCGAATGCTGGAGCGCCTCGATTACGTCAAGCTGCAACCAAATCGAATTCTTGATGTAGGTAGTGGTACCGGTTGGGGTACGCGCCAGTTGGCACATCGCTACCCAGTGGCACAGATAGTCGCCTTGGATATCGCCCTTGGTATGCTTAAAGCCGGGCGCGGTCGTTTGAGTTGGTGGCAGAAGCTGTTTGGTGGCGCGACACAATTACAACTTTGTGCCGATGTGGAAGCTTTGCCGCTGTCTTTGCAGAGCTTTGAGATGGTGTGGTCCAACCTGACGGTACAATGGTGCAATGACTTGCCTGCAACTTTCGCCGAAATTCAGCGTATATTGAAAGTGGACGGCTTGTTGATGTTCTCTACCTTTGGCCCTGATACGCTTAAAGAACTGCGGATGGCATTTAACGGTGTGGACGGCTACAACCACATAAACCGCTTTGCAGACATGCACGATATTGGTGACATGCTTTTGGCGGCAGGCTTTGCCGAGCCCGTGATGGACATGGAGTTCATCACGCTCACCTACGATGATGTGAAATCTGTGATGCAGGATCTTCGCAGTATCGGTGCACACAATGCTACTGTAGGTCGTTCTCCGGGCATGATGGGAAAGGCCAAGTGGGCGAGCATCTTACAGAATTATGAATCCTTGCGACGCAATGGAAAGCTGCCAGCGACTTTCGAAGTAATATATGGCCATGCTTGGAAAGTGCCGCCTAAATATACACCTGATGGCAAGACGATCATTCAGACGCCATTCAAGCTTTGATACTCTACTTGCGATCTATTAAAAACAAGCCATGAGTTACTTCATTACTGGAACCGACACAGGTGTCGGGAAAACACTGATCAGTTGCGCGATGCTGCATATATTCGCTGCTCAGGGCAAGCGTGCAGGAGGATTCAAACCGGTAAGCGCGGGCTGCGATAATGAAGGCCACAATGATGATACCAAGGCACTGATTGCTGCGAGCATAATGCCGCTCAACCCTAGGCAGGTGAATCCGTATTGTTTCACACCTGCCATCGCCCCGCATATCGCAGCGCGGCGTTCGGGTGTGCAAATCGATTTTTCGTACATCATCTCTTCATTTCGTCAACTGGCTAGTCAAGTAGATGAGGTGATAGTTGAGGGGGTCGGCGGGTTTTTGGTGCCATTGAACGACAAGCAGAACAGTGCTGACCTTGCAAAGGAACTTGACCTTCCGGTGGTCTTGATAGTCGGTGTCCGGCTGGGTTGTATTAATCATGCGCTTCTGACTGTGCGAGCCATTGCAGATTACCGGCTAAAATGCGCGGGTTGGGTAGCTAATGTACTGGATAAAGATATGGATGCTTTGCAGGAAAACATTGAGGCGTTGCGGGAGCGTATAGCAGCGCCATTGTTGGGAGTAGTGCTGCACATGTCTGACCCTGATGCAAAAACTGCATCGAAGCATCTCGATTTGAGTTCATTGGAACGAAGCACTACGAATGTCTGATTTGAGCATCATCGCGGTTTTTTTGGTTGGTATCCTCGGTGGCGTGCATTGTCTGGGAATGTGCGGGAGTATCGTCGGTATATTTACCGCGCAGCTACCGACACACCGTTCGCGCTGGCCTTTCCATATCGCCTACAGCAGCGGTCGCATTACGAGCTACACACTGGCTGGCGCACTGGTAGGTACCTTAGGGAAGGCGGGTATGCTGATGCGTGATGCTGTGCCGGTACAGCATCTGCTATTCGCGCTGTCAAGCTTGATGCTGGTCATGTTGGGTTTGTATCTTGCAGGACTCTGGGGCGCAGTGCGCCGACTGGAAATGCTAGGCGGCGGGTTGTGGAAGCACTTGCAGCCTTTCACGAGCAAGCTGTTGCCGGTAAATACCTTGCCTCGCGCCATTGCACTTGGAGCATTATGGGGCTGGTTGCCGTGTGGACTGGTTTATAGCGTGCTTGTTGCTTCGTTGGCTAGCGGCAGTTCGATGCAGGGTGCATTGCTCATGGCAGCGTTCGGGTTGGGGACTTTGCCGAATCTGCTTGCAATTGGAATGTTCTGGGAGCGCTGTCGCAGTTGGGTACAGTCGCCGCGTGTAAGACTGTTGGCTGGGTTGGCGGTAATGTCATTTGGTGTTTATGGGTTGATCAAAGTCAGTTTTACTTTTTATGTCCATGGTTGGGCGGGAGCGTGTCATGTGTCTGTTTGAAACAGAAACACCAAGTTATGGATGCCGAAAAAGCAACATATTCGTTACTGCACTCGCGGTCTTGCTGTTGGCTATGCCATTATCGGGATGTGATGCGCAAAAGCTGCCTTCGCCTTTTCACGCCAGCGATGTCAGTATGCCCTTGGCCGGAGCGGATTTCAGTTTGTCAGATC
Organism: Gallionella sp.; assembly: GCA_024641025.1. Classification (GTDB taxonomy): domain Bacteria; phylum Pseudomonadota; class Gammaproteobacteria; order Burkholderiales; family Gallionellaceae; genus Gallionella. The sequence continues at coordinate 7,293 of JAHEDW010000050.1, forward strand.
AAAACGGCAAGCTGCGCACTCTTGCAGATTTTCGTGGAAAGGTAGTGGCGCTGTTTTTTGGGTATACACACTGTCCGGATGTGTGTCCGACTACCCTGGCTGATCTCGCTCAGGTGTTGGACATGTTAGGCAAAGAAGCAGACAAGGTACAAGTACTGTTTGTCACCGTCGATCCTGATCGAGACAAGCCGCAGATGCTGGTGAAGTATATGTCCGCGTTTCACCCTTCTTTCCTTGGGCTTTACGGTGATGCAGAAGCAACCGCGAAGGTTGCAAAATCATTTTCCGTGTCTTATCAGAAGCAGACTACTGCTTCAGGCTATAGCGTCGATCACAGTGTCGGTACATTTTTGATCGACCCCGAGGGCAGAGTAAGATTGCGAGCTCCCCTTGAGCAGCGTCCAGATTGGATCGCAGATGATATTCGACTATTGCTTGCTGGGGTATGATGAGCGAATACGGATTGGGCAAACTTGAGCAAGTTTCCATTAAATTATGGAACAGTTGTGCCTTGAATCACCCTTGTAGCTAGAGCGGTTAACAACAAGACGGCCTTATAGGGCGGAGACGAATATGGATTTGGAAATTAATTATTTGGTGTCCTTGAATAAACTGGGGCAGGTAAAGAAACATGGTTGAGGCGAGAGCTGATTATCCGGCAGGAAAAGTGTGGGTGTTACTGCGCGAATCCCGCTGGTTGCTTTTTACCGCATGTGCCATGTATCTGGCAGTAGCGTTATATGGCTATGAATTTTCCGATCCTGCTTGGTCGCATAGTGGAAGCGGCGCGATAACCAGTAATCCTGGCGGGGTGTTGGGCGCTTATCTTGCTGACATGCTCTTCTTCATGTTCGGATTTTCGGCATGGTGGTTGGTAGTTTTCATGCTGCAAAGGGTTTGGGCAGGATATCATCAATTACGCCCAGACAGCATTTTCTGCAGGCGCGCATGGTGGGTTTCGCTGGCTGGTTTTGCTGTTTTGCTGCTTGCTAGCAGCGCGCTTGAGGCAATGCGACTGTATACGCTGAACGTCACTCTTCCACTCACCCATGATGGCAAACTTGGCGCCGGCGGAATGTTCGGAATGGTGCTGGGCGATACACTGACAGGTTTACTTGGCTTTACAGGGGCAACACTGTTTTTACTTGCATTGATCGCCGCTGGCTTCAGTCTGTTTAGCGGTTTGTCCTGGCTACGTTTCGTGGACTGGTTGGGAGCATTCCTGGAAAATACCTGGCAGATTGCACGCCTTGCATGGCAGACCCATCAGGATCGTCGTATTGGTGCTCAGGCAATGAGTGAGCGTGTCGCAGTGGTGGAAGAGGAAAAGAAGCGCGTCGAGGAGCACTTGCCGATTCACATCGAAATGCCACAGTTCGAGGTGGCCAAGTCTGCCCGTGCCAAGGCTGAGAAGCAGACATTATTATTTGCCGATATGCAGGACTCGACATTGCCACCGCTGCACCTGCTTGACCAGGCGGTACAGCATGTCGAGGTTGTATCTGCAGATACGCTGGAGTTCACTTCGCGCCTGATCGAGCGCAAGCTTAAGGATTTTGGCGTGGAGGTAAAAGTGGTGGCCGCGTATCCTGGTCCTGTGATCACCCGTTATGAAATCGAGCCAGCCGTAGGCGTGAAAGGTAGTCAGATCACTAATCTGGTAAAGGATCTTGCTCGCGCGCTGTCGGTCGTAAGCATACGGTTGGTTGAAACGATACCCGGCAGGGCCTATATGGCGCTGGAGTTGCCGAATGCAAAACGCCAGATGGTGCGATTGTCAGAGATTCTTAGCTCACAGGTGTATGCAGACATGGGCTCGATACTTACCATCGCGATGGGCAAGGATATTTCTGGGAAACCTGTGGTTGCAGATCTTGCCAAAATGCCACATGTGCTGGTGGCAGGTACGACTGGTTCTGGTAAATCGGTTGCAATCAATGCGATGATATTGAGCCTCCTTTACAAGGGGACGCCTCAGCAGGTGCGCCTGTTACTGATCGATCCAAAGATGCTTGAGTTGTCGGTATACGAAGGTATTCCTCATCTGCTTGCGCCGGTAGTTACTGACATGCGCCAGGCAGCATCGGCGCTCAACTGGTGTGTACAGGAAATGGAACGTCGTTACCGGCTAATGTCTGCGCTGGGTGTGCGCAATATCGCCGGTTACAACCAGAAGGTTCGTGATGCCGTCAAGGATAGGCAGCCGCTCAATAATCCATTTACTGTCACACCAGAGAATCCAGAGCCTCTAGAAGAGTTGCCGCTGATTGTGGTTTTCATTGACGAACTCGCAGACATGATGATGGTGGTAGGCAAGAAAGTCGAGGAGTTGATTGCACGGCTGGCCCAAAAGGCGCGTGCTTCTGGTATCCACCTCGTGTTGGCAACGCAGCGCCCTTCTGTGGATGTGATCACTGGACTTATCAAGGCAAATGTTCCGACACGTGTGGCATTCCAGGTTTCGAGCAAAATCGATTCGCGCACTATCCTTGACCAGATGGGCGCAGAAACCTTGCTGGGGCAGGGTGATATGTTATATCTGCCGCCCGGCACAGGATTTCCACAGCGCGTTCACGGTGCGTTCGTTTCTGATCAGGAAGTGCATCGTGTTTCTGAGTATCTAAAGGCGCAAGGGACACCGCAGTATGTAGAGGGCGTGCTTAACTCCCTGGAGGAGCAGGAAGGGAGCGGGGACGGGATGGTGAGTATGGATGCAGAAGCTGACCCACTGTACGACCAGGCCGTGGAGATCGTACTCAAATCACGGCGCGCTTCTATCTCGCAAGTGCAACGTCATTTGCGAATCGGATACAACCGCGCCGCGCGTCTGGTTGAGCAAATGGAGGCAGCAGGATTGGTTTCTCCGATGCAAAGTAACGGTAACCGGGAAGTGATCGCGCCAATGCGGCATGAATAACGTGGCGTTGTGTTGCTGTCCATTTTCATTAGCCGTTCAACATAAATTCATATAGAGAACTAGCGATGAAATATATTCTTGCAGTACTTTTGCTGCTCAATTTTCCCTTCATGGCACACGCTGCAGCAATCGAGAAACTGAAGACTTTCATCGCAGCGACACAATCTGCACAGTCAGACTTTACCCAGGAGGTTTTCGATCATTCCGGCAAACGAATTCAGAAGGCGTCGGGTATCATGCAGTTCCAGCGTCCTGGTAAATTCCGCTGGACTTACCATAAGCCTTATGAGCAGCTGATTGTGGGCGACGGGGAAAAATTCTGGATGTACGATGCCGACCTGAATCAGGTCACAGTGAAAAAACTGGATGCGGCATTGGGAAGCAGTCCAGCAGCATTACTTTCCGGCAGCAATGAGATCGAAATCGGTTTTACGCTTGATGAAGATGGTACCCGGGATCGATTGGACTGGTTGCTGGCAATACCCAAAGCGCAAGACAGTGGCTTCGAAAAGATACGCATGGCTTTCGATTCGTTGGCCGGTCTGGTGATTATGGAGCTGTTCGATACTTTCGGAAACAAAACCGTCCTGAAATTTTCCTCGATGCAGCGCAACCCTTCACTTTCAAGTGGACAGTTTCAATTCACTCCGCCCAAGGGTGCTGATGTATTGGGTGATTAAGCATATGTCCACTCCTTGACAAGCAAGGAGAGTGGGAACACTCCAAAGGTAACGGGAGGTGTTTGGGAGGGATGAAAGGTTTGAAACGTATTATCATTGTCAAACCATGCCTACATCACAAGAAAACCTGTTCGATCCAACTCCTATAGATGCACCATTGGCGGAACGACTTCGCCCCAGGAGTATCGATGAGGTCATCGGCCAGTCGCATTTGCTCGGCGAGGGTGGGCCGCTCCGATTGGCATTTCAATCCGGCAAGTTGCACTCGATGATATTGTGGGGTCCTCCGGGAGTCGGCAAGACAACCTTGGCACGTCTGATGGCATCAGCATTTGATGCGGAGTTCGTTCCACTATCAGCTGTATTGTCTGGTGTGAAGGACATCCGAGAAGCTATCGCTCAGGCGCAGCTCATGCAGCAACGCGGACGTCACACCATTCTGTTTGTTGATGAAGTGCACCGCTTCAACAAATCGCAACAGGATGCGTTTTTACCCTATGTCGAACAAGGCCTTGTCACATTCATTGGGGCTACTACCGAGAACCCTTCCTTCGAAGTCAATAACGCTTTGTTGTCACGTGCTCAGGTTTATGTGCTACACGCGTTGTCATCTGAGGAGCTTGCACAGTTATTCGAAAGAGCGCGTCAAGTGGCTGTGCACGAAATGGAATTCGAGGATGATGCTCGAGAACGAATTATTGGTTATGCTGACGGCGATGCGCGCAGATTGCTCAATGCACTGGAACAATTGCAGACTGCAGCACAAACATCGAGCGTGAGAAAAATTGACATTGCCTTCCTTGATAGTACGTTGGCGCAGAGTCTACGTCGCTTCGACAAGGGTGGCGAAGCCTTTTACGACCAGATTTCTGCACTGCATAAATCGGTGCGCGGTTCAAATCCGGACGCCGCGTTATACTGGTTGGTGCGGATGCTTGATGGTGGTGCGGATCCGCGCTACCTGGCGAGACGTATCGTGAGAATGGCTTGGGAAGACGTCGGCTTGGCTGACCCCCGAGCGATACAGTTGGCACAGGATGCTGCATTGACATACGAGCGCCTTGGCTCACCAGAAGGAGAGTTGGCGCTTGCGCAGGCAATCCTATATCTCGCTTGTGCCCCCAAGTCGAATGCCGGGTATGTCGCGTATAATTCCGCGCGTACATTTGTCGCCCAAGACGGTTCTCGCGAAGTCCCTATGCACCTGCGCAACGCACCGACAAAATTGATGAAACAGCTAGATTACGGCAAGGGTTATCGTTACGCGCACGATGAAGAAGAGGGCTATGCTGCAGGCGAGAATTATTTTCCGGATGGCATGCCGCAGTTGAGTTTTTACAATCCGACTGATCATGGGTTGGAAGCGAAGATTGCCGAGAAGTTGGCGCACTTGCGGGAACTAGACAACAAGGTAAATAAGAAAAAAGGATAAAGTGGTATGTTGGATATTCAGTTATTTCGAAATGATTTGAATGATGTGGCAAAACGTCTCACCAAGCGTGGATTTGCACTGGATTCTGAAAAATTTGTAAAACTCGAGGCTGAGCGAAAGACCATCCAGTCCCGTACTCAGGAATTGCAGGCCAAACGCAATAGTTCGTCAAAACTTATCGGTCAGGCCAAGGCAAAGGGTGAGGATGTTTCTGTCATCATGGCCGATATTGCGAATCTGGGTGATGAACTCAAACAGCTAGAGGCAAAACTTGAGTCAGTACAACAAGCGCTGAATGGTTTTTTATCCGACATCCCCAACATGCCACATGAAAGTGTACCGGAGGGGAAATCTGAAACAGATAACGTAGAAGTACGCAGGATCGGCAAAATTCCGAGTTTCAGTTTCGAGGTGAAGGATCACGTCAGCCTGGGTGAGACTTTGGGTGGTCTCGATTTCGAGACTGCAGCGAAAATCTCCGGAGCGCGCTTCTCTTTGCTTAGAGGTCCGCTGGCGCGATTGCATCGCGCACTGGCTCAATTCATGTTGGACACGCACACCGAACAGCATGGCTATATAGAGACTTATGTGCCATATCTGGTGAATGCTGCATCGATGCGTGGCACCGGGCAACTTCCAAAATTCGAGGATGATTTGTTCCGTGTTCCGCGCATGATGGGCGAAGAGGGTGAAAAAAATTTCTATCTGATTCCTACCGCCGAGGTTCCAGTTACAAACATGGTCCGAGACGAGATCGTGGCGCTGGAGCAACTGCCGATGAAATTCGTTGCACATACGCCCTGCTTCCGTTCTGAAGCTGGTTCCGCCGGTCGCGATACGCGCGGAATGATACGCCAACACCAATTCGACAAGGTGGAGTTGGTGCAGATCCTGCATCCCGAGCAATCTTATGCTGGACTTGAGGAGTTGCTTTCCCATGCAGAGGCTATCCTCAATAAACTAGAATTGCCATATCGCGTGGTGAAGTTGTGTAGCGGCGACATGGGTTTTTCTGCAGCGATGACTTATGACATCGAGGTATGGTTGCCGGCGCAGAACACTTATCGCGAGATATCTTCATGCAGCAACTTTGAGGCATTCCAGGCACGCAGGATGCAGGCACGATTTCGCAATTCCCAGGGTAAGACTGAATTGCTGCATACCCTGAACGGTTCAGGTCTTGCGGTAGGACGCACACTTGTTGCAGTTCTAGAGAACAACCAGCAACCTGACGGTAGTGTGCGAATTCCTGAAGTTTTGCGCAAATACATGGGTGGTATGGAATGTCTTATGCGCTGAAATAGGTAGTTTTTGTGAAAGGCGTTGCCGGGTAATTAGAATCTTGTCCATCTCGCTCCCCAGAAATGGCCAGTGCTGTTAGAAGCTAGATGCTGCTTGTGGCACGATTGGGCTTTTAAAAGTGGTATCAGGAAGAACGCTTTCGGCAACTAATCTTGCGACGCATTTTGGCTGCATCGTCGAGAATATCTGACGGTTATGATTTAGAGGTCGATACACAATCCGCAAGAACATATCCGCGCTTTTTCAGCAAATCAAACTGATGCTGTAAAAACAGCAATTAGAAGTGATAGATTAAGGCAGCAGCCGTTGCAGTGGCTCGATCAACTGATAAGAAATTGATGCGGGATCCGTAAAGGGTCGTTCCGGAATGAGTCGCTTGAGCATGTCATGGTAATTGCGGATGTTTTCCACCAGAATCACTGCTTCCCCGCCGCGTGCATAACCCCTTTTAAGCGTTTCGTAATACCCGGGCTGATTCAATCTGGGCATCCATTTTTTTACGTCTGACCAACTGTCAGGATTGAGTCCGGCACGGCGGGTAAGTATGCGCGCATCCTCCAAATGACCATAACCCTGATTGTATGCTGCCAGTGCAAGCCATGTCCTGTCCGGTTCAGGAATTCGCTCCGGTAATTGTTCTTTGAGTAACATCAAATATTTTGCGCCTGCAATGATGTTTTCTCGGGCATCCAGACGATTATTCAGTTTCATCCGGTCTGCTGTATCTTCGGTGAGCATCATCATGCCACGTACGTTGGTTCGGGAGGTGGCGAGCGGATCCCACTGGGATTCCTGATATGCTAGAGCTGCCAGAAGTCGCCAATCCTCACCGGTAATTGACCCAGCCTCCTCAAACATTCGTCGATAACGGGGTAAGACAGACCTTGTTTTGGCGATGAATGCAGCCGCATTCATTTTAGGCAAGCGGTGGTTGTGGCCGTAATAGCGGTCCAGAAGACGATCCAGTGTGCCATCCTGCAGGATGCGGGTGAAGAAATCCTGCACTTGGATGAGCATCTCAGGATCCGTGTCCTTGGGGAATCCCCATACGAGCCTCGAAGGTTCACCAATATCGAATGCATCAATCAGGTTTGGGTGATAGTTGTACGCATCGGCTAGTTGCAGTTCGTTGGCGGCAGCGCAATCCAGTGAACCATCAGCCACCTCTGCGAGCAATTCCCTTGGGCTCGTTTGTTGGCGGGTTTGCCATCGCAGTGATGGGAGATTCCTCTGCGCTTCACGCAGTGTTGCCTCCTGAGCTGAGCCTGCAGCAGCAGCAATCTTTCTGCCGGCAAGATCGGCAAGTTGCTTGGGAGTTGCACGTTCGTTATTGCATACCGCCAATTCACGTACATTCTGATATCCGGGGCCGAAATGGAGATCGGCTATTTCTGTTTCATGTCGCAACGCAATAGCTGCAAGGTGCGCGCGATGCTGTTGCAGGGCAATGACGGCCTGATCTTGAGGCATCGTGAGTGTTTCCAGGGACGAGTGCAATTGTTCTGCAAACAATTGTGCAAGTTCTCGCTCGAACTCGGCTTTGGCGCCCTGGGAAGTTTCGGGAACTATGATCACAAGTTTCCCGGACCTCCATTCCGGTAACTGCTGAGAACATGATCCCAGCAGCATCAAGGTGAAAAGCAGCGCAGCTTGCGTGAATCTTATCGAATTTCCCATCTGAACATTCTGCACGAAATTTTGGAGTTGTTGGTAGAATGAACGGCGTTTCAGGCCGCGCTCGCCCGTGATGCTACCCCGTACATTTTATCTTGTTGATAGATTAGTTTTTTCGACAACTTGAATACATAGAACTTCGTAATGGTTAAACAACGCCAGTTTTCGGATTTCTTATAACTTACGTAGCCGGGTTGCAGTTATAGCACTGTAATTCGAAGTCTTTATGGAGAGGTGTCAGAGTGGTCGAATGTACCGGACTCGAAATCCGGTGTGGCGTTATGCGTCACCGTGGGTTCGAATCCCACCCTCTCCGCCAAATAATATAAAGCCCAACCGCATGACAGACCTTGGCCTGTTTGCAATGAAGTTTTTCAAAAGTTTCCGTTGAGCATCAGTTCTCTACGTGCGTTAAACATATTCAAACAAGCCACACATTTGGCTTTAATGCCCGAGTTTTTTGCGTGGGTATGGGCGTATTTTCGAGTGCTTCCCTCTTTACGCGACCATGCGTCCCGTGCGATTATGTCATGGCTTTGTAAAGCAGCTATGAAGGGGTGCGTCTTAGTCTCATGATAATTGAGGCAGGTGGCACGTTGTTTTTTTAACTTGGCTCTTGGGAGGAGATTACTGTGGAAGCAACCAATGCTACAGCAGTAAAGTACGACATGGACGTTGTCAGATGGTTCACCATCATGTCAGTTGTCTATGCAGTGGTAGGTACGTTGATCGGTGTGTATGTGGCATCGGAATTGGCGTGGCCGT
>JAHEDW010000008.1 GCA_024641025.1 Gallionella sp.
TTATTGAGGCAGTATTTCCCCAAGGGGACAGACCTTTCTGTTTATTCCCAAGCCAAACTGAACGGGGTGGCGCGACAATTGAATCAGCGACCAAGAAAGACGTTAAACTATGAAACGCCGGATGAACGATTTAACCAATGTGTTGCATCGACCGGTTGAAATCGCACCCATTAGCGGTCAATCGATGGTTGCTCGTATTTTTATTAATATGCTGTCATGAGAAAGAAGTGAGTTCTAAATTAATCAGTCAGTTATCTAAAATATGAACTCTTCACTAATTTTATTAATACTGTCCAGTGCGTCAGTCTAAATAACTATCAGGCCGACATCCGAACATGCGAGAGAAGAATCATGAGCAAAGTATTCGTCAACATTGGACTTAGCCTCGATGGCTACATGGCACCGGAAGGAATGACCATGGACAACCCTGAGTACAAGAACTGGGGTGCCAAATGGGGTGCCTTAATGGCCTGGATCATCAATCAACAGTACTTTCGCGAGAAGCTCAAATTCGGCCCTGGGGGAGAGGCTGGCCCGGTCAACGACATGGTTCGCCACACCTTTGAGCGCACCGGTGCCAACATCCTAGGCAAGCGAATGTTCGACCAAGGCGAGGTCAGCTGGCCAGAGGAGGCTCCATTTCACACGCCGGTGTACGTTCTTACCCACGAAAAACGAGACCCTTGGGTGCGCCCCGGCGGAACAACGTTTTATTTCATCAATGAAGGGCCTGAGCATGCGCTGGTGCTGGCCCGTGAGGCTGCAGGGAGTCGTGACGTTCGCATTTCAGGAGGTGCAGATGTTATCCAGCAGTACCTGAACCTCGGTGTTGTTGATGAGCTGGAAGTTGCATTGGCACCCGTGTTCTTCGGTGCTGGTCGGCGACTCTTTGAAAACCTGAGCGAGCCTGGGCCGCAGTTTCGCATTGACAACGTACTTGATGGCTCATTCGCCACACACCTGCGATATGTGCGTCAGTGAGGGCGGCCTAACAATCGGTTGCAGCCGATGGTCCGCTGTTTGGCAAGCCGCAGAACCGGAGCTTTAGCCTTTCCAGTTAAACATTATGGCATCAATTAAAATCAAGATCGTTCCACATCTGTGGTTTGATAAGGAAGCCAAAGAGGCGGCCGAATTTTACACGTCAATATTTGAGGGCTCAAAGATCAAAAGCTGTGTAACGCTTGAAGACACTCCTTCTGGAACGGTAGAACTAGTGACCTTCGATCTGTTTGGTCAGGAATTCCAGGCTATTAGTGCCGGTCCGTTTTTCAAGTTTAATGAGTCGATATCGTTCATTGTAAAGTGCGACACACAGAAGGAAATCGACAACTACTGGGAAAAGCTTACCGCTGAAGGCGGTCAAGAAGTTGAGTGTGGCTGGCTTAAAGATAAGTATGGCCTCTCATGGCAAATCGTTCCTGCGATTATGGACAAAATGATGCAATCGAAAGACCCTATGAAATTATCACGTGTCACTCAAGCATTTCTCAAAATGATAAAGTTTGACATTGACGCTTTGCAGAGGGCTTATGATGATGATCGTGGCTAACAAGGCACTCCACCTGATGGCTATTTCACTGCGATTCATTGCGGCCGGTGATCTTTTGCGTTAGTTGCAATCCACAAGGAAAGGATTCGCATCATGAAAATCACTGTTGAAACCATCGTCAAGGCTCCGGTCGCAAAAGTCTGGAACGCCTACACAACTCCAGACGACATCAAGAAGTGGAATGCCGCATCTGATGACTGGCACACAACCAAGTCCACCGTCGATTTGCGCGTGGGTGGAGCATTCACATCGCGCATGGAGGCGAAAGCCGGCAGCTTCGGATTTGACTTCGCCGGAACGTACTCCAAAATCATACCTAACGAGTTGATTGAGTATTCGTTCGGAGACCGAACCGGTTTAGTAGAGTTCATGGCAGGTGAGAACGGTGTCACGGTACGCGTTACGTTTGATGCTGAATCCGATAATCCTATTAAACAACAGCGTCAGGGATGGCAAGCGATTCTGGATAATTTTGGCAAGCACGTTGAAGTAAGTCAGTAAATGAGTTGTGTTAGCAAGGGCAACTAATATGGCATTCGAGATGGTCGCGACTAAAGCGGCACCCTTCAATTATATGTTCTTGAATATCTGCTATTGGGAAACCGCGATGTCCGCAATGGGCACAACTGCGACGGATGCTGATTATTGAGTAATTGGGCCGCTATTGCTTTTAACCGACTAAGCGCCGAGCTTGGCTCGTCGCCATAATGGGAAAAAAGTGAAAATATTCCGGAGGGAAATTGAGAATAACCCGGCAATCTAATCTCATTTCTTGGTGGCGCACGCTACTTGGGCTCGCGCTGTGGTGTGCTGTGAATACGGCTTTCGGATTCATCTACCCTGAGCATCGCGACATCGCGGTACTTGCCGTGCAAGGACTCGACGCAGAACACAAAGCGGTGTTCGATCGCTTTTGGCAGGATGCGCGAGCGGGCGACGACAAGCGCCTCTGCGCAAAGGGTGCCGACACCGACCAGGGCCTTGCGCCTCAGTGCATCGACTGGGCTGCGCTGTTGGGTATTGCCGGCGATCACTCGTGCTCGAGCCAGGAAATGCTCGAGACGGTCCGCATGTCGGACTGGATTCTCGTGGTTGCCGACGTTGCAGCGCAGCTCAAAGAGGATCTGGCGAAAATTCCGGTCACCGCGCCCACCGGTATGACGCAAGGAACTTCGAATTTTATCGCCGACGCCCAGCGCCGATACGCGAGTGAGAAGAACCGGGCGGACCGCCTGAACGCGCTGCGCACTGCGGACACCCAGTTGCAGCGGGCAGATCCCGAGTATGCGACCCGGGCCGATACCAACCTTGCGCATTTCCTGCTGCCCCGCCCCGATACGAACCTAGACCCGGGTGCATATGGCGGGTTGGCGCTAAGCCCAGGTTCGGAAATCAACGCGGCTGGTATCTATGCTTGGTATCACATCAGCGCATTGCAGAAGGCGAGCCGACTCGCCGCTGAGCAGCTATCACCAGAAGAGCGCCGAGCACTGGTGCGCTCCGCACTGTTCGACGAGGCGTTTGCCCTGCATTTTCTGGAAGACATGTATGCGGCTGGGCACGTGGCGGGCAGCTGGGGTAACGTCTCGCAGCGCAAGGGAACGCACGACTTCTACAACCAGAACGGCCTCGAGGTGTTCACATGGAAGGGTCGCGATAAGACGATTGTGTTGATGGGTGACGCGCACATGCGTCCGCAGGATGCAGAGCTGGCCGCCAAGGCTGTTCGCATAAGCATAGAGCAGGTACTCGACACCGCGACGGGACGCTCGCGGGACTACAGCATTCCGCTTATTCGCAATGCTTCAGATCGTGCGGACGACTTTGACATCTGCAAGAACGTGACCTTTCCCGACCGTGGAATAGGCTTGGGCACTGGCGGACGTGGGCTATACGCACATGTCCTCGAAGAAGCGCTTCTGGACACACCCGTGCCGGGACTGGGTGCCGGGTTGGGTGCGCTCCCGCGCGCAAGGAGCGAAGTGGGCACGTTTATCGGTCTGGCCGGTTCGATCGATGCGCGCAGCATCGATGGTGGATTCGCACCTTCGCAGAACAGCCGTGGCTGGATCGGCGGACTCGATAGCGGATTTCGCGCAGGGTTGGGACTTGAAGGGGCGCTCGGGGAGTCTGGTGATGGGCTGGTGTTCGGCCAGCTCGGCATTCGCGCCGATACTCCTTCCACGAACGATGCACAGGGGACCGCATTAGGGGCGTTGGGCGGCAGCCTGAGTGCAGCGATTCCCGCACGAACGGGCCTGTCGCTACGGATCCGGATGCCGTTCTTTCTTGTGCCGGGTGACCTCCTTTTCATATCGCCAATGTATCTGGTAAACCCCACCGCGTATAAGCAGATGGCCGTCACAGCCGCCAACGGCGGTATGATCCCATGGCAACAGGGCTGGGCCACGCCCGTCGGCCGTTTCCAGTTCGTGCTCGGACGCGAACTCGGCGTGACATGGTATGGAGTGTTCAACGAGCAGGATCAACTGGCGGCGCCGAGCGACCCGCCGGGCGGCCTCGGGAGGGTGGTCAACTACAAATCGAAGTTTTTCGACCTCCCGATTCTCGAGTATCGCCCGTATCGCGCGTTCTCCAGCAACCAGAGTTCGACGGTCATGTTCAAACTGTTCGCGGGCGTGGACGTACCATTTGGCGAGTCGATCGCGAGTCCGCCCGGGGCACCGCCAGTGGACTTGCGCACCATCTACTCGCTGGGCATGCGAATGGTATTTGACTGGCGATACTACCACTGATGAAGGATATCCCTCGACTTAAGGGCGTTTAACCATGCACTGCGACTTTAGAATCTGCTATTACGGGTCAAAAGTACACCAATTCTTCAAAAAGAGCATGACTTAGAATCAATCTAATATGTCTAGGGTGGCTTTGTTAGCACTCCGAGGGGCTGCCCCATTTTTTCTATAGTCTCCAGTTAATCCGATATCACCACATAAAAACGTGGCCTATCTCTTATTACTCTTATTTCTCAAACTCCTCTTCCAAAAACCGCAACACTGCCTCGAGTAATGCTTCACGTGGATAATCGTTGTGGTCAACAAAGGTAGTGCCAAGCATTGAATGTGAACGCGCTACAGGTACCGCTAGAGCCCAGTGATCGGCGTTTACATAGCCAAGCAGTGTACTGTCCGGGATGATTTGATCATAAAACAGCACTTGGCCGTCATTGCGGGCGTCTATTTGACTTAGTTTGTTATAGCTGGTTTTGAGAATCGATGATATTCGCTGGGGATTAGGGTAGGAAACGAGCGAATAATAAGGAAAATCAGGTGGCAACGAATGAGCTGCCAGCCATGTCTTACGTACTTGCGTACGCAGACTTTCAATCGCACTACCATTACCATTTTCACACTGCGCTCCTGGCCAGTGTCTCAACAATTCAAGCTGTGTTTGGGTTGCATCATTAGCAAGTGGAGAACCGCCGATCGCCCCGGCAACACTGACAACAGCCACTATTTTATGGCGTATTTCCGGATAGGATACGACCGCTTCCAGTATGTCCGGCGCACCTTTGGAATATCCAATTAGAACCAGCTCAGGCTCCGAGCTATCAGAGTCCATCGCCATAATCGCATCACGGATCTGACTCGCATTATTCGTTGTGCTAGACAAGGCGTCTACCTGGATTAATCCTTCATCATAGCCAAACTGATGAACATGTTGGCGGACAGTATCTTTAAGATCCAGCCATTTGGACACACAATCCCAACCGACTCCCGGTACAACCATTGCCTTGAGCCGTCGCTTGGCCTGCCCTAACTCGACTGCTTTGCCCGAGCCATTGGGTTCCACACCGACACGCATCAGTGCATCGCTACAGTCCCTGTAGTCCGGCAGGGTTGTACCACGCGCTTCAAGAATAGAACAAAATATTTCACGAAAACGTCCCCGTTTATCCATCACACCCGCCTGTGCCACGGGCACTAGGGCAAGGGCTGGAGAGTCTTCCGTGTAGGGCTCCAGTGGTGGTGATGCACATGCACCAAGTACTCCGCAGGCCACGACAGCTAATAAGACTAGCGGTACTTGACCGGAGCGATAAGTACAGCAAATGTATTTTTTCCAATTAATGTTTATTCTCCCGGCCAATGGAATCATCTTCTGGTGATGCCAGCTTTAGTTATCGGCCACCAACGGAGGAAGTGGGTATTTTGGAAGGATAATCCCGCACTGGTCGACTTCACCGGTCACCCTGTCTATACCTCCCTGCAAAGCCATGGAAAGTCCTCCCGTAGCGATCGCGGCACTCATGGCAATCAAAGTGCCCTTGCCACTCCGCGCTGAAGTACCTTAGCCCTGCCGCCTACCATCGGCAGTGCCTGGATCAGCAGAAGTTGGCAGCATAAAAGGCGCCGCTTGGGACACGAAAAATAGGGGCAAGCTCACTCACCAAGTATGCTGTAATACTGCCAACTGCGCGACCGCCTTAGCTGGTCCCTGCACGTAGGCTTGGTGCGCTGCACTCGCGATATATCGCTTGAATGCTGTGATGTCTTCGAAATCGAACACGGTGGCCATGTCGTAGTTGTTTGGTCCACGTCCCACGTCGAGACCAACACGCGCAGCTATAATTTCTGGCACCTGCGTTGGCAACTGCTCGATGGCGTCGCGCAACGCCTGTCGTTCGGCGTCAGTCGCCTCAGGCTTCCATTTCACCAGCACAATATGGCGGAACACGTCGAACCTCCTTACTAGTGTCCGCTAATGGGTGCGAAGCGGGTTTTTCGTAATATATCACCGTCCGTCCTTGGCGCAATGCATAAAGTGCAGTTTTGCAGAAGCAGTCCTTAACTGAGTTCTGCTAACGACATAGCGGAACTTCGTTAATAACTTCTGGTAAAGAAAATTGGCATTGACCGGTATGCGATGCTCATGGATACTTCAATTAGTGCGGTTGAATTTCCTATCCATTGGAATTGCAGGTCTAGGAGAAATGCATATGGGCTGGAAGCAACTGGAATTCAAGGATCGCTGGTCGCTCGTTACTGGCGGGCTCCAGGCTGCGGGAACAGTGGGTATGTTCGTTGTAGCGTTGGTCGGTATCTGGAAAGTGGCGCCAATCATCACCTATCAGGTCCAGCAACAGGAATCCAAGATCGCGCAAGGGTCACCCGGGCTGAAACTGGGGTCGGTCACCGATCCGTTTGTCATCGACGCGCTTGGCTGGTGGACCGACCAGGTTCAGAGTTACCAGCGAATTGTGTATCTGACTAGTGCGTCCGGGCGTGCCGGGCGAACAGTGTCATTCGAAATCGTGGCAGGCGGAGGTACCGCCATTGCGCCCGACATGAAGCCGGATCTGCTCGTCGTGACCGCTACCGGGCCAGCGGGCAAGAGGGAGGTCGTAACAGTGCCGGTTAACAAAAACGCGATGTCGCCATCTCAGTATCTGAGATTCAAAATCAACGAAGGAGTGTTTGCGAAGCTTCCAAAGGATGAGCGTCGAAAGATTGAAACCGCGGTCGAGCGCTACATCAATCGCGACATGGTGCCGAAGGTGCCGCCGGTCAACGTGCGCCAGGGCATGTCCCTTGAGCAGTTGCAGGCAGAGGTCGCACTGAATCAGCACCACAGAGAGGAGGCGCTTCGCCATATCATGGGGGTGGAGGAAGTGCTTTCTGCCGTGAGACGCCCAGAGTAACCCAGCCGCCGCACTGATTTTCACGCTCTCGGTATGTCGGGCGAATTGGTCAAATTCTCTTTTGTAGGAACAGTTAAGTGCAGGTTATAATGGTGTTTGGAATTTCGCCAAATCACCCTGGTGACGCATAATCCAGAAGGCCCTTGTTCTAAAAGGATTTTTGTATCATCCCTAGAGCAGCGTAGGAGATTAATCAAATCGGAATACTTAATAAGCGTCTAATTTGATTGCCTATCATGCCTTTTCTAGTGACGACACTATCCTTTGTGTCCCAGTAAAGTCAAACTAAAAAGTACATTCTTTTAGTAGAAAATTCCATTCTTCAATTAGCCTGAAGCAGTTAATAGCTAAGTCCATTAGCTGAGCGGACTATTATGGAGAATAATTTATTAGCAGTATTTGAGCCATGACACTAGGCTCGATACGAATCACGACAAAATAACTTTGCAAGGATGGAAGTACTAATGAAATTAAATAAGTTTATGGCATTGGTATTGTTTTCAGTCATGACTTTGGCCAATTTGAATCATTCAATAGCTGATAACAACTTTTCATGTGATTTGAAAGGGGCTCAGGTCGCACTAAAAAATCAAAAGATTGATGTTGGTCCTGCAGACGGCATTTGGGGTAAGGGTACATCAAATGGCGTCAAGAAATTTCAGAACGCCAAAGGGATCCCCGAGACAGGGTTTCTAGATACTCAAACATGTGATGCATTAGGCGTAAAGAAATCATGTAAAGTTGTTCTTAAGGAGTGGACGACACATGATATGGATAAAATTGCTGCATCTTGGGGAACGACCCGAGAAACAGCAAAACGTATGGGTATCAAGGCGCCTGCTGTGGTATCACCTAAAGGTTGCTATCTGAAGGTAAAGGGTACAAAAGTGACTCCTTTCTGTAATGGAAAGCCATTGACGCACGATAGTTGTGTAAACCCTTACGGAGTTAACCCATTTTTATAAATCGATTTAAGGACTGATTCTCGCCAAGCCGCAGGCTAGGTTTTAGCCTGCGGAGTTTGCAACGACTTTCGAACTAACTTCAATGATTAAGCACCCGACTGTCAAATACACACACACGAGTAATGTTTCCCTTGATGAATAGCATCCCGAAGTAATGAATGAACTAATAGACAAGCTTTGGTACACGAGCTTCACGGAGCTATGGATTCGTCAAGTCTTCCTTATCGTCCTTGCGACTTTTTTGATCAATGTTATTGCGCACTTTCTTCTGCGCTATGTCGAAAACATCGCTCGCCTGACCTCAAACCCTTGGGATGATGCGCTCATTCGCGCTGCAAAACGGCCGGTACCGATAGCGATCTGGTTGATTGGTATTTCCTTTGCCGCCAGCATAATTGGTAAGGAAGAAGGCGCTGAATTACTTGAACTTGTATCCGCTGTCCGCAACGTGGGTGTAATCATCTGCCTTGCCTGGTATTTGATTCGCCTTATTGGTAACGTCACTTTCAATATTGTCGAGAAGCACGAAGAAAAAGGTGAGGAGGTAGATCGCACTACGCTTGATGCGATATCAAAACTTGCGCGTCTTACAGTGATCATCACCACGATCCTGATCGTGATGCAAACCATGGGTTTTAGCGTTTCAGGGATATTGGCAGCCGGTGGTATTGGTGGTCTCGCCGTTGGTTTTGCTGCCAAGGATTTGCTTGCCAATTTTTTTGGGGGACTCACTATTTACATGGATCGGCCATTCAGCGTGGGAGATTGGATTCGTTCACCGGACAAGGAAATCGAAGGAACAGTCGAGTACATCAGTTGGCGTCATACACGTATCCGTGCATTTAACAAGAATCCCATCTACGTGCCAAATGCTTTGTTCACCAATATCGTTGTGGAAAATCCATCGCGGATGACCCATCGTCGTATCAAGGAAACTATTGGTATCCGTTACGAAGACATCGGTGTGATGGACGCTATCGTTTCAGACGTAAAAGCAATGCTGATCGGTCATGCGGAAATAGATGCGACCCAGACTCTTATCGTCAATTTCAATACCTTTGGCCCTTCTTCCCTCGACTTCTTTATCTACACTTTTACCAAAACCACGAACTGGATCCATTACCATGAAGTGAAACAGGATGTACTCTTGAAGGTCGCCGAGATCATTGATCGGCAGGGTGCCCAGATCGCTTTTCCGACTCACACGATACACATCGAACAAGCTGCCCCCATTTGATGTGTGCGGCAAGTGCAACAATGCTGGGCTCGCCTTCGTTTAGTGGCCCAGGAAAGTTTCATTTCTCATGTGCATGCCATCTGGTTTCCGATTAACATGCGCGCATGGAATTCATTACTACAACAATCATTCCTGCTTCAGCTGCAGATCTACGGCAACGCCTGACTATCAGCAAGCTTCCGAGCTGGTGTGCATCCATCGAAAAAGTAATAAGCGACTCAGCTTCGAGTGGTGAAATCTATTGTGTGTGGGGTACTTTCATTGTGACTCGCGAGGAATTAAGCCATGGTGTGCGCTTTTCATTGCCAAATTGTCCCAATGCCTTGCAATGGACTGTGACGACTGAACACCAGCCAAACCTCCTGCATACCGTTATTCATTGTTCCATCAACCGTACTGAGCAAGATCTGGACTTTGTTGATTCGATCAGGAAGTTTGTTGATGACTGGAAGAAGGGACTGGAGACGTATTGGTGATCAGCGGGCTTTAGGTTTAACGCGGGTGAAGCCAGCCTGGCAGAAGTTCATAGGGATTACTCTTGACTGACAGGTCGACGGTGATCCCGTGTTTTCTCAGGTGGGTATTTAGCTTGCCTGATTTCAGTCCGTCAAACACTTCAGAGCAACCCCCTGCAAAGTCACCTCCGATATAGATCTGTGGTAAAGAGACCGATCCTGACCGGCGCTTGATCACCTCGAAAATATTGATACCGCGATCGCCATTCTGGTATGCGACTGAGTCGAGGTCTATTGAAGTGTAGGGGATGCCGTATCTTGCGAACACCTTTCGGACTGCATTGCAGAACTCGCACCATTCGTAAGCGAACATGATGACAGGACGTTCTGGGTCATGCAAGACCGCATTGACTTCGTTTACGGCTGCTTCGTCCAGGTCATCTGTAGTTGCCGCTCTCGACGGTGCTGGCACCGGCGTAACATCAAATTGGCATCCTGGTGTGGACATCGAAAGAGCAATCTCCTCCTTAGTCATCTCGATGGCCACTTCTTCAAATAGTGGTGTGGAAAGGTATCGTTCACCTGTATCGGGTAACATGCACAAGATGTTACTGCCTTGAGGTGCGGCACGGGCAATGCGCAGCGCACCCGCAAACGTTGCGCCCGCGGAGATGCCAACGAATATTCCTTCTTGTTGGGCTAACTCCCTGGCACATTGCAACGCCTCATTTCCATCGATAAGTACAAAACCATCAATGCGGTTAGAGGCGGCCACCTGCTCAGCGAGTTTGGGTATAAAGTCCGGTGACCATCCCTGCATCAAGTGTGGCCGAGAGCGGGTATGGCTGGCACTATGGGATCCGTCATCGTGCTTAGACTGAGCGATCCCGCTGGCTAGCATGGCAGAATTGTCAGGCTCGCAAACAAAGATCTGCGTGTTCGGGCTTTTTTCCTTCAATACCCTTGATACTCCGTTAAGGGTGCCGCCAGTACCGAAACCGGTGATCCAATAATCCAGCGAAATATCTGCGAAATCATCGAGAATTTCCACGGCAGTGGTTCGGGTGTGGATCTCCGCATTAGCTGGATTTTCAAACTGGCGCGGCTGCCACCACCCATGTGCCCTGGCCAGTTCCTCGGCCTTTGCTACCATTCCCGAGCCTTTCCGAGATGCAGGTGTCAGCACAACCTTTGCGCCGAGAAACCGCATCAGCTTGCGCCTTTCCACGCTAAAATTCTCGGCCATGGTGATGACCAAGGGATAACCTTTTTGTGCACAGACCATGGCCAAGCCGATCCCGGTATTGCCACTGGTTGCTTCAACAATCGTCTGGCCGGGCTTGAGTTCACCGCGGCGTTCGGCGTCTTCGATCACTCCCAGCGCCAACCGGTCTTTCACTGAACCCATGGGGTTGAAAGACTCCACTTTAACGTAGAGATTTACACCCTTGGGACCCAACTTGTTTATGCGTATCACTGGCGTGTTGCCAATGGTGCCCAAAATGTTGTCGTATCGCTTGCCCATGACAGTGCTCTCTGCTTCCTTTGGCTAGCTGCCGAAACTCGTCAGCATCCACTATATAACTTTTTTTGAAACTTGACTCCTTTGTTGTTTTTCACCAAATGCTCAAATGAAAGGACGTACCACATGTTGGCACGTCCTTCATGAGCGCTTAAACGAACTTGTTACACGCGAATGATGTTTCCCTTAAGCGAGTAGAGAATGGCAATCACGTCATTTTTCGTACCCTCATCAAGTTTGTTTTTGCTCATTGCGTTGACAATGTCATCGGTCACCGCCAAGTATTCTTGTTCACTGATATTCATGCCTTTATGGGCAGTGAGCATATCCTTGCCAGTGTAAGGCTCCGGTCCGCCGGAGCCGGCACAGAAAAATTCTCGTGCCATTTTCTTGGCGAATTCGATGTCCTTGATCTTCTCGAAACGTGTTTTGACGATAGGATTAACCAAGTGTGCGGCCATTACATCATCAACAAGACGGGCTATGCCATCTGCTGCACCAAGACGTTGATATAGGGTAGTCGTCATATTCAATTCCTTTCTTATAAGGGGCTACAAGGGAATAATGCAGTAGCTTCTGCAACCGGAGGCAACTGCTGTCTAATGTGTACAATTCATTGGTTCATCAATGCGGAATCATTCCTCAGCCACCGATTAGTTGTGCGGTATAGCCAGCACTTCGTGCTTTAGCCAGTAATGAGGCGGTGCTGGTTTTCTCCGGATTGAAGGCGACCACCATGAGATGATCCTTGCCTGGGTTAAATCTCGGCGCGATCACTCCTTCGATTTGTCGCATCCCTTCTTCGAGGTTCGAGCGTGCCTCAGCGTCAAGGGTCTCATTGATGTGAATCATTACGTCGCTAATGCTGGGTTTCATTTCGTTCTCCTTTGTGTTTGAGTTTTGAAAATTAGACATTGATGCATCATGCTGCTATTGATTGACTCATCATTCTTAATAACTACTTGCACTTGATCACCACTTCGATGTACTCACTCGGTGCAACGAGCGTGCCATCAGTTGCACGATTGAATCTTTCAGCCAGGGCGATCAGGTCTGCGGTCAGTGATTCCTGCAGCGCTGCGTCTAGCCCTGCAAATGCCTTATGCATCGGGCCGTAAAAAGTACGAAATACATCAAGCCACTGTGCCGCACTGTGGTAGCGGAATACGAAATATTTGTGCTCGATCGCGATCGAATCGAGTCGCTCTCCGAACATTTCCCGCAATCGCGCTTCGGTGCCCCAGAGAGAGGGCGATTTCACACCTGCTGCCGGTGGGATGTACCTGCCTATAAGTTTGAAAATCTCCCCGACAAAGCTGGTCGGTGTCCAGTTGGCAAGGCCGATTCGCCCACCGTGTTTACATACCCGCGCCATTTCCGCTGCAGCCTTGTCCTGATCAGGCGTGAACATCACGCCGAATGTCGATAAAACCACATCGAAACTTCTCTCGGGAAATTGCAGGTTTTCTGCATCTGCCTGCTCAAACTTCACCGGCAAACCTTCAGCACTTGCCCGGGCACGGCCGCGTTCGAGCAGCGTCGGGACATAATCGCTTGAGATGACATCGCACCAGCGACGCGCTGCTGCAAGTGTTGCATTGCCGTTGCCGGCGGCAACATCAAGTACTTGTTCACCGGCGCGCAAGTCGAGCGCTTCGCAAAGCGATTCACCGACGATCTGAAGTGTGGTACCGACGACCGCATAGTCTCCGGCCGACCAGGCAAGTTGTTGCTTGCTCTTGACTGCTACAAGGTCTACAACTGGAAGAGAGGTAGAAGTGACTGCTGACATGGTTGTACTCCTTTTATGAAGTTGGTCAGGACTTGTCTGGGTATGGCGACGCGGTCCTGATGCGCGTCATGTCTTCCTGATATGGTGTTGCTGATCGACATGTCGCCATTTCAACGCATCAGTGAGGGCATGGGGTAACGCAAAGCGGGACAAAAAGCGGGACAAGCACGGGGACTTAACTGCTAGAATCAAACGCGTCTATTGCAATGGGGGGGTCAGACGAGGTGCAGGATCGGACAGATTCGTTTGGCTACTGGTTGCGGCGTCGACGCAAGGCGCTTGACCTAACCCAGCAGGCGCTCGCTCAGCAGGTCTTTTGCTCGGGTTTCACCATCAGAAAGATCGAGGCCGACGAGCGACGTCCTTCGCGCTGGCTCGCTGATCGGCTTGCTTCAGCACTTGCGATACCAGAGGAGGAGCGGCGCGATTTTCTTGATGCAGCACGTGCGCAGCATCCCACCAATCGTTTGCGACTTGACCCAACGCCCGTCGGCAACGACACACATTCTGCAGCTGCCCTTTCCTTGCCCGAATTAGTGAATGCCACCTCGGGCGATAGCTCGCCCTTTGTCGGACGCAATAATGAGTATGGCCTGCTCATCGGGCTAATTTCAAGGCTTACCACCGGTTCCGGTTACACTGTCCTGACAGAAGGCGAACCAGGAATCGGTAAGAGTCGCTTGCTTCGCGAGGTAACTCGGTATGCGATTGCACAGAACTTACCGACCCTTACGACAAATTGCTATGAGATCGAGCGAGCTATACCCTACCAGCCTGTGATTGACCTGGTTACGCGTGCTCTCGAACGAATATCGACTACAGCGTTGCAAAGCCTGTCACCCGTATCTCTCGCAGAGCTTGCTGCCCTGGTTCCCGAAGTTGGTGAGCGCTTTCCAGAACTGCCGCAATTGTCGAACGATTTTCCAGAAGCTCGCCAGGCACGCCTTTCGCGTGCGGTGGACCAACTACTTGAAGCATCGCGCAACGGTTTGCCTGCAGTATTGATGGTTGACGATTTCCAATGGGCTGACGATGCCAGCGCGCAAGTGTTGCATTACCTGGCGCGCCACGCTTCTCAGCGCCCCGTGCTATTGATATACGCCTATCGTGATGATGCTGTCGACAGTGACGAGCGTTTCGCACAATTAGTCGAAAGTTTGCGCCGCGATTCGGATGCCCGCCGCGTGCCACTCGCAAGACTTGGGTATGCCGATACCAAGGCCTTGGTATCGGCATATGCTGAATTGAAAGTCGATGCGACTGGCCTTGTCGAGCGTTTGCAACGTGAAACTGAAGGTAATCCGTTCTTCCTGATGTCGATAATGCAGTCTCTCATCGATGGTGAGACGCAATTGGAACCGCTTGCGAATGACACACCCGGATTGCTGCCAGATGCGTTGCGTGCCGCCGTGCGTGTGAGACTTGCGCACGTTCCAAAAGCGATCCGTTCGATACTGGAAACTGCTGCAGTCCTTGGTCGACGATTTGACTTCGACACATTGCTTGATGTGACGAATGAGCCAGAGGCGCAGTTACTTGATGCGGTTGAAGCACTTGTAAGCCGTCGACTACTACTTGAGGAACCAGAGGGGGGGATCTATGACTTCAGTCACGATAAACTTCGAGAAGTGGCCTATCGTGACATCGGAGGAGCAAGACGCAGATTGTTACATCAATCGATAGCAGAGGTTCTTGAGCGCCGCGGGGAGGGTGCTTCACATGAACTCGATGCCCAACTTGCCGAACACTACGAGAGCGCTCATGTCTGGGCAAGGGCACTACACTACCTGGTACTTTCCGCAGAGCATTCCCAGAAACTTTTCGCGATGCGAGATGCATTGCATTGGCTGGACCGAGCAGTCGTTCTATCCGAGGCCCACCCGGAGTCACTGGATGCGCAACAACGACTCGAGATCTACGAGCATCGTGGCGCGGCACGCGCACAGGCTGGGCAGACACAAGGCGCCGTTGCCGACATGCGTCGCGTCATTGAGGCCTTGCATGCAGGTGGCGAGCGTGAAAAGACACGCGACGTTTTGATCCAGTTGGGCATGGCCTATCGTCGTGCAGACCAATATGAAGAAGCAACTGCGTGTCTCAACGAGACGTTGGAAGCATCACGTGCAATGAACGACGAGCGTCACGTTGCCGACACCCTCTATCATTTGGGAACGGTCGCTTGGAGCAACGGGCAGAATGATCAGGCGATTGGATTTCACCAGCAAGCGGTCGAGATTTGCGAGCGCACCGGATTTACCGATCTCGTCGCAGTGCAGGCTTACCATGGTCGTGGAGAAGCACATTTTGCAAATGCTGAACCTGCAGCGGCTATTGCTTGTTACACACGTTCGCTTGAGCTTTCACGCAGTATCGGTGACAAGAGTTATGAGTCAGAGAACCTGATGATGATTGGCCATGCATGTGTCGGTACCAAGGGGATTGGTGACTATCCACGCGCCATGTCTAATTTCGAGGCTGCATTGGAGATTGCACGTGCTGCCGACTTGCAGTGGCACTTTGGACCGACACTGATCGGGATTGACCATGTCAGGGCATGTACAGGTCATTATGGCGAAGCGTGGACCGATCTACAAAAGACCCTGCACTGGCTCGAAAGTCTGAACCAGTCGCGCTACCAACTCATTGCCATAGTTTGTATCGGTCACCTGCTGCTCGATCTCTGCCTGAATGAACTGGCGATCGAACATCTCGAGCACGGAGTTGCACTTGGGCGGGATACTGGCATCCAGTTCTGGCGAGCCACAATCGAAACACATCTCGCTGTTGCGCGGTCTCGTCTTGGGCAGAATGTCGATATTTCAACACTTCAAGAAACGCTCGATCAAACGCGTCGTACTGCAGAGCGCTACATGATGGTACGGTGTCTTGAGGGATTGGCAGAGATCTCATATATAAACGGGGACATGAACCGTTGTCGTAATTATGCAGATGAGTTGCTTGCTATCGCCGAGGCTAACGGCCTACGCGAACTCGAAGCAGTTGCACGACGTTGGCGTGGGGAGGCGATGCTTACCGAGAAAGGTTATGTAGCAGCACAGGTTGAGTTGATCCGTTCTTCTACATTGGCGGATGATGTCGGGCGTGTGCGTCTTCAGATGGACGCACAAATGGCACTTGCCCACCTGTTTGGTTCGCAAGACATGCGAGAAGAGTCGCAGATACATGGCGCCAAGGCACTCGAGATTGCAGGTGCAATCGAGAAAAGCCTTGGATCTTCAGGTCTCGAGGCACGGATTGCTACGAATTGACTGCTACTGTCCTCGACTTGGCCATTTAACGATGCATTACAGCGGAGTCAATAAAATCAGGGATTCAAGAATGGCATCTTCGAAGGTACGAATTGATTTTCTGGCGTTGTATAGGAAACGAACATGATGTTGTACACTTTTGTCAGTGTCTCTAACGTTAGGATATATTGTCAACGCGTTCATATGGTGTGCCAAAGATACTTTTTAGTAGGATTATTATTTGGAAAACAGGATTCCATGGCATGAAGTAGCTGAACTTTGCCGTATATCGCGGCAGAGTTACCAGGAGGTTGAATGAGCAGGAAGTCTAGCAATCAAGACTCTTCTCGGGGCAAAGCCACTGTGAAACATGCACGCTCAAAAGTCGCCGGAAAACCCGCCATACCTCCAAAAGACGTACAGAAAGAACCACAAGTATCTCAAGCCGAATTGGAAAAGCAGATCGTCGAATTGCTGCGAAGCAATAAAGCCTTGGAAGAATCCCTCGGTCAATATATCGACTTTTATGACTACGCACCGGTCGGTTACCTTACGCTAGATGACAAGGGAAAGATCTCAAAGATTAACCTCACTGGTGCTGCCTTGCTGGGGTTGGAGCGAGACAAACTTTTGAAGCAACGCTTCGTTAATTTTGTGATGCCCGAAGACAAGAACCGATTGAAAAGTCATTTCCAGGCAGTGCTTGAACATGATGAGAGACAGTCATGCGAATTAATATTCAACCGCGATGACGGATCTGAATTTTATGCGCAGCTGGATTGTCTCAAGATAATCAACAATCGTGAGGCTCCGGAATTTCGTGTTGTGTTGACGGATATTACCGAGCGCAAACGCAAGGATGAATCCTTGCGTGAAAAGGAGGAGTTCTTTCGCATGATTGCTGAGAACACCGAAGATTTTATTGCGGTACTAGACCTGAGCGGACGTCGGCTTTACAACAACCCGACTTACGCAAGGATTTTTGGTGATATAAAAAGAATGAAGGGCACAGATTCTTTTGCCGAGATTCATCCTGATGACCGGGAGCATGTCAAACGTGTGTTCAGGGAAATCGTTCATACTGGAATTGGTCTGCGTACCGACTTTCGATTCCTGCTGCCAGACGGCAGTATCCGTCACATGGAATCCCGCGGTGGACTGATCAAGGATAGTCTTGGTAAGGCTTCATATGTTGTTGTGGTATCGCGTGATATTACGGAACGAAAAATAGCAGAAGAGAAGATTCAAAATCTTGCATTCCATGATGCGCTCACAGGACTTCCCAATCGGCGCTTGTTGAGTGACCGTCTGATCCAGACCATGGCAGCCAGCAAGCGTGGGGGGCATTTTGCCGCTTTGATGTTCATTGACCTCGACAACTTCAAGCCGCTCAATGACGAACATGGTCATGCGGCAGGTGACTTGTTGCTTCAGGAGGTGGCGAGCCGCATTACCGGTTGTGTTCGTGAAGTGGATACGGTCTCGCGCTTCGGCGGAGATGAGTTCGTGGTGCTGCTCAGTGAACTGGATGAAGATCATGCAAAGTCTGCGTTGGAGGCAGGCATCGTCGCGGAAAAGATACGGGTAGCCTTGTCAGAGCCTTATGTGCTGTCGATGCGGCAACAGGGCAGGATTGAAACAACTGTAACCCATCGTTGTACGTCGAGCATTGGTGTTGTGTTATTCATCGACCACGAAATCAGTGCAGATGATGTGTTAAGAAGAGCTGACCTGGCGATGTATCGGGCAAAGGACAGTGGGCGCAATGCAATCAGATTTTTCGATTCTGATGTACAGATTAGAGCAGGATGATCACTTCTGGTCCTTGATTTCCGAGCATGATGGCGAATCCGTAAATAAATGGCAATTTGTACATGCAGAAAATTACGTGAAACGAAGCGTCCGGGTTAGTCGAGTATCTTGTTCAAAAGCATAAGGTCGAACATGAACTGAGCATCTGGTCGGATCCATGTGGCTCATATCAGACAAATACTGATATAAATATCTCTCTTTATCCTATGTAAAAAAGGGTGGATGACCGATTAAAAATTTGAACGGTATGGGAGTACCCTAAGCCAAGTGCATCTAGAACTGTGCAATGTATCGTATCAGGCACTGAATTTTCTGGACATTGGAAATTAATGGTTTCTACAATAGCAAATCCGTCCAAAGTGCTTGTTCAGATCTCCAGTGCAATAGTAAAAAGATGGGGCAAATAATGAAAATCATGCAAAAACCACATCTCCTTAATTCAATCATCATTTCATTTATATTATTGATCTTTTGCGAAATGGGTTTCGCTCAGGGAGAGGCGACTGTCCAAAAGGATACCAATCCCCCAAAAAATATCATTGCCAAAAAGCAGTTGCTTGATCTGACGTGCTTGGACTGTCATCAGAGCGTCAAGGGAATCAACACAAGAGCAGCAAACTATCATGGCGACTGCGAAACTTGCCATACTGGTGCGGAGGAACATCGAGATGAATTGCTCAAGGGGCAATCCGGGAATGGTTCAATTGCCTTTCCGCAGGTCAAGGAATGCATGAACTGTCACAAGGTTGATAAGATTCTGGCGAATTGGGAATTCAGCGAGCACAGCAAGGGACAAGCGATATGTACTGAATGCCATACACTTCACGCTGCTCCCGTTCCAGGAAAATCTCATCTTGCGGGGAATAAGATCGACAACAAAAGTGCGAATTGTTCCAAGTGCCATCAGGATGTAGCTTCTCGCTTTAACATGAGCTCTCATCATCCGGTGAATGAGGGGGCCATGTCATGTGCCAGCTGCCATGACCCGCATGGCTCTCCTCGAATCACGCTGAAAGGCAAGAATGACCAATGTCTCGGTTGCCATCAGGCAATTCGAGGACCGATGGTATTTGAACACGCTCCCGTCGTGGAAGATTGCATGAGTTGCCACGATCCGCATGGAGCATCCAGTCGTCGCCTGTTGTCGGTATCGCAACCGATGGTATGTCTTCAGTGCCACTCTATCGTCCAAGGCAAGCATGGGTATGGCTCTTCCGAGCCATCGGCGGTAGGTACCAGGACAATCTCAGGCGCGGTACTCAGGAATTGCACAAATTGTCATAGCGCAATACACGGTAGCCATCAGGATCCGGTGCTGCGCTATTGACAGGGAGGAATGCCATGAGCGCGATCTCAAAAATAAATCTGCCCATTCTGATATGCATGGCGTTTGTACAGAATACCGCTAATGCCGAGCCACCTTCACCTCCTCCGGTCCAAAACCAGGAAGGTGCTACATCCCGTGTAATCGAGTCTCCAACAACAACCTTGGCGCCGGCATTTTCGGCTTCCATCGTCCGCTCGTCTGATTCCCTAAAGACAAAGGTGCGCACAGAACCGACCTTTACCAAGATGACAGGTATCCCTTTTGGGAGTTATCTGTTGTTCCCCGAGCTGGCCCTATATCTGACGAACGACAATAATATATACGAGCAACCAAGGAACACCAGCTCCGACTGGATAACGACGCTTTCACCAACACTGGTTGCCAAGTCTAACTGGAAGAAACACGCTTTGGATTTCAAGGCTGGTGCAAACATTGATCGTTACAAGCAATATACCAACGAAAACGTGGATGACTATTGGTTGGGTGCAGATGGTCATTATGATGTCACTCCTGGCACCAATTTCTTTGCTGGCTTGCTTAGCAGTCGCGACCACGAGGATCGTGGTTCGCCTAATGCGATTCCCGGAATTGAGCCAACTAAATACGACACCAACGAAGGTTACTTGGGTATAGATACGCAGATTGGCCGTGTGTCAGTACGTGCAGGTGTCACACATGTTCAACTTGATTTTCATAATCCTCCCGGTGTGGTTAGTCCGAATACCCAGGATGACCGTGACCACAAGATCGATTCGGTGGGTGCGCGAATCAGCTATTCAGTCACACCCACACTGAAGCCCTTCATCCAGGCGGCCAGTGATGAAAGGTGCTATAGCCAGACAGCAGATGATCTTGGCTACCTGCGTGATTCCAAAGGATACCGGTATGCTATCGGCGCAAGCTACAAGCCATCGGCAATACTTGAAGGCGAGGTATATATCGGGCGTATGTTCCAAGACTATGACGATAGTCGATTTAAAGACATGAACCGAAAATACTTCGGTGGCGAACTCCACTGGAAACCGCTGGTCGGCACATCGATAAGTGCCTTTCTCGACCGCTCGCTCGAGGAAACCACGCTGACCGGAGCCTCAGGCTATGTTGACACAATGGCGGGTGCCAGCATTGAGCGCTCATTGAGCCGGGATATGTTGGTTAATGGCGGAATCTATCAGGTACAAAGCAGCTACCAGGGAATCAAGCGTACAGACTATGTCACGAATGCTACAGTAGGCGTCAAATATTATGTGTCCCCAGTGGTGTACCTGGGTGCTGACTATCGATTGTTAAATCGTATATCGAGTGTACAGGACGCCTACTACATGCGTAATCAGGTCATGGTCAGCTTGGGTTATACCCCGGGTCGCAAGCGTCCGGCACTAGAGGAGAGCATGAGTCCGTGGGAAAAAGCCATGGCTGCAGCGGATCATAATGCCGAGCTACATGGCAACATCATACCCAAGCTTATCTATTTCGATTACGCGCAAGGGGTAGACCAGAGTAGCACCAACTTCCTGGAGCGCTATAACTATCTGGACCAGAGCTTTGGCAATAATCGTCGCCATGGGGTGATCGCCGATGTCGATCTGAGCCTGGTTTACGCTTCGGATGAGCGCGACCTTATGGTATTGGAGCGCGAAGGCTACGGAGAAAACAATCAGCGCACCAGATTGAGGATTAACAGTGAATCCGTCGGGTTCAATGCCTACAGTTCCATCTTCCAGTCTGCGACCGGCGGCATCGATTTTCGTTTTAACCCGAATGCCGTCGTGGGTGGAACCGACCAGAATTACAGTGCAGTTGCTGGCAACGTGGGAGAGTCACAACATATCTCCCAGTTCAATTATGACAGTATTGACACGCTTTACACGGTGAATCGGTCTGAAACCGGTGCAAGCTTGATGTTCAAGCCGGTTGCATTTGACAAACATGGTTCGGTCGAAGTCCGTTACGACAGCATCGTCCGCGCCGGCAATAAAATGACCAACTATGTGTTTCCCGCCGTGGCACTGTCGGGTGGTTCAGGATCAACTGCACGGGAACTGGCACAGTGGCGAGGTTACAGTCAATTGATCGACGAGCAAAGCAAGCGTTTTACCTTCAACTTTGCGTTGACACCGAAAGAGTTGTTCAGGCTTAACTATGAATTTTCGATTGATGCTTTCCAGAATTTTACAGCCCCTGTCTCAATTGCTACAGTATCGCAGTGGTCTGGCATCCAGATCGGATCGGGCGGGGGAGGGGTGCCATTCTTTAATACCTCTGAAGCGGCTGGGCAACCCAACGTCACCCTCAATTTTGTAGCAGATTCCACCCTGATCACCAACAGTTTGAACTTCAGTAAACAATTCTCGGATACTGCCGTGCTATCCGCTGGATTGAGCATGGCAAGACTAAAGCAAGACAGTTATACGAGCGTCCAACAAATATCAGGATATGACGATGGTAAAACAGGTACCGACAGTGGCTACCTTACAGGCAAGTTCAATCTGGCAGACATCACCAGTATCGAGGCTTTTGCGCGCTACAGTAAAAGGAATAATGGATCATCCTATCCTGTCGCAGGATTTTATGACCCTGTCTCGGATACCAGCTACGAACGCATGGTGACGCCTCGCATCAACAGCATCGAAACCAGAACCGTTGGTTTAGAAGTTCATCCATACCAAAAGATACTCAAGACTTCGCTGACTGCCGGCTTGGTTCACGAGGACAAGGATCGCAACCTGACTTATGGGATCGATCCCGTCCTGGTTCCAGAACTCATGTTGTATCGCGATCGTTCCAGCGCTGACGAGATATATCTCAAATTGATATCGCGCCCGGCGAAACACTGGATGATCAGGCTGACGCCGTCTTACATCGATTCGAACAAGACTGGCATGGTGACAGAACCGGAACATGCGGGACAAATCAAATCGCTCGTAACCTACAGCAGGCCTGATTGGAAAGAATTGGTTGCCAGTGCCTACTACAATTACAAAAACAAGAAGAACAGTTTGCACGGCTATTCAAGCTATGACCAATACGCCGGCTTCAGCGAGCCACAAACACAAAAAGTGAACAGTACGTCAAGATCCGCCGGACTCAACCTTAACCTGGTGCCACGTGAAGCGGTCAAGATCAACCTGGGTTACGCCTGGAACCAGATGGATCTTGATGCTTACTACTTTACGACGAATCGTGTTCGCTTCCATTACCTTAATCCAACAAGTGCGACTTCTGCCCCTCCACCACCTGGTTATACGATCTGGCCGCTTGATTTCCTGGTGCTGGGTAATCCCGATTTCAAGGTGGATAACCATAGCGTGACTGCAGGAGCGGAGTGGGAAGGAGACAAGCTCATCCTGTCGGGAAACTATGTCCTTAACATGTCAGAGGGGCATAACGCAGATGGCTTGACTGTTCAGCTGCCAGAACCCGACGGTAGAGTCGATAACCAGTTGCACTCCTTGTCGATTGGACTCGAATACCCAACGCAACGTGACATATCGCTCCAGGCAGGCTATACCTTCGATTACTACAGGGATTATGCCTACCCAGCGATGAGCGGAAAATTGCACACCATTATGATGGGGTTGAATTTCCGGATGTGAACTCCTCCCCACATCAGGGAAAGAAGCTTATCCTGTAACGATGTTGTGCAATTGAATGAACACGGGCTGCAATTGCAGCCCGTGTTCATTTGCTCGAGAAAGTTAAATTCAGGTTATTTCTTTTCGACCATCGTATAGCTGCCATCCTTGTTAAATTTGGTATCGGCATTGATGAAGTAGGTTTTCATTTCTGGTTTGATCACCTTAACCATGTCGTAAGCCTCACCGGCGCGAGCCCCACCGCCGCAGAAAAACACGATGGGTTTGTCAGTTGGCAAAGTTGCGATGTTCTTTTCCAGTTGGTCAATAGGTATGCTCACCGCGCCCTTGAAAGTGCCAGCAGCAAACTCTGGGGCATCCCTAACGTCGACCAGCATCAGGCTATCTGGTGCTTCTTTCATGATTTTTTCAAAGGATGCCACGGTAATCGTGCCAGACTCCTTGCCTTGCTCGATGGTAGGTTGATTGCTCGTGGATGCGGCATCGTCACCGGCAGGTCCGGGGCCAAAGGCTTTCTCCCAGCCAGGATATCCCTCTGGGATCATCTTGACGTTGGTGTAACCCAATTTGACTGCTTTTTCCGCTGAATTTGCACTCAGCTTGCATTGCAAACCACCACAATAAAAATACAGTGGCATGGCTTTATCGGCGGGAAGCTTATCGATCATCTTGTCGAATTGGCTGTCCGGGATACTGATTGCACCGGGGATATGTCCCTTGTCATACATGCGTGCCTTGGGACGCGAGTCGACAATTACCATCAGTGCATTATCGTCAATCTGCTTCTTGATGAATGCCGGACTAACTGCAGCTATGTTACCTAGCTTGACCCACTCAGGGAAACCTTCCGGATATACGTGGATATTGGTGTAACCCATCTTCTCTGCTTTGAATGCGCCTTTGTGACTCAACATGCATTCCAAGCCTTCGCAGTAAAAGATCAGGAGCGTTGCCTTATCCTGTGGCAAAAGTTCTGGCGCCAGTTTCTCAAAATACGTATCGGGTATGTTGACTGCGGTCGGAATATGTCCAGGATCGTATTTGCGTGCTGTTGGTCTGGAATCAATGATCTCTGTGCCATCAGGTTTGGGCAGCACGGCATATTTTTTGATGAACTCAATATCAACCAGCGTGTGGTACCAACCTTCTTTGCCTTGCACTTGTGGTGCGTCAGCTGCAAGCGTGTTTAAAGGTATCACAAGTGGGGTAGTGGCAAAGACAACTAACAACAATGATGCCAAAACTGAGTGTTTGGCTTTCATGATCATCTCCTTTGAGGATACTCGTTGTTTATAACAAGGTGAAGCGTTCGGTTGATTCGTTGTAGCGTACCAGTGCATACCAGACCATCAAACCGGCACCGCTGATCAAGTATGTCCAACCCCAACTATCCAACATCACCGGAAGATATGCCTGATAGCCAATTCTGGTTTCCTCGATCAGGTCCAGGTTCATTTCAGATACTAGCCAGCCCGATTTTTTGAGCAGAGCATTTGTGATCGAACCAATCCAGGCAAAGAAAAAGATCGTTACCCATAACTTGAGGTGACCCTCACCCATACGCCAGAGAGATCCAGAAGCACAGCCTCCGGCAAAGATCATGCCGATGCCAAATATCAGGCCACCTAGCAATGAGCCTAGCCAGAAGGTTGGGGGGATTGCAATATATGGATCGATTACCTTGTGCTGAAACAAAAGGGAGGCGAGTGGAATACCCAGTGCCAATGCCAAGATAACTGCCTTGGTCATATCCCCTTCAGCTGTCATGAAAGGCTCACGGAAGGCACGTGCAAAGCAGAATCGTGAGCGATGCATGATGAAACCGATGAAAAAGCCAGCCAAGATGATGATTGCCCGCACAGTTAGCTTTTCATTTTCAGATAAGTACCATAGGGTTGCCCAGGCAAGGATCAACACAAAAACGCCAAAGCCGATCCAGGGATAAAAGTGAATTAGCTTGTCTGATACTTTCAGGCTTGGTGGGGCTGTCATGCCCCAGTTGATGTGATCCAACGTCCACAACAATACTTTCAGGCCGATGATGGCGCCAAGTGTCAGCCCTAGCCACATTGCCCAGCCTGCTGGTGACGAATGTAATAGCGGGGTGAAGAAGCCACCGGTAGTACAACCGCCTGCTAGAGTCGCACCGATTCCCATCAGGCTGCCACCGAGTGAAGCCCATGCATATTCAAGTTTCGGAGGTCGGTTGATGTGGAACTGACGTGATAGCAGGGCAGCACAAAAGGCACCTATCACCAAGGAGATGTTCATCAATGACATGCGGTGCAGTAAAGGCCCATCAAGCCTGTCATGCACCCCTAGCAACGGCCCCAGCCCAATCAGGTTGTTGAACCAGTCACCCCACAATTTGAGTCCGCCGAACACACCCCAGAACAGGCCGTCGCTCATCAGGCCTAATATCACCAGTACGATGAGGATGGCACCGAGATTAGGCGACCATGCTTCGACAAATAG
Organism: Gallionella sp.; assembly: GCA_024641025.1. GTDB lineage: Bacteria > Pseudomonadota > Gammaproteobacteria > Burkholderiales > Gallionellaceae > Gallionella. The sequence goes on from JAHEDW010000008.1 coordinate 25,644, forward strand.
CCTTTGGTAATCAGCCCTGAAACCGGAAAAAACGGATGTATCGTTGCCAGCACTCATCGCCAGTATCCTTAATTGCTATCAAGCACTTCAGCGCAGATCGATTGCTAACGCAACTGTTAACTGCAACTTGCTGGGGAATCACCATCCTTTGCACCTTTGGTCATAAAGGCACGAATGTCATCTAGCAGATCCTGGTCTGGAACGTCCGCGAATTTTTCAGCTGCCTTGTTGGTCGCCCTGATGCTGGCGCGATAGGGCTTGCTGACGTAATACTTGACGGAGTTAATACCTTTGGCATGTTTATCTGCCTCTAGGTAGGCATTCCATTCGGCCTTGCTCCTGGTGTTTGGTGAGATTGCGCCTCCAGCTTTATCGACATGGCACGCTGTACAGACCATGCGGAAATAGACTCGTCCACGTTTCCAGTCACCCTCTTCAGATTGAGCTGACAACGGAAGTATGATCAGGCACAACACCATTCCAAAGTACAGATTCAGTTGGATTCGCATGATGAGCTCCTTGAGCTGTTTAATTTCGATGCTTGCCATGATCAGGAACAAGTTGGAGACCTTGAAGGCCTTTCATTCTTCCAATGCCACCCTTCGTGTGGCATTCCTTGCAGGCCAGTGAATCTTCCTTGGGAGCAACCATGTGATTGATCGGCCAAGTCATCTCAGTGCGGACGAAATCCACCTTGCCCGAGAAAGGCGCACCAACAGTTGCCATGCCAGCTGAAATCGCTTTTTCCCAATTGAAGTTTTTCCAATAGGAAGCGTCATCGACACCAGTCGTGTGGGGAATGACCAATGTCTTGTTGACAGGGTCGTAAGGCTGAACGCCACGAAATACCTTTACGGGCCAAATTACAGACTTGCCGTCGTTCGGACTGCCTTCGAATCGGTTGATCGGTGTAATTCCCGAAGTTTTGTCCACCTTGTCGCCAAGTAGGGTGTATTTGACCTGGCCATTGAACCAGACATATTCAGGGGCGACGTTTTCGCCCAGCGTGAAATTCCCTTTTTTGGAGTCATAGATAACGCGGCCTTTGGCATCCATCGTCTGCATCGGATTGCCGTCCTGACCCATTTTGCCTGCCGTTGACCAGTCCCATGTCATCTTGGTGGCCACGCCACCGCGTGCCATGGCAGGTATATGACAGACCTGACAGGAAAGCTTCCCGCCATGCTTATTCAATACTGCGACTTCAGTTGCATGGGGTTCATTCCCGTGACAAGCTTGGCAGGTTCCCGGGTTGGTATTGTCCCAAGAACCCGGATTGTAATTATCTACCTTGCCGGGCACGTGGCTGTCATCCTTGTCGATTGCAGTCGGTGAATATCGACTGCCAGGAACCTCGTGACCGGTAGTCATATGGCATTTGGCGCAAGTGAAATCGGCACCCGTTGCATCCATGTGCACATCAAGGTGCCGACCTGGCGCAGCCAGCGAACTGTCCATATCCCCGTGTTTTACTCCATCGCCACCGCCGCCATAGAAATGACAAGTACCACAAGTATCACGGCTTGTTTTACCGACTTTTTGCGCTATCCTTCGCAAGTCGACCGGCTTGACGAAATGACCTGAGCCTGGAGGAATCTCCATCGTCTTGTAGGCCGGATGACCAGCAAGACCTGATGGTTTGATATATTCGCCTGTGGTGTCATGGCATACCAGGCAATCCACATTTTCCTGTGACGAGAAATCGAAATTCTCGTCTTTCCAGCCATATCCTACGTGGCAGGAAGTGCAGGCAGCATAATTGGAAGCGGCGGCAACACAAAAGTTGTTAATTACATATCGCTTGCCGAGTCGCTGTCCGCTCGACGGATTGAGATATTCCCATGTCCAATGCTTGGTTCGCTGAATTTGCCTGGCCGCATCCTTGTGACAACCTAAACATGCCTTGGTCACTTCGGGCCCCGTCTTGAAAGCTACCTTCAACTCCTTCATGGTGTTGTGATCCGAATTCTTATCAGCTGTTGCAGGTTCGGCAATAGCATCAAATCCGGAAATACTTGCAACCATCAATAGAAGAGTGAAGTGTTGATAAACAGCTTTGATCTTCATGGTGATGCCTTTAAGAGTGATAATTCTTGGCAACGACAGATTCCCATCGATTGCATTGAATATTGGCCTTAAGCATCGAGATTGAATATCGGCGCTTTGCTTAATTATTGCTCAGACGACCTCTGAAAATTTCATCGGTGTTTGTCCTATTAAATAGTCGAAGTGTATTGCGGAAGATGCACTGGAATTAACTGGTCAATTTTCCTTAGTGAGAGCGTGGTGAGCTGAAGCGTTTATTCAGTATGGATTTTGGCCATTCGATAGTAAGGACATCACAGTCAAATGCAACATTAGGTTTGGCTGTTAAAAATCAGCTTTGTTACCCTAGATTCCTGTTACTGACAGCCAACATTGAGTTCGATTTCAAATATTTCTGACAAACCAATATGGTTTGAAGATCAATGCTTGCATCAATCTATTGTTCAGCTGTTGCCAAGCGCGCATAAGCCTATAGAAATAGGACAAACACTGATGCGTTAAAGCAAAGTCGTCTTATTGAATATTCAGCGTTGCGCTGATGTTTGTACATTGTTGTACCACTTATCATTCAACCAACATGTTCATTGGATAAAGAATGGCGGTCAGAAGTCGTTTGCAATTTTATCGTTGGAAGTATTGATGCTTGATGTTGATTGTTCTGAGTGTTCAATATGACTTGCATAGAAGGTGAACTTCAAATATTTAGAATGCGCCAATATACAAAAAATTCGTTTGAATCAGTAAATCACTAACCAACTATAAGGAGTATTTAAAATGACTAAGCATACCTCTATCAAAATAGCGCTTGCTGCAGGTGGTATCTTGAGTATCGCCATGTTGGCTGCTCCTATGGCCAGTCATGATCTTGTGGTAGGAAATTTTGATCTGATCTCGAGTGCTCAGGCTGCTGAGGATGGCAGTAGCGGCAAAAAGATGTCCGGCAAAGCACAGGGCGGATCAACAGGAGATCATGGTACAACCCATGGTAGCGGCAAAGGCAATAAGGACATCATGATGAAAGGTCAAGGTGGCCCGGGAACCGATAGTGACAGCGATCGTCCGATCTGGGCTGGCGTAAAAGGTGGTAAAGCCGGCGCGGGCGGTAAGCCTGCTGGCGGCGGCACGAAGAAGGGCGACTTGTATGGCGACCTTTGGGTAGTACTTCGTGACACCAATGGTGTTCCAGTTCTGACACCTGAAGGATTCGTGCAACCTGTGGATGCTGACGGCAATGTTATTCCACTGGATGCAGAGGGAGCGCCGCTTGATCCTACGCTGACCCAGGAAGTCGAGTTCAGCCGCTTGAGCGTTTCCCGTGCACCTTCCAAGGTTCTGACACACTCTTTGGATGAGGCACTTGCAAAGATAACAGCTGGGACGAGTATCACGCTTGATCCGGCAGGACGCATAATGGTCGATGGTGCAACCATAGACTCACCCTTGGAAAATCTTGCGATCTACAAGGCGATCATGACCAACACCTTGCCTGCTACAGTTGCATCGAAGCTTCCTTCCGATCTATCTGCAGCCTCTTTGCTGGCAGCGGCTGCGGACAAAACTAGTACGCTGAGCGTGGATGTGGTGGTATACCTGAATTCGTTCCTGGGCATCAATGCAGTAACGGACGGGAAAGTAACTTCATACTATTCATTCACTACAGACTATGATCGCGAGTCCACCTATAAAGATGCTTATGCTGACGTTCTTGTAAAGCAGGACGACGGGTCATATATACCAGCAACTGTGAATATCTATGATGCGGTTTTCAGCGGCTCAACTTGGGTGGATCCAACACCAGGAAGTGCCGGTGCGGATGACTTTGCAGCAGCAGCAAATGATGCCCTTCGCGTTATTCAATTCGTGCATGACAATGCCGTTCGATAATCCGGAGTCATCAACAGGGCGTATCTGAATAAGGTGCGCCCTTTTTCCATGTTGACAGCGATTCAATAAGATAATTTAGATCGTTAATGGAAATTGAGCGCTATTGAGTTCGCATCTGGTTTTTAAGACGTATCTTGAAGATGTTCAACAGATAACTGGTGTATGATTACATTAGTAAATATCCTTAGTAATTTATTTGCGGTCATTATTCCTCATGTGCACGGATTTCCTTCTTGGCATTAACGTGTTTTCATTTTCATCGCCAAAGGAATCTGTTCAGGATCTGTTGGAATAGAGTTGGGCTGAACTTCAAACCTCAACCTCCAAATACAGAATGAATTGATCTGATATCTAGAGTCAATATGGGGATATTCTTGTAAACCTGAGGTCAGAAAGGCAAGGTATGCCTCGCGAATCGAGTTTGCCACTGAAAGCACAGAAAGTGCAAAATGCTTCATCGAAGCTGGCCAAGACAGCGGTCGTCAAAGAACAACTTCATGAACTTAACGAGACAAAGACAGGTGCTGTGGTGCAGAAAGAGTCTTTGCGGCATAAGCAAATCAAGCTGAAAAGCGCCCACGATAGTTATGTGGATCTCTACCGAAAGATCTTCGAACAGGCCGCTGACGGTATTGTGATAGCAGACCACCAGACTGGCGAGATCATTGAGGTAAACCAGGCATTGGCAGATATGCTTGGTTATGATAAATCGTCACTCGTCGGGAAATCTATAGGAATCCTTTGCCCTCCTGAAGTATGTGGCCCGTCTTGTGAAATCAAACCTTCTGACAAACGTGGTTTGGAGATCGATACTCATTTGCGATCAGCACACGGGAAAATACACTGGGTTGTGATTAAAATGTCCATTCTGACCATAAACGGAAAGGATGTGGATTTCGGCATTGTCAGGGATATTACTGAGCGTCATCTTGCACAGTCTAGGGAAAGTCGCTTGCGTGAAATCCTTGATAAAACGCATGACATGATCTTCATCTTCTCACCTGAAACGCTGAACTTTGTGTACATGAATAAAGGTGGTGTTAAGGCGATCGGCTATAGTCCAGAGGAGATGCTCCATATGACGCCAGCAGATATCATACCGTTGGTATCAGAGGCAGAGAGTCGCGCGTTCATCGCACCTTTGGCAAAAGGAAGAAAAACCAAGTTGCGTTTTGAAACCACACTCAAGCGCAAGGATGGAACAACCTTTCCTGCCGAGGTGCAATTGCAACTTGAAAAAGAGAACGGCGATGCTGGGTTGTTCGTCGCTATCGTGAGGGATATCGCTAGGCGCAATTATGCAGAGAAAGAATTGCGCAAGCAGAAAAACCTGATGTGGCAGGTTATCGACATGGATCCTAACCTGATCTTTGTCAGGGACTTGAACGGTCGGTTTTTGTTGGCAAATCAGTCAATAGCAAACTTTTATGCCATGATGGTCAAGGATCTCATCGGTAAATCAGGCAATGAGTTAAAGAGTGATCAACTGAACTTGCCAGCATTTCTAGTCTCGGACAAAGAGGTATTTGAACAAGGTAAGGAAACCTCCACGACGGAAGCGGTGGTAATGCCGGATGGCAAGAAACACTGGTTTCTGATAATCAAGCGGCCGATGCAACAGCCAGATGGGTCAATCAACACGCTCTGTATCGCGGCTGACATTTCTGAATTGAAATTGTCAGGGATTAAGCTGGATGAATCATATAGGGAGTTACAACGGTTAGCGCTTCACCTGGAAAATGTCAGGGCGGAAGAGCGGACAAAGATCGCACGCAATCTTCATGACGAGATGGGGGCGACACTGGCAGCACTGAAAATGAGGACCGCATGGCTCTCATCCAAACTGCCAGACGGGTTGCCAAATTTATCCGAAGAATTGGTAAATATATCTGATCTGGTAACTGACGGTATCAGGACCGTACGTCAAGTCGTTTCCGATCTGCGGCCAAATCTGCTCAATGATGTCGGACTGATCGCGGCTGTTAGAAATTATGTCAACAGATTCCAGCGCGATACAGAAATAAAATGTGCTTTGGGCTTGCCTGCGACGGACTTTGTGCTCAATGAGAACCAGTCAGTGACTATCTTCCGGATCATCCAGGAATCCCTGAGTAATGTAGCTCGACATGCCAAGGCGAGTAATGTTGATATCTTGTTTTCAATAGATGGAGATTTCTTGATGGTAGAAATCGAGGACAATGGTATCGGATTCGACTCGTCTCGAAAGGAGAGGTCTTTTGGACTGATCGGAATCAAGGAACGCGCACGGATGATTGGAGGTGCTGCGACGATAGAAAGTGCTCCAGATAAGGGAGCACGCGTTTCGCTGAGCATTCCCTTTGCGAATTTAGACAGTCAAGCTGATATTGACGAATCCTGATCAGTACAATACCTTGTCACTTATTTAATAACGGGAGGCAACATGATCCGGGTGTTTATTGTTGACGACCATGCTGTTGTTCGCCAAGGCCTTAGAAGGATATTGGAGGAAGCCGGCGATATCGAGGTCGTGGGCGAGGCAAAAGACGGAGCCGAGGCCCTGCATTTGAACCACACCTTGGATTGGGATGTCATGCTGCTCGATATTTCAATGCCAGAGATTTGTGGCGGAGATACGCTGAAGCAAATCATTGCTCATGATAAGGAAGCCAAGGTTCTGATCTTGAGCATGTACGAGGAAGATCAATATGCTGTGCGCCTGATGAAGGCGGGCGCTTCAGGCTATCTGACCAAGGATGTTGCCCCGGAGCAGTTGATTGGCGCAATCCGTAATGTGTATCAAGGAAAGAAGCATATCAATACCGTACTTTCTGAATTGTTGCTACAGGAAATTGGAAACGATTCAAGCAGACCATTACATGCTGCGCTGAGCGATAGGGAATTCCAGGTCCTGAAGTTGATCGGTTCTGGAAAAAAGGTGTCCGACATTGCAAATATTCTGTCACTGAGCGTCAAAACTGTCAGTACTTACCGGGCGCATATACTCGCCAAGATGAAATTCAAGAACAATTCCGAACTGACCTATTACGTTGTTCAGAACGACCTTTTAAATTAAACGACCGAGTAGAACAATGACGCTTTTCCTGTGCGACTTATTCGTCCAGCACTAACAAGCAACTTCTGCGCCACCCATAAACCTACTCCAGCGTTGCGTTCTATCGAAGGCTGAGAAGCTACTTTCACGTAAGGGATACTTTCATCCCTGCTATTTGATCACACTGTGATTCGTCGGTTATTTATCCATAATTAGTTCATGGTTATACGGGTTTTCCGATTCGATGTTTGTTGTAATTACATCGAATAGGACAAATACCTATGCGTGATTAATCCCATGTCTGAGTGCAAATTAAGTATTGCGCTGATATCTAAATCTGCTATTCGTTGAGAGAATGCAAAAGAAGAATATGGGTCAAGAAAAGACGCATGTCATGGGCAGTTCCTATATTTCACAACGGAGAAATCGCATGCCAATCGGAACTGTTAAGTGGTTTAGCGATGCTAAGGGGTTTGGTTTCATTACCCCTGAGGATGGTAGCCAAGACTTGTTCGTACACTTTTCAGCGATCAACATGGAAGGTTTTAGGACGCTCAAGGAGGGCCAGAAGGTCACCTATGAAATTGAGCAGGGGCCCAAGGGCAAGCAGGCTTCCAATATTCAGTTCATTTGAACATCCCATGTTACAACAAAATAAAGGAGAAGTATCATGACTAACATTACAAGGTATGACCCATTCAACCGACTGGCACGATTTGACCGGCTTTGGGATATGGACGAAGTATTAGAGAAACTCATGATGCGACCGATCGTCAGGGAAGGTATGGATATCGAACCGCAGATCAAGATGGACGTGAAAGAGTCGAATGGAGACTACAAAATCAAGGCAGAGATACCTGGGGTGAAGAAAGAGGACATCCATGTAAGCATCGAGGGTAACCGTGTTTCGATCAGTGCCGAGGTTAAGCAGGAGAAAGAGGAAAAGGAAGGCGAAAAAGTGATTCGTTGTGAGCGCAGCTATGGCATGGCATCACGCATTTTCACTCTGGCCGATGAGGTTGACCAAGGCAAAGTTCAAGCAAAATATGTTGATGGCTTGCTCGAACTCACTTTGCCAAAGAAATCCGGGTCATCTCGCAAAGAAATCCCCGTATCTTAGGGTTAACAGTAGAAATGAACGCTTGGTAGCAACTAATTTTTACTAAATACAATCACCACTACTAGGAGCAAAAAATGAAAAGTAAAATAATTACAATGGCAACATTGGCCGGTGCCTTGGTGTTCACATCTGGCCTTGCTTTGGCGGCTGACCAGGATCAGGATCGAACAAGACTGCAAGACCAAACCCAGGACAAGGACAAGTTGCAAGATCGGGACCGGTTGCAGGATAGGGACCAGGATAAGGTCTACGGAAGCCAGTTGATGACTGAGCAAGAGCGCAAAGAATATCAAAACAGGATGCGAAGCGCCAAGTCGGCGCAGGAACAGGAACAAATCCGTGCCGAACACCATAAGCGCATGCAAGTCCGCGCCAAGGAACGCGGGGTATCCATTCCGGACGATCCCCCGGCTAAAGGTGGAGGCATGATGTCACCCGGTGGTGGCATGGGTCCTGGTGGTGGCGGAGGCGGCGGTCGCCGCTGACCAACCAGTTGAATTGCTGGTCATGCCAGCAATTCAACTTTGGTGTCAAACTGGTGGCAAGATTCTGCTCTGCAGGTAAGAGGCAGGTTTTGAATGCCGGCGATGAAGGTCATGATATGTGTTTCATGTCATGCAATGGAATTGAAATCATCGCCATGAAGTGAACATGTTCCGAACCTGGCTCGGCAGTTCAAACATTGGAGGGTCACATGACGGCCAAACAGGTTTTGTTTCATGATGCTGCTCGAACCAGGATCATCGAGGGCGTGAATGTCCTGGCCGATGCGGTCAAGGTGACATTGGGTCCGCGCGGACGCAATGTGATTCTTGACCGTAGCTTTGGTCCACCGTTAGTGGCAAATTCCGGCGTCATTGTGGCAAAGGAAATCGAGCTGAAAGACAAGTTCGAAAACATGGGTGCTCAGATGGCGAAAGAGGTTGCCAGCAAGACCTCCGACGTCGCTGGTGATGGCACAACAACCGCTACCGTTCTGGCACAAGCAATCGTCCGGGAAGGAATGAAATATGTCGCTGCCGGAATGAATCCGATGGATCTCAAGCGCGGCATAGACCAGGCGGTCACAGCAACCGTAGCGCAGTTGCGCAAGATTTCAAAACCTTGTACTACCAGCAAGGAAATTGCCCAAGTTGGAGCTATATCCGCCAACTCCGATAACACTGTTGGAGAGATCATTGCACAAGCCATGGAAAAAGTCGGCAAGGAAGGGGTGATCTCGATCGAAGACGGCAAGAGCTTGCAGAATGAACTGGAAATGGTGGAAGGAATGCAGTTCGATCGCGGCTATCTCTCACCATACTTCATCACGAACCCTGAAAAGCAGATCGTTGTGCTGGAAGAACCATATATCCTTCTGCACGACAAGAAGATCAGCAACATACGTGATCTGTTGCCGCTATTGGAACAAATCTCAAAGGCAGGGCACCCGTTACTGATTATCGCCGAAGATGTTGAGGGTGAGGCGCTGGCTACACTGGTAATCAACAATATTCGAGGCATCCTCAAGACCGTTGCCGTCAAGGCGCCTGGATTTGGCGATCGCCGCAGCGCGATGCTCGATGACATCGCGATCCTTACAGGTGGTGTAGTAATTGCTGAAGAAATGGGGCTTACGCTCGAGAAGACCACTCTCGATAATCTTGGCAAGGCAAAGCGAGTTGAGGTTGGCAAGGAAAATACCACGCTGATCAGCGGAGCTGGTGATCCCATCTCGATCCAGAAACGTATAAAGCAGATCCATCAGCAGGCCAAGGAAGCCACCAGCGATTATGACAAGGAAAAACTGCAAGAGCGTGCTGCAAAACTTACCGGTGGTGTTGCAGTGATCAAGGTCGGCGCTGCCACCGAGATAGGCATGAAGGAAAAAAAGACACGCATTGAGGATGCAATGCATGCGACACGTGCTGCTGTCGAAGAGGGCATCCTGCCTGGTGGTGGAGTAGCGCTGCTAAGAGCTAGAGCAGCGATCGACAAGCTCCATGCGGAAAATAGTGAACAGGAAGCTGGTATCAAGATTGTATTGCGCGCACTGGAAGAACCCCTGCGCCAGATCGTCATTAACGCCGGCGGTGAGCCTTCGGTGGTGTTGAATAGGGTCCTGGAAGGGAGCGGCAGCTTTGGCTACAACGCAGCTACTGAGGAATATGGCGACATGATTGACATGGGTGTCCTTGATCCGACCAAGGTCACGCGCAGTGCTTTGCAGAATGCCGCATCGATCGCCAGCCTGATCCTTACCACTGACGCAATGGTTGCTGAATTGCCAAAGGAAGTCGAGAAGCCTGAAATGATGGGCGAGATGGAAATGTAATTAGTATTGGCGGGTTAACCGCTTAAATTAGCTAAATTATAGAATCGAAAATACACAGGAGTTAATATCATGAGTCAAGCGACATTAACAGAAGGGTTCCGGAAAATTTCCCGGCATGACGGGCTTTTCAAGGAGCGAGTACATGACGCCTACAAAGCCAAAGGAAAACTCCATGAACCATCGGCCTGCTCGCAATGCGGCGCGGTTTTTCACAAGGGACGATGGCAGTGGATGGAAGCGCCAGCTGATGTGCATCGGACGATCTGTCCTGCTTGCCATCGTATCCATGACGAATTTCCCGCAGGTTTCGTTTCATTAAAGGGGGGGTTCTTGAGTGCGCATCGCGATGAGATCATGCATCTTGTGCGTAACCATGAAAAGCAAGAGCGCGAGCAGCATCCGCTAAATCGGATTATGGCAGTAGAAGATAAGGATGGCACGACGCTGGTCACTACGACAGATATACATTTGGCACGTGGTATCGGTGAAGCGATACATCATGCCTATCAGGGTGACCTGGAATACCACTATAACCCTGAGCAAAATCTTTTGCGCGTAAGTTGGATGAGATGAATTGACTTCTTGAAGCGGCCAATCAAGCCTACGTGAATCACCTTTGGTGATTCGGTAAGTCAGCGTGGACTTGCATCTGGTGTCGAATACATTTTCTTTTGTCGCTTCGTTGCTTCAGGAACTTGCCGCCAACCATACATGCAAACAATAACGGGCGGCCATGTGATGGACATCAAGGCAGAAAAACGCACCTTTATGCCATATGCATGAATCGACGAGGACATTAGCACCATTATCAAGAAGCCACCTTGGAGCTGTCGAAAATTTACTCAATTATCAGGAGGTCATCATGCCTATCAGCGAAATTAGCAACCGCGAGGTCGTTTACGCACTACGCGAAAATTCTACACTGGAGGCCGCGAAGTTGATGCGTCAGCATCATGTCGGTGACTTGGTGGTGGTTGATGACAAAGCAGGCGTGAAGGTACCGGTCGGGATTGTTACTGACCGCGATCTTGTTGTGGAGATCATGGGACCTGAGCTCGATCCGAACGCAATCTCCGTGGGAGATATCATGACACCTGAACTGGCAGTGGTGAAAGAAGATGCCGGCTTGTACGAATCGATCCAGTATATGCGTGCGGTCGGGGTGCGTCGGTTACCAGTGGTAAGTAGTGACGGAGGGCTGGTTGGTATTCTTACACTGGATGATATGCTCGAACTGCTGGCAGAAGAGATGTCGATGCTTGCAAAACTGGTAAGACATGAACACGAAAAGGAAGCGATCAACCGTCATTAATTTGGTACGAATTCAGGAGAAAACCATGCAAATCCCATTGCAGATCACAATCAGGGGTATAGATCATTCTGAGGCTTTAGAGTCTCACATACATGAAAAGTCCAAAAAGCTGGAAGAGTTCTTTGATCACATTACATCCTGTCGCGTGGTAGTTGAGGTACCACACAAGCACCATCAACAGGGTAAGCAATTCAATGTGCGTATAGTTATCAGCGTACCTGGAAGCGAGATCGTGGCTAACCATGATCATGCGGAAGATGTCTATGTGGCCTTACGGGACGGATACAATGCGGCCATACGCCAACTTGAAGACTATGCTCGAAAGATTCGCGGTGACGTGAAGACCCACCAGCCAAAGTATCGACCTGAAGAAATTGATCAAGGCGCCGATACTTAGATTGTCGAGAAAATGATGAGGGAGGCTGGAGCAGATCAGACAAAGCAACAACGCTGAAACATGTTTCCCTAACAAAGATGGCTCAGAAAGGAAATCGATATTCACACTTCATTCGCTAGGTGGTATCAGTGTATGACGAATGGTGACTCCAGTAAGAATGATCGAGTGACCTGAATCATGGAAAATAAATCCCGTAGATTATTTCGGATTCTGCCGACAGTCACGGGAGTCACTTTGGCCTGTAGTTCTTTTGTAGCGAGCAGTACCGACTTGTCGTTTGGAATGATGGAGGAAATCATTATGCCCATGATCATCAAGTCGCCGTCATTCAAGCAGGATGGAGACCTGCCGGTACGGCATACATGCGATGGACTGGATATTTCTCCAATGCTCGAATGGTCAGGAGTGCCTGAAGGCACGAAAAGTCTCGCCTTGGTAGTAGATGATCCTGATGCACCCAGAATGTCTTGGGTGCACTGGGTGGTTTACAACATTCCAGCCGACTCCAAAGGTTTGCCTGAAACATTCACAGCCGAAGGCCTGAGATCCGGAACAATGCAGGGTTTGAACGATCGGCAGCGCTCGGGTTACCAAGGACCTTGCCCGCCTGTAGGTAAACATCCCTATTTCTTCAAGTTATATGCGCTAGATATCGTTCTCCCGGATTTGAATCGGCCCTCCAAGGTTGTCCTGGAAAAGGCAATGCATGGCCACATTCTCGGCAGTTCGGAGTTGATTGGGCAGTATCAGCGGAAATAGAGATATGGAGCCTCCAAAATCCACGGAGAATAAATTTCGTTCAAAATGACTACCTTGACTCCACTTCAACCTGAACAACTCTACCAATCGTGTGATCCTGGGCAATTCGATTTCCAGACTACGGCAGATCTTGAGGATCTGACAGAGATCGTAGGACAGGTGCGTGCAATGGATGCATTGCGATTTGGTGCCGGCATCCGTCATGAGGGTTACAATCTTTTCGTGCTCGGACCCGCCGGCATTGGAAAGCGCAGCATGGTTCGGCAGTTTCTGGATAAGAAGGCGAGGGAGGAACCAGAGCCGTTCGACTGGTGTTATGTAAACAATTTCGACCTGCCACATAAGCCACTGGCGCTCAGACTCCCATTTGGAATGGGTACGAAGCTGAATGCCGACATCGAGAATCTGGTTGATTATCTGCGTAGCGCGATCCCTGCGCTATTCGAGAGCGATGAATATCGCGCCAAGGCAAATGCGATCCAGGAGGAATTCAGGAAGCGTCAGGACCAGGTGTTCACTGAATTAGCCGATGACGCGGTGAAACATGACATCGTGTTGCTGCGAACTCAGGAAGGTTTTGCATTCGCACCGACACAAAACCAGGAAGTGATTCCCCCGGAGGGATATGAAAAGCTTCCAGAAGAGGATAGGCGAAGATACGAAGCCAGCATCGCAGAATTTCAGAAACGACTGGAATCAATCCTGAACCACATACCACAGTGGCAGCGGGAAAGGAACGAACGAGTCAAGCAACTTAACCGCGAAACGATGTTGGCCACAGTCGAGCAGATGATCAACGAATTGCGCTCAACTTACAGTGACTTGCCAGAAGTAATTAAGTACCTCGATATCATTCAACAGGATATGGTCGAGAACGGCGATTTATTCCTCAAGCAAAAAGAATCGTATACCTTGTCAGGCATGTCGATCAGCACACGCGAGACATTTCATCGCTATAAGATCAATGTGCTTGTGACGAATGTTACAAAATCAGGTGCGCCTATCGTTAGCGAAGACAACCCAACCTATAGCAATCTTATTGGACGAGTCGAGCATATTGCCCAACTTGGTGCACTGGTAACCGATTTTACGCTGATCAAAGCGGGTGCGCTCCATCGGGCGAATGGCGGATACCTGCTTCTTGATATACGCAAGGTGCTTATGCAGCCATTTGCTTGGGAAGGATTGAAGCGGGCACTGAAATCTCGTGAGGTATATATCGAATCGCTCGGGCAGATGTACAGTCTGGTCAGCACTGTTTCGTTGGAACCTGAACCAATACCGCTGGAGGCCAAGATAGTCCTGTTCGGTGATCGCCTGCTTTATTATTTGCTGCAAGAATACGACCCTGAATTCGGCGAGTTATTCAAGGTGGCGGCGGATTTTGAGGAACAGATCGAACGAAATACCGAAACCCATCAGCTCTATGCCCGGTTGGTCGCGACACTGTCACGCAAGGAAGAATTATTGCCTTTCGACCGCAGCGCAGTGGCTAGAGTGATCGAACACAGCGCACGCTTGGTTGGGGATGCTGAAAGACTGTCGACCCATATGCACAGCGTGGCAAACCTGCTGCGTGAGTCTGATTACTGTGCCAGCGAAGCAGGCCATGCGGCCATAGAGGCAAGTGATGTGCAGCGTGCAATCGATTCCCAGATCCGGCGTCAGGATCGTCTAAGAGACCAGTTATATGAGGCGATACTTCGTGATACGCTGATGATTTCAACTGAGGGTAAGGTCACGGGACAAGTTAATGGCCTCTCAGTGATCGCGCTGGGCGATTTCGCATTTGCACAACCGACTCGGATCACGGCTACCACTAGGCTGGGCGATGGTGAAATGATCAATATCGAGCGTGAAGTCAAGCTTTCCGGCGCTATCCATTCCAAGGGCGTGCTGATTCTGTCCTCATTCCTTGCTTCGAAATTTGCACGTAACCAACCATTGGCCCTTTCAGCCAGCCTGGTGTTTGAGCAATCTTATGGATATATCGATGGCGATAGTGCATCGCTGGCTGAGTTGTGCGCGCTGCTTTCCAATCTGGCGAATGCCCCAATCAAGCAATCGTTGGCGATAACAGGTTCCGTGAACCAGTTTGGCCAGGCCCAGGCGATCGGTGCTGTCAATGAAAAGATCGAGGGCTTTTTCGATATTTGCATTGCACGAGGATTGAATGGGGAACAGGGTGTATTGATACCCGCAGCTAATGTCAAACACCTGATGCTGCGACGTGATGTGGTTGAAGCTGCAGAAGCTGGAAAGTTCAAGATATATGAGGTGGAAAGTGTCGATCAGGCAATCGCTATATTGACCGGTTTGCCTGCGGGAAAATCAGATGACAAAGGGAACTATCCCGAGGGAAGCGTCAATCACAAGGTTGTGGTTCGACTGGTCGAGTTGACCAGGATCAGGGAATCTTTCGCGCTCAGGTTAAGAGATAAACCTTCAACCTCAAAAAAGCAAAATTAACAATCCTGTCATTCATGTATTTTGATTTGTAGGATTACATGCCAACAAATATCGCTGTCCTTCATGCAAATGGAGTTGCAGCAACTGCTTCATTCAAAGGTAAAGCCCCAGAGGTTGGAGTGCTTGTACAGGAATAATCCCTTGAGAAACGGGAGTATTTGAACAGTTGTATTCGATTGGAGGCACGAAAGGTCGTGGCTTCAGAAGATGAGAAGGTGATCTTGATTTCAGCCGCCTGTGTGAGATTGTGAATGCAAATCCAGGGGGTATGTCGGGAGTAAGCCATGAAAAGACTTTTCGCTTTGAGCGCTTTGCTGATGTACTGCTGCGTGACTCCAATACAGGCCGTAGAGTTCGATGTTTTACGCCACCAGATGGTTCAGGAGGTGTTGTCGGATTTGGCCGAGACATCCAAATATAGTGGCGGCAGCTCAATATTCGGTCCGCATGTGATTGCAGCTTTGGAAAAGGTTGAGCGCCATCGATTCGTTCCAACCAGCCAGGTTTCATCGGCATACCTGAATCGACCTTTGCCGATCGGCAATGGGCAGACGATCTCGCAGCCTTTCATTGTGGCACTAATGACAGAGCTGATGCAGGTCAAGGACGATGACAAGGTGCTCGAGATAGGAACCGGTTCGGGCTACCAGGCGGCGGTGCTGGCGGAACTGGCTAATTCTGTTTACAGCATCGAGATCATCAAGCCTCTGGGGGAGAAGGCTTCCGAGCGGTTAAGGTCACTTGGTTATCAAAACGTTAAGACCAGGGTGGGGGATGGCTATTATGGCTGGCAAGAAGCAGCGCCGTTCGATGCGATCATCGTCACGGCTGCCGCAAGTCATGTCCCCCCACCACTGATTAAGCAATTGAAACCGGGTGGCCGCATCGTCATCCCGCTCGGCACACAATTCATGACCCAGTTTCTTATGCTGGTTGAGAAAATGGAGGACGGCTCACTGACAACCCGCCAGATTTTACCGGTGCGCTTCGTGCCGCTTACCGGCGGTCATTAGTGATGCACCGACCACCGTTTCTCGCAATCAGTCTGCTCTCCGTTTGCGTGCTGTCCTACGAAGTGTTGCTGACAAGGTTGTTCAGCATCGTTATGTGGCATCACTTTGCCTATATGATCATCAGTGCCGCGATGCTGGGCTACGGGGCGAGTGGCACAGCACTGACACTCCTGAAGGAAAAGCTCACAACACACTTCGGCATCGTATACGTGATGTCTGCATCGGCTTTGGCTGTACTGATGCCAGTGGCATTTTGGCTGTCTCAACAGGTCCCGTTCGATCCGCTCGAATTGTTATGGGATCAGTCTCAACCGGTAAAACTATCTGTGATTTACCTGTTGATGATGTTGCCTTTCTTTTTCGGTGGCTTGAGCATCGGGCTTATCTTTTCCTGCTTCGGCAAACAGTCATCGCGCATCTATGCTTTCGATATTCTTGGCGCTGGGATAGGAAGTCTGGGCGTCATCATTGCACTTTTTGTCTTGCCTCCCCAACGGATGCTGGGTGCGCTGTCTTCTTTGGCTTTCATCGCGGCTGCCATTGCTGTCATTGAACTGAAAATCCGAGAAAAGTGGCTGTTAGAGATACTGTTCGGGTTGGCGATATTGGCAGCGGCACTCCCAAGCATGGAGTTGCATCCTTCCCCCTACAAGGATCTTAGCCAATCCCTGAACATTGTCGGCGCAAAGGTTATTGAGGAGCTTTCCAGTCCGTTGGGTCAGGTAACCGTTGTGGAAAATAACCGTGTGCCACTTCGAGATGCACCAGGAATGAGCCTCAATGCTTCGATGGAACCCCCCCCGCAACTGGGTGTGTACTTTGATGGTGACGGACCCTCCGCGCTGACCAGATTTGATGGCAATCTCGCACCGCTGGGGTATCTCGACCAACTTACCTCTGCATTGCCTTATCACGTGCATGACACGAACGAAACACACTACGGTGATGACTGGCCTGCGAGCGTGCTGATACTTGGCGCGGGTGCCGGCAGCGATGTGTTGCAGTCGCTCTATCAGGGCAGTACCGTGATAGATGCAGTCGAATTAGATCGCAATATCATCAACCTGGTCAGAGAACGGTTTCGCGATTATTCCGGCAACCTGTACAACTTGCCTGGTGTCCGGATTCACAAAGCCGAGGCGCGCGGATTCGTCAACTCAAGTGCTGTGCGATATGACCTGATTCAGGTGTCACTACTGGATTCCTTTGGAACAACCTCAGCAGGGTTGTATGGCTTGAGCGAAAGCTACCTTTACACGGTGGAAGCGCTGCAGACGTATCTGGATTGCTTAAAATCTGACGGATTGCTCGCGATCACGCGCTGGCTCACACTGCCGCCACGTGATGCACTTAAATTGTTTGCAACGGCAGTAACTGCTCTGGAGCGGACCGGTGTGAATGATCCTGCCACCCGATTGGTAATGATAAGGGGGTGGAAGACAGTTACGCTGCTTGTAAAGAATCGCGCGTTCACCGCTGCCGAGATCACATCGATCAGGGAATTTTGTCGCATACGCTCCTTCGATCTGGTCTATTACCCTGGGATGCAAAGCAAAGAAGCGAACCGTTACAACCTGCTGGAAAAACCTGAATTTTATGAGGGCGCAACCGCGATTCTTGGTACGCAACGGCAGGATTTCATCGAGCAATACAAATTCTACATCGAACCTGCGTCCGACGACCGGCCGTTCTTTTTCAGATTCTTCAAGTGGAATGCAGTGGCAGAAATATTCTCGCTGCGCGAGCAGGGCGGCATGGCGCTTCTCGACTGGAGTTACCCGCTACTTGTGGCGACCCTGATACAGGCGATTGCTGCGAGCTTTGTACTTATCCTGCTTCCGTTGGGCTTCTCGCGCTGCCGGAAAACATTGCCTGGTAAGTCTGCCACGCTTTATTTTCTGGCAATCGGATTTGCATTCATGTTCATGGAGATTGCTTTCATACAAAAATTCATCCTCTTCCTGTCTCATCCGTTGTATTCGGTTGCGGTCGTGTTGTGTGCATTTCTGTTGTTCGCCTCAGCGGGAAGTTGGCTTGCAGGTCGTTCAGGTGTTGCAAACAAGGTTACATTGGCAGTGATTGCTTTGTGTGCCATATCGTTACTCTATTTGGCTATGCTGCCGAGCGTGTTCCAAATGCTCATCCATCTGCCAGACTTGATGAAAATTTTGATTTCAGTAGCACTGATCGCGCCGCTGGCGATTTGCATGGGTGTGCCATATCCTGCCGGCATGACGCAACTTGCTACGTTGTCTGAGCAGGCCATTCCCTGGGCATGGGCCATCAACGGGTTTGCCTCGGTAGTTGGCGCGGTGCTCGCTACGCTGCTGGCGATTCATCTGGGCTTTGGGGTTGTGATATTCCTGGCCTCAATGATGTATGCCTTGGCTAGCGTGGCACTCAAGGGATTCGCTTGATTTTCGATATCTCATGGTGACAGGATGCGCATGATGCTGAATACACTTGTCGTCATGGTTACTGTTTTTGGCGGGTTGGTGTTGCTGATATATTTATTCCAATCTCATTTGGTCTTCTACCCGGGTGCCGGGCGCGAAATGATTTCGACGCCTGCCGATATCGGATTGGAATATGAAGACCTAAACCTTGTGACTTCTGATGGCATTGATTTACACGGGTGGTATATACCTGCCAGGCAATCGCAAGGCACGGTGCTGTTCCTGCATGGTAATGCAGGAAATATCTCACACAGGCTGGCGTCCATAAGAATGTTTAATATTCTGGGCTACAGCACGCTGATCATCGATTACCGCGGGTATGGCATTAGCAGTGGAACACCAACAGAGCAGGGCACCTACGTCGATGCGGAGACGGCATGGCAATATCTGGCCGAACAGCGTCACGTCCCTTCATGCCAAGTCGTACTGTTCGGCGAGTCACTGGGAGGCGCTGTTGCCGCATGGTTGGCCGCACGAAATAATCCTGCTGCATTGGTTATCTCATCCGGCTTTACTTCAGTGCCAGACCTTGCAGGACATATCTATCCATTTCTACCGGTGCGTTGGCTGGCACGCATCAAATACGATACACGTGCATACTTAAGGGCTGTTAATGCACCGGTATTCATTGCACACAGCCCTGATGACGAGATAATACCGTTCAAGCTAGGCGGTTCCCTTTACGATTCAGCTAATCCTCCCAAGCGTTTCCTAGAGCTTGCCGGCGGTCATAACGAAGGTTTCATATTCATGCGAGAATCCTGGGTAACAGCACTTGGAGACTTTCTTGCTGAGCATTTAACAGTCGCCTGTAACAGGTGAGACAATAATTTGCATGACGCCAAATCCAACAATTTCGTTAATTTGGGGGACCGTTGATTCCATGGACCATGGTATTGGAGCTAAATTAGGCGATTTGAATGATTCCTATGGATCTGACATGCAGAATTAAAAATTCTTAACTACTCACCAAGTATCATGAATGTTGGTAATCCATTAACCTTTAACCTGAGTTGCGGTGTAATTGAACTTCACTATCTAACTATGCCATTTTCACCGCTCCGTTTGCTGATATTTATTCTGGCCCTTGCCTTCATGATTGGCTTTGTCCAGTATGGTTTGATCACCATCGCATTCGAAAAGTTGGGTCTTGCGCCCGAATCAGCTTATCAGCTCTTACTGCTGACGCTTGTAGGCAGTTTGATCAATCTCCCGCTATTTACCCTTACTGCGGATAGTGATGTGACCCCTATCATTCCAACGCCCCCTATTGGTTGGCCGTTTTTCAGGATTCGTCCATATACGGGCAAGATTGCTGTCGTAGTCAATGTTGGTGGTGCCGTGATACCTGTCGCCTTCTCGTTTTATCTGGTCACACTTTATCCGCTGGATGCCGTGCATATCATTATCGCAGTCGCAGCAATTGCCTTCATCGCTCATACATCCAGCAGGCCTCTTCCTGGTATCGGCATCGGCATGCCGATGCTGATCGCCCCGATAGCTGCGGCACTGATCGCGAGCTTCTTCGATCCGCAACAGCGTGCGCCGCTCGCTTATGTCTGTGGCACCTTGGGCGTTCTGATCGGTGCTGACTTGCTGAGACTAAAGGACATCCGTAAGTTGGGTGCCCCCGTTGCTTCAATCGGTGGCGCAGGCTCTTTTGATGGTGTGTTCATTACAGGCCTTGTGGCGGTATTGCTGGCGTAAAATGTGCGGATTCTGCTATACGACGCAACTACGGAATTCAATAACCCATGCACATTTCGCATTTAGCTTTCAATATTATCATTTGAACTGACTATGGCTGGCTTACAGAATGAACGGAATGCTCATCGCAATGGATGACCATGTGATTTTAAAAAGGCATAGAATTAGCATTTGCACCATTTAATGCTATTAAATCGGAGGTGAACATGTATAAGCGCATCCTGGTTCCAGTGGACGGCAGTGCTACTTCCGAGCGGGCATTGCAAGAAGCAATCAAAATCGCCTCTGGTAATTCCCAATTGCGACTGGTTTATGTTGTTGAGGAAGTCTATTCGCTGGATGCCGAGGCATATGCCTTTTTCGATTATGCCGGACTGCAGGATGCGATGCACAAAAGCGGCGAAAGAGTCCTGGCGCAGGCTGCAAAACAAGTGCAACGATCAGGTGCGAAAGCGGAAACGGTACTTCTGGATGGCGTAGGAGAGCGCGTTGCCAGAGTGATTGATGGCGAGGCCGTGAAATGGGGTGCAGACCTGATAGTTATAGGCACGCATGGGCGCTCAGGTTTCAGTCGCCTGTTATTAGGCAGTGTCGCAGAAGGAGTGACACGCGGCTCGTCTGCACCTGTGTTGCTGATTCGTTCTGAATGATACTGTCAGCCTGAATGTTTCTATTGTTAGAGTTGCAATTTATGCAAGATTATCTCGTAAATATTGGAACAGCTCATTTTTCTCAGCGGCCTTTCGAAATGCTGTAAAATCAAAAGCATGAGCAAAGCATTCACGCGTGAAATCGAAACACCTGAAGACGAAGTCGAACCCGCTGCCGGATTGCCGGCAGGTGTCAAGAACTACATTACCCCAAGTGGTTACAGGAAGCTTCAGGAGGAGCTCGAGTTACTATGGAAAGTGGAGCGCCCAGAACTGGTGAAAACTGTATCGTGGGCAGCCTCCAATGGGGATCGTTCCGAAAATGGCGATTACATCTATGGCAAGAAGCGGCTGCGCGAGATCGACCGGCGCGTTCGCTTCCTGCGTATGCGGCTGGAGCAAGCAGAAGTTGTCGATCCAGCGCGTCGTGGCGAGTGCGACCAGGTGTTTTTTGGCGCAACTGTGACAGTTTGTGACGATTCCGGTTGTCGAAGCAGTTACTGTATTGTGGGTGTCGATGAGGCAAATGTATCGCGTGGCCATATCAGTTGGGTTTCGCCATTGGCAAAGGCACTGCTCAAGTTGCGAGTGGGTGATGTGGCGATGTTACGCACACCATCTGGCGTGAGCGAACTTGAGTTGCTGGATGTATCCTATCGCGAACTAGTATAAGTATTACAGATTTGCGGCTTTGCGACCGGAAGGAAGTTTGCTATGTTGTGACCCTGATGGAACCTTGTGCAGGTAGTGGTTAAGATGGGCGTTATAACAATTTTTTCATACACGACTGATTATGGATCAAAAGCTGCTAAGAATTCTTGATAACCGCAAGCAAAACTATCCCTATGCGCTGGAAAAGCAATTCCCGAGGGTATTTTCACAGATCATGTCGTTGTGGGACACACCGGAGATCGACGCTTTGTTTTCAGAGTTGATGGTCACCAACCGTTCCGATCGTCAAGGATTTCCGCCGGATGTGGCCTCGGACATCATTTATCTGAGCATGGTGCATAGCCGCCAGAGTGGCCGAAATAACGCTGACGATCCTTGGGGGCACGTTTCTGAAAAGATCAAGGCTGAAATACAGAGTCAAGGCATAGAGTTTTCACCTAATGGCTTCATCAAGGCTGCTGAGGCAGGGAAGAGCAATGTAGTAGCGTTGTTTCTGAGTGCTGGTGCGGATGTAGATACTTGTGATGACCGTTTATGGACGCCGTTGATGATCTCATCGTTCAATGGCGATGAGCAGTTGGCTACGTTGTTGATCAAGAGTGGCGCAAATATCCACCACAGGGATGGTGCAGGCTATTGTCCACTGCACTGGGCAGCCTTCAATGGATATGCCAAAGTAGTGAAACTGCTGTTGAGCAAGAACGCTAATGTCAATGCGTGCAGCAAACATGGCTGGACCGCCCTGATGCAGGCGGCAACGCGTGGTCACTTGTCAGTGAGCTTTCTGCTGATTGAAAATGGTGCGGATGTCAATGCAACTTCCAATGACGGTTGGACATCATTGCACAAAGCTGCAGCCAATGGCCATTTGCCCGAGGTGAAATTACTGTTGAGCAAAGGCGCGGATTTCAGGAAAAAATACAGGGATGGCACGACAGCGCTGGATCTGGCCAAGAAGAACAAGCATACGGAAATCGTATCGCTGCTGTCTGGAGGCAAGGAATAGGCTTTAAATCACACCTGTTGCTAGAATTGGACAATCAGAACAGGGCAGAACGATCAAATAACGAATACGGGAGCGCAATATGAAAAAAATCGAGGCAATAATCAAGCCGTTCAAGCTGGATGAAGTACGTGAGGGGCTTTCAGAACTCGGCGTCAGTGGATTGACAGTAACCGAAGTGAAGGGTTTTGGCAGGCAAAAAGGACATACCGAGTTGTATCGTGGTGCCGAATATGTCGTCGATTTTCTTCCCAAGGTTAAGGTGGAAGTGGTAGTACCTACAGATTTGCTCGATAGGGCAGTCGAGGCGATCATCAAGGCAGCGCATACCGGTAAGATCGGCGATGGGAAGATTTTCATAACTACGGTGGAGCAGGTGATACGCATTCGTACCGGAGAAACTGACGAGACCGCACTCTAATCGTAGCCCGTTCAGCCTGATGAATTGAAGTCGCGCGATTCAGCTATTTCAGCCTGGTAGCAGTATGTTGATTTACGGGTCTGCCGGGCATGCGTATAATGCTCGCTTTGCCGAGGCCTGCATAATATGAGCAATATCAATAAAGCTCTGACCTTTGACGACGTTCTGCTCGTTCCTGCTTATTCAAATGTACTGCCGCGCGATGTTAGTCTGCGCACGCAACTCACACGCAATATCAGCCTGAATATCCCGCTATTGTCCGCTGCGATGGATACTGTTACTGAGTCACGCCTTGCGATCGCGCTGGCACAGGAAGGCGGGATAGGTATCCTGCACAAGAACATGTCCGCCCAAGCCCAGGCTGCCAAAGTCGCAAAAGTGAAGCGTTTCGAAAGTGGCGTGGTCAAGGATCCGATCACCATCACGCAGGACATGACAGTGCGAAACGTTCTGGATCTGACGCGCCATCACAAGATCTCGGGATTGCCGGTCGTTCAGGGCAAACGTCTGGTCGGTATCGTAACCAACCGCGATCTGCGATTTGAGAGCAATCTGGATCAACCGATCCGGAACATCATGACCTCGAGCGATCGCCTCATCACCGTCAAGGAGAACGCCAGTCTGGAAGAGGCCCGTGCGCTAATGCATAAGCACCGTATCGAGCGGGTACTTGTGGTCAATGATGCGTTCGAATTGCGCGGCCTGATGACGGTCAAGGATATTCTTAAAGCCAGCGAACATCCCTTTGCTTGCAAGGACAGTCATGGTCGTCTACGTGCCGGGGCGGCGGTCGGGGTTGGAGAAGGAACTGAA
>JAHEDW010000109.1 GCA_024641025.1 Gallionella sp.
TGCAGTTGGCCTAATCACTGGCCCACAAACCGCAACCTTGGCAGAGTTGTTCCCTGCACGCACTCGCTATAGCGCAGTAGCATTGCCTCATAACCTCAGCGCTGGCTGGATAGGGGGCTTATCTCCTTTCATGGTAACGCTGCTAAGCGTAAAGGCAGGGAATGCCCTGTCTGGAATGTGGTATCCCGTCGGATTGCTGGCGATGGCCTTCATCATCGGCCTGATATTTTTACCCGAGACTCGTAATGTCTCGCTTGAGGATTGAGAACGGCTATGCGTATTCTGATTAGCAATGATGATGGATATTTCTCACCGGGAATAATTAGTCTCGCTGAACATTTGGCAAGGATCGCGGATGTTATTGTGGTAGCGCCTGAGCGTGATCGCAGTGGCGCAAGCAATTCACTTACCCTTGATCGTCCACTCAGACCACGTCGTGCGGCCAATGGCTTCTATTATGTGGATGGTACGCCCACCGATTGTGTTCACCTTGCAGTAACCGGGATGTTCGATCAACAACCAGATATGGTTGTATCCGGGATAAATGCCGGCGCCAACATGGGAGATGATACGATATATTCTGGGACAGTTGCAGCGGCAACAGAAGGATTCCTGCTAGGGATACCATCGATTGCAGTATCACTTGTAGGCACTAAATTCGCCAACTATGAGACAGCCGCAAGGATCTCGACAGAATTGGTGCAACGATTTGCAGGCCACACACACAGTCACCCTTGGCTGCTCAATGTCAACGTTCCCGATGTGCCATATGACCAACTGGTTGCAGGAAATCGTCAAAGCATGGAAGTGACACGTCTCGGCAAGCGGCACAAGGCAGAACCGGTGGTGAAAGCTAGCAATCCACACGGAGAGACGGTTTACTGGGTTGGTGCGGCAGGTAAAGCACAGGATGCTGGGGAGGGCACAGATTTTCATGCGTTATCGCAGCAGCGCGTTTCAATAACCCCTTTGCAGATCGACCTCACGCAATATCAACAGCTCGACGCCGTTCGCAAGTGGATCGGCCAGAACCAGGAATGAATACTCGGCTCAACGGTATCGGTATGACCTCACAGCGAACTCGCGCTCGCCTGATAGAGCGGCTTCGCGAACAGGGTATTAAGGACGAGGCGGTGCTGGCTGCGATGTTCGAGGTTCCACGCCATCTGTTCATCGACGAGGCGATGGCAAGCCGTGCTTACGACGATGTTTCGTTACCGATCAATTTCAACCAGACCATTTCGCAGCCATACATCGTGGCCAGAATGATCGAAGTATTGCGCGGGCCAGATCCTCACAATCGTCCGTTGGGTCGGGTGCTGGAAATAGGTACGGGTTGCGGATACCAGGCTGCCGTGTTGGCACAACTCACACGCGAGGTCTATACCGTGGAGCGAATCCAGCCATTATACGAACGTGCAAGAAAAAAATTGCGCGAACTGAAGGTACGTAACGTCAGTGTGCGCTATGCGGACGGATGCACTGGTTTTCCTGATGCTGCTCCTTTTGACGGCATCATTATGGCTGCAGCTGCGCCCGCGCTGTCTTTGGTGCTTAGGGAGCAGTTGGCGGTCGGTGGTAGAATGGTTCTGCCGGTCGGTATCAATGAGCAATGGCTGTATCTGATCGAGCGTAATGCGGGCGGATTTCGGGAAACCAAGCTTGAAGCAGTGAAATTTGTCCCTCTGTTGATGGGTAAAACATGAGGCAAAAGTGTTACATCACATTTTTAATGATGGTTTCACTGGTCACGGGTTGTGCTTCAAGCGGTTATCGAGCACCAGTTGTTGATCGAAGTGAAACCTCAAAAAATAACGTCTTAGCGTCAGGGAAAAGAGGCGAGCAGCTTGAAAAGGATTGGCGGCCTGAAGTTTATGTAGTTCAAAAGGGCGATACTTTATACAGCATCGCATTCAACTACGGATTTGACTACCACGAACTGGCTGAACTGAACCATATTGCAGATCCAACCTTGATCTCGATTGGGCAAGAAATCCATCTCTTCCCTGGCAAGGCATCCCCAACCACAGGCTCTAGAGTTGAAGTCAAGCCGGTGGAAACGTTGTTGAAAGAACAACCCAAAGTGGTCAAATACGCCTATAGCGAAGCTGCAATGGCACAGATTGAAAAGGTACAGGACCAGAAGTACAGCCCTCCCTTGATCGCCAAAGTAGAAAGCAAACCCGAGCCCAAACCTGTAATCAAGCCTGAACCCAAGCCAACTGCAGACGAAGGCAATGAAGACGATGAGTCTGAACTAAAATGGATCCTGCCTGCGCAGGGCAAAGTCATCGGTGAATTTTCCGAGTCGGCCAATCGCAAGGGGATAGATATCGCCGGTTCGCTAGGCCAACCGGTCTATGCCAGTGCTTCCGGCAAGGTGGTATATAGCGGCAGCGGACTTCGTGGATATGGCAAACTGATCATTATTAAGCACAACAAAACCTATCTCAGCGCATATGCACACAATGACCAAGTATTGGTTAAGGAAGGTGAAAGTGTTTCTCGTGGGCAAAAAATAGCCGCGATGGGCAAAACCGATGCCGACCGGGTCAAGCTTCATTTCGAAGTCCGTCGCTACGGTAAACCAGTGGATCCGGCAAAATATCTTCCGCTCTGAATTTCTTGATATTTGATGAGTAATACTTAGCCTATGCCCGGAACAAGCAAATTTCTCAACACCAAGGATCATGACCGCGACAGCGCGTCTTTGCATTATGTCTATCCGGTAGTATCGCGACGCGCGGGCGGCGTTTCGGTTGGAATCAACCTTAATCCAAACAATGCCTGCAATTGGCGCTGCATTTACTGTCAGGTTCCCGACCTTACCCGAGGTGCTTCGCCCGTCATTGATTTGGTTCTCCTGGAAGATGAACTGCGTGGTTTTCTTAAGGAATTACTGCATGGCGATTTTATGCAAGAACGTGTCCCTGATGGGGCACGACGCATCAATGACATCGCTCTGTCTGGCAATGGCGAACCGACCAGCTGCGCTGAATTTTCCCAAGTTGTCGAGTTGATCGGCCGCGTGGTCAAAGATCTCGAGTTGCCCCAGGAATTAAAGACCGTACTGATCACCAACGGCAGCCTGCTTAATCGCAGTGATGTTCAGGATGGCTTGCGCCACATGGCAAGGCTCAATGGAGAAGTATGGTTCAAGCTTGACCGAGCAAGTGCGGTTGGCATGCAACTGGTTAACGACACGAAGACCAGCATGAAGAGAGTACGCGAGAACCTAATCGAATCGATCTTGTCATGTCCCACGTGGCTGCAAACATGCTGGTTCGCGCTGGATGGAGAACCCCCCTCGCGTCAGGACGAGGACGACTTCCTTGGCTTCCTAAGAGCATTGCTGAATGATGGTCACACCCCCCAGGGGGTGCTGCTTTACACGCTGGCGCGCCCCTCACTGCAACCTGAAGCGCCTCGCCTGTCTGCGCTTTCCGAAAATCAACTCCAAGCCTTTGCAGATCGAATCGGTGAATTGGGCTTGCCGGTAAAAGTTAGCGTCTGATCGGTCGTCAATTGACGGATCAGGTTTCAATATACAGATGAGAATTATGCAAGCACCCGTATGGAATAGGGAAGCAATGCAGCATTCGCCGATGTTTGTTCCGTTACATCCGATACTCGCTGAAATAAGTACTGAAAGCTTTCCGACACTGGAGGATTGCAATGCTCTGCTTGACAAGCATCCTTCCCAGATATGTGTACAGATTGGAAAACCACTTAGATTCATCCCTCAGAATAAAGGCAAACTGTCGTTCGAAGCGCAATATGAACCACGTTGCTATCTTAAGGGTGAGGTGTCGACTCGCTCAGATAACCTTCACGACTTGTTCAATTCCCTGGTATGGCTTACTTTCCCCAGAGCCAAGGCCGTGCTTAATGCGCGCCATTACAATGCGCTTGTTGAGGAAAGAGCATTGGGGAAATATGTACGAAGCCCAGTTCGCGACGTTAATACCCTTTTTGATGAGTCTGGTGTGATTGTGCTGCATGCCGACCCGAAATTGGCTGCTCTGCTGAAAGATCACGAATGGAAAGAGCTGTTTTGGAAGCGACGGAGACAGGTGAATACTCAAATGGGATTTTATATCTTTGGTCATGGGCTATACGAGAAGGCGCTCAGGCCATACATCGGCATGACCGGACAAGGTTTGCTATTGCCTGTGACGCAAGCGTTTTTCAATTGGCCTCTGAGACAGCAACTGGGCTATATGGATGGCATGTTGGCGGAGTACCTTGCTTTGCCGGAACATTGCCGCAGTACGCGTGATTTAT
>JAHEDW010000009.1 GCA_024641025.1 Gallionella sp.
CCCCGGATCAGCCAATTCGGTCCAACCCTCAGCTTTTAGTGCAGAAGCGAGTTCGTCGACCTGGAACCCATTGACTTCGCGTGAACCTACCTGCACCCGTGTGGTGTCCGGTTCTGGCGACGAATGCAGGGTGTAAGACACGCCCAACTTCGATAGCAATTGCTGGTTGCGTTCACAATCGTTCTTCGTCGCCGTGAACGGGTCATAGCCGCAGGAATTGCCATACAGGGCTACTGGGACCTCGATGTTAAATCGTTCAAGCGCAGGATTTCCATAGTGAATCAGGCCTTTGAACACGGGGAAGATCGCAAGGCAACCGAGCAGCAAGCCGGCAAGCAACACTGGCCTGCGACCAACGCGATCTGACAACCATCCGAAATAGATGGTCAACGGAAACAATACCAAGGTACTCAATAGCACCAATTCCGAAACGGTCTTTGAGTCAAGTCTAACGACGCTCTTCAAATAGACGCTGGTGTATACCTGAGAAGAAAAGAACAATAATGAGCCACCTGCAGAAATGCAGAAGAACAATAGCGCCATACGGCCTAGCGTATGACGATCCGTCAGGCACTCCCTTAATGGCGCCTTCGAAAGCCCATGCTTCTCTCGCAAGTGCAAGAATACGGGTGATTCATACATGTTCACCCTGCTTTTGATCGAGACCAGTAACAACAAGATCGAAACCAGGAATGGGACACGCCATCCCCAAGTCTGGAAATCATCGGCACTCAAGTACGATTGCAGCAATACCACCTGTAGAGTCGACACCATAATACCCAGGGGTCCCATCAATTGAAGTACGCTGGTATACAAACCGCGCTTTTTCTCAGGTGCATGTTCCGTCAGGTAAACTGCAGCGCCACCAATTTCGCCACCAACTGAGAATCCTTGCAGCAGTCGCAATACCAGCAGCATTGCAGGTGCCATCATGCCTACCTGCGCATAGGTCGGCAACAAACCAACACAAAAGGTAGACAAGCCCATCAGAACGATTGTGGCGATAAATACCGGTCGACGACCGTACTTATCGCCCAACGAACCGAACAATGCGGCCCCAAGGGGTCTCACCAGCATACCGACTCCGAAAGTAGCAAGACTCGCCAGAAGCGCTGCGACCGGATTTTCCTGAGGGAAGAACAACGTACTGAAGTATGTGGCTAGCGAAGCAAAAGTGAGAAAGTCATACCATTCCAGGAATGTGCCAAAACAGGCTGCGATGGCAACCTTTCGGTGGATGTGGGCTTGATGTGGTGTTGAAGAGCTAGAAGACAAGATCAATTGTTGGCTGAGTGCAATGCAGGAAAAATTATTATATCCATATAAATCATAATCTTGATAATTTATCTTAATAAAGAATCTTATGTGAGGTTTCACACAAGTAATGGTCGGGGCGAGAGGATTCGAACCTCCGACCACGTGCACCCCATGCACGTACGCTACCAGGCTGCGCTACGCCCCGAGGGCGCGGATTATAGCAGAGCCACCCGCAATAATGACAAAACATTCACTAGGTGGAACTCTGACAATTCCTTCCAGCTTCGTGGCCTAGCCACTGCATTACTGGCATTACGGCAACCCGTAGACTTAAAGCGCGTAAGAAAACAGTACGAAGTTGCAAGAATACATGCGCCATCCAGGCGTAAAGAAATGGAATATAGACGAGTACGATAATCAAATATTTGTTCAATCGTGATTAGAACTAGTCCCAACGGTCATCCATCACCTGAACCATGCCACTTTCTACTCTTGTCGGGAAAATTGCTGTGGGCTCATAGGCAGGCGCCGTCAGCGCCTCGCCAGTTTTGATCGAGAATCTTGCGCCATGCCGCGGACAAACGATCTGGTCATTTTCGATGCAGCCCCCGGTCAGTAATCCACCATCATGGGTGCACACATCCTCGATGGCATAGAAAGCATCATCCAACTTGAACACCGCGATGCCGACACCATCGATTTCAATGTGCACAGGTTCACCTGGGGTAATAGCTTCCACCCTCGCGACGTCCACCCAATCACTCATACGACTTCTACTTCGATATCTGGTTCGATGGTCCGTGCCAGGTTGCCAATTGCTGAAAGCGTCCCTGCCAGGGAACTCGGGCAACTTCCACATGCACCAAAATATCGGATAGACAGTACATTTCCTTCCAAACCGACAATTTGCAGATCACCCCCATCCGACAATAGGGCTGGCCTGACCTGCTCGTCCAGTAGTTTGCGGATTGCTGCCAGTCTCGGATCGTCGTCATCAAAATTTGACACGATTTCATGCTCAGGTTTCAGGGCCGCTTCAGCTTCCCTGATCGGCATCGCAATCTCACGGACCAGTTTTGGCCAGTCCGCTTCCCCGTCCTGGGTTACGGTGATCCACTTGTCCATGTAATAGACATTGACAACATGGGGAATCTCAAACAATTTTGAGGCTAATGGATCGGAAGCAGCTGACTCGGCGCTATCGAATGAAAATGCCCTGCCCCAACTCAAACGGTCCTTTAACACGAACTTAACCGCATTCGGATTCGGGGTGTCCTCGATGTCTGCGATTCTAGGCATGGTCATTCACCGGGTCGGCTTCGCCTTCAGTTGAAATAGACGCTTCGGAATTGAGCGCAGCATGCAGCGTGTGCCAAGGCAAGATCGCACATTTTACCCGTGAGGGAAGATCCTTTACTCCGGCAAAAATCTTAAGCTTGCCCAGATGATGGTCCGCGCTATCAGGATCAAGCGTACCTGTTGACATACCCCTGAATTCCTCGACCATGGTCTCGGCATCTTGCACTGATTTGCCCTTGACCGCTCCTGTCATCATCGAAGCAGATGCCTTGCAGATCGCACAGCCATGACCTTCGAATGCAATGGCTTCGATCTTGTCATCTTGTACGTTCATCGACAACTTGATGTGGTCGCCGCATAGCGGGTTGTGCCCGTCTGCATGACGGTTTGCATCAGGGATCGAGCCGAAATTCCTCGGCTTACGGTTGTGATCCAGAATCACTTCCTGGTATAGCTGGCGCATGTCTGTCACGAAAATAACTCCTTCACTCTGCAAATACCTTCAACCAACTTATCTATCTCTTGTTTGGTGTTGTAAAAGGCAAAAGAAGCGCGCGCAGTCGCAGGCACATTAAAGCGATCCATCACGGGTTGTGCGCAGTGGTGTCCAGTTCTGATGGCGATGCCATCCCCGTTCAATATAGTGCCAACGTCATGAGGATGTACCCCGTCGATCTCGAATGAGATTACAGCTGCTTTTGATCTGGCAGTACCGATGATCCTGACGCCATCCAACCCCGAGACACGTCCTGTCGCGTAATCCAACAAATACTTTTCGTAAGCTTCGATATTGGCCAGACCGACTCCGTTAAGGTAATCGATTGCTGCACCCAAGCCGATCGCAGCCATGATCGGGGGTGTACCAGCCTCGAATTTGGCAGGGATGACGTTGTATACGGTCTTTTTGAAGGTAACCGAAAGTATCATGTCGCCGCCGCCCTGATAGGGCTGCATCTTCTCAAGCATATGTGCCTTGCCATATAGCACGCCAATACCGGTCGGCCCGCACATCTTGTGCCCGGAAAATGCGTAGAAATCACAATCAAGATCCTGCACGTCCAGGGATTGGTGAGGTGCGGCTTGTGCCCCATCAAGCATCACCGGAACGCCGTGACGGTGAGCGAAGGCAGTCATACTTTTCACCGGATTGATCGTACCTAGGGCATTCGAGACATGGGACAGTGCCAAAAACTTTGTCTTTTCATTAAATAGTGCCTCGAACTCATCAATGAGCAATTCCCCATCATCGTTCATCGGTATCACACGCAGCACGGCGCCCTTCTCCTGAGCAAGCATCTGCCAAGGAACGATGTTCGCATGGTGCTCCAATGCAGAAAGGATGATCTCGTCGCCCTCGCTGATGAAAGCACGGCCGTAGCCATGCATCACCAGATTGATGGCTTCGGTAGTGCCTCGCGTAAATATGATTTCGCGTGACTCCTTTGCGTTGATGAAATTCTGAACATTGACACGTGCCGCCTCGTATTCCCGGGTTGCCAACTCGCTAAGGTAGTGCACGGCACGGTGAATATTGGAATGTTCCTGACTCTGGTACTTTACGATTCGGTCGATGACTGCCTGCGGCATCTGGCTGCTGGCCGCATTATCCAGATAAGCCAGGGGCTTACCGGAAACCTGCATGCCAAGTATCGGAAAATCTGCCCTGATCTTATCAAGCCTGTCTAGATCGATGGGGCTAGGAACGCTCTTGTTTCCTTCCACATTCATGCGCTCTGCTTTCATGTTCGAACCACAGTCATGCGTTCCAGGATCGTCTTGCCAAGGGACTCAACCAGCGATGGCACTGGGATCTTGTCTATGATCTCTGCGGCAAAAGCATGGGTCAGCAAGTTGCGCGCACTTGCCTCTTTCAGTCCGCGACTCTTAAGGAAGAAAAGTGCGTCTGCATCGATTTGTCCGATCGTTGCGCCATGCTTGCAGCTCACATCATCGTTGAAGATCTCAAGCTGTGGCTGGGTATCAATACGAGCTTTTTCGGAAAGCAGCAGGTTACGACTCGATTGAGCAGAATCAGTACCTGAGGCACCTTCATGAACAACGATTTTGCCACTGAACACACCATGCGCTGATCCGTCAGCAATGCACTTGTGCAACTGGATGCTCTTGCCCCTGGGTGCAGCATGTTCGATCAAGGTATGCGTGTCAGCGATCTGGCGCCCTGCTACCAGTGCCAAACCGTCCAACCGTATTTCTGCACCTTCATCATTTTGACGAACATGCAATGTGTAACGAGACGTGCGAGCACCGAAAGACAGAGAGGTAGAGATATAAGTACTATCTCTTCCAACTTCCACCGAACAATGTCCAATATGAAAGGCATTTTTATCCTCTCGCTGCACACGAACATGTTGCATGTGAGCTTGTTCCTTCAGCACAATTTCGGTCACTGCATTCGAGAAATAAATCGCACCATCTATACCCACATAGTCTTCCACCAAAGTGGCACGACTAGATGATTCCATTACCACCATGCAGCGAGGATAGATGGCAGATGCCGCCTCACGCTTCGTGGAAACATGAAGCAGATGGATCGGGGCCGTTACTTCATTGACAACATGTACCCATGTACCATCTTCGAAAAAATTCGTGTTAAGGGCAACGAACGCATCTTGTTGGTATGGCGCATATTTCCCAAAACTCGACTCAAGCATCGGATCCCCATGGCGATCTGCAAGTGATGATACCGTTACAGCGCTCCCCACTTTCGATAGCTCAGATAGTTCCGCGGAATAACACCCGTCGACAAAGACCAGCCTGATCGCTTCAGGTATCAAGTATTTCTCGATGTCGACCAGTGCCAATCTGGCAAAAGAATCGATTGGTCGAAAGCCGTGCTGGAACAACGCTGACAAGTCAGTAAAGCGCCAATCGTCGTGGCGATCTGATGGAAAATTCAAGGCTTGGGCGCGAACTAACGCATCCTGGCGGATATTCTCTAGCCAGCCATGTGATTTGACGGATTTTCCGAGCAACAACTGCTCGTAGCATTGTTCTTTGGAAAGTTTCACGCTGCAGCCCTTAGCCAGTCGTAACCACGCGCCTCAAGTTCCAGCGCAAGATTCTTGTCCCCAGTTCTTACGATACGTCCGCCATCCATGACATGAACATAATCAGGAACGATATAGTTCAGAAGGCGCTGATAATGGGTCACCATCACAACTGCATTGTCAGGCGAGAGCAGGCTGTTAACACCGTTTGCCACGATCCTCAGTGCATCGATATCGAGACCTGAATCGGTCTCATCCAGGATTGCCAACCTAGGAGCCAGCACTGCCATTTGCAGGATTTCATTCCGTTTCTTCTCGCCGCCGGAAAAACCTTCATTGACACTGCGGCCCAGAAAGCTAGGGTCCATTTCGACGACCTTTAGCTTTTCTTGAACCAGGTCCTCGAACTCGAGCGGATCGAGTTCTTCCAGTCCTCGTTCAGACTGAAGTGTGTTGTAAGCCAGTCGCAACAAGGCACTATTAGATACACCGGGAATCTCGACCGGATACTGGAACGCCAAGAACAATCCAGCTCTGGCGCGTTCTTCCGGTTCCAGGGAAAACAAATCCTTGCCCTCGAAACTGGCTGTCCCACCGGTAACAGCGTAATCGGGATGTCCCGCTAGGACCTTGGAAAAGGTACTCTTGCCAGAGCCGTTGATACCCATAATGGCATGTACTTCACCCGTGCGTATGGTCAAGTCGACACCCTTCAGTATCTGCACGCCGCCAACTTCCGCCCGAAGATTCTTTACTTCAAGCAAGACTTTGCTGTCTTTGTTGATCATCCTACACTCCCTTCAAGTTTCAGGCCGAGCAACTTGGTAGCCTCAACCGCAAATTCCATTGGTAGATGTACGAATACATCCTTGCAAAATCCATTTATGATCATTGATATTGCTTCTTCTGACCCGATGCCGCGCTGTGCAAAAAAGAACATCTGGTCCTCGCCAATCTTGGATGTCGATGCCTCATGCTCTATCGTCGCGGTGGTATTTTGAACATCGATGGTCGGGAAGGTATTTGCAATACAACGGTCTCCAATCAGCATCGAGTCGCACTGAGAATAGTTTCTTGCGCCAGCAGCACGACTACCCACCTTTACCAAACCTCTGTAGCTGTTGTTGGAACGTCCGGCGGATATCCCTTTCGCGATGATCTTGCTTCTGGTGTTCTTGCCAACATGAATCATCTTTGTGCCGGTGTCAGCTTGCTGAAGGTGGTTGGTCAGCGCTACCGAATAAAATTCGCCAATCGAGTTGTCCCCCAGAAGCACGCAACTCGGATATTTCCAGGTGATGGCTGATCCGGTTTCTACCTGGGTCCAGGAGATCTTAGAGTTGATGCCCTTGCAAAGGCCACGCTTAGTGACAAAATTATAGATTCCGCCTTTGCCGTTCTCGTCGCCTGCATACCAGTTCTGCACCGTCGAGTACTTGATGTCAGCATTGTCTAACGCGACCAGTTCAACCACTGCCGCATGCAATTGATTGGTATCGAACTGAGGTGCCGTGCAGCCTTCCAGATAACAGACCGAACTACCTTCTTCGGCGATGATCAGCGTACGCTCAAATTGTCCCGAGCCTTCGGTATTGATCCTGAAATATGTCGATAAATCCATCGGGCATTTCGTGCCCTTGGGAATGAAACAAAATGATCCGTCAGTAAATACAGCAGAATTAAGTGCGGCATAAAAATTGTCGCCACTCGGCACGACACTGCCAAGGTATTGCTTTACCAGATCCGGGTAGTCACGGACCGCTTCTGAAAATGAACAAAAGATGATCCCGATTTCGGCTAACTTTGCCTTATAGGTAGTTGTTACCGATACGCTGTCGAAAATCACGTCGACTGCGACCCCTGTCATCAGTTTTTGCTCGTGCAGCGGCACACCAAGTTTTTCGAAAGTGCGCCTTAATTCCGGATCGACTTCATCCATGCTTGCCAGTTGCTTCTTTGGCTTGGGTTGCGCGAAATAGATGATGTCCTGAAAATCGATCTTGGGGTAATTCACGTTCGCCCAGGAAGGTTCTTCCATCGTTAGCCAGTGGCGATAAGCCTGGAGGCGAAATTCGAGTAACCACTCTGGTTCATTTTTTTTCTTGGATATCAGACGGATAACGTCTTCACTCAAGCCCTTTGGTACCGCCTCGGTTTCAATATCGGTTACAAAACCGTGCTTGTAAGGCTGGTTTACCAGATTATGCAGTGCTGTACTCATGAATTAAATCGCTCCCATTCCGAATTCAAACCGCAAAACTTTCGCCGCACCCACATTGATTCTTGACATTGGGGTTGTTTAACTTGAACACATATCCCAATCCTTGCTTCGAATATTCAAGTTCGGTCCCATTGAGGAAGGGCAAGTTCGCGTTATCCACCAACACTTTCGCGCCAAAGCTCTCGAAGACACTGTCTGTGTCGCGAATTTCGCTAGTAATATCCATTGTGTAAGCAAAGCCGCTACAACCTGACTTCTTCACACCGAGTCTCAACCCTACCCCATTACCGCTTTTCTCAACTTGACTGATGATGTGTTTCGCTGCAGATTCCGTCATCGTTATTGCCATGTTCATCTCCAATTAATATTCATATCAAAATGCCGCGCGAACGAAGCGCGCTCATATCCATTACCTGCGGTTTGGGAGAGATCATTTCTGCCAGATTCACTTTTTCGAGTGCATTCTGGATGATGTGATTGATTCCCTGCCAATTGCTGCGTGTCGAACAAGTCGACTCACGCTCACAAGTTGTGGTACCACTGCACTCTGTGATGGAAATCGGGCCATCCATCGCATCAATGATCTCAGCAATTGATATCGCTGCAGGATCACGTGCAAGCATATACCCGCCTTTAGCACCCATTACGGAGTCCACAAGATTCTTCCGGACCAGCATCTTGAGGATTTTGCTCACCGTAGGTGCGGCAATTCCCAATCCTGCCGATACTTCGCTCGCACTGTGCACAGCTAGGTCGCGCGCCATATAAGTCATTACTTGAGTACCATAATCGGCCATTTTGCTGAGTCTTAACATCTGCACCTCTTCATAACTAGGACTAGTTTAGTCCAAGTTAGTTCATAAGGCAATACTACTGAACTCGATTTCATCTTGTTGAAGAAAAATTCAATTACCAGATAGGTACTAAATTGTCGGACAGGGGTGTAACAGATATAAAAGAAAGGCCCAGATTATTTGTCCAGGCCCTTGCTGCAATACTTTGTATTTAAAGGTCTTAGGTGTTTTGCACCACGATCTTTGGGAAAGCTGCACTGTGGTCCTGAGCCATTTCAGCGACTTTGACAGCAATCCGACGGGCGATTTGCTTGTACTCCTTGGCGATCTTACCATCGGGGTCTGCTGCAACGGTCGGGTTGCCGGAATCTGCTTGCTCACGAATGCGTATGTCCAGCGGCAAGCCACCCAAAAATTCAACATTGTAATCACCACACATTTTCTCGCCGCCGCCAGCGCCGAAGATATGTTCCTCGTGACCGCATTTGGAACAGATGTGCGTGCTCATGTTTTCTACGATACCAACGATCTTGATGCCGACTTTTTCAAACATCTTGAGCCCCTTTCGCGCATCCATCAGCGCGATGTCCTGTGGCGTCGTGACGATAACAGCGCCGGTGACAGGTACCTTTTGCGCAAGCGTTAGTTGAATATCGCCGGTACCAGGTGGCAGATCTACCACCAGATAATCAAGATTGTCCCAGCGTGTCTGATGCAGCAATTGATCAAGTGCCTGTGTAACCATCGGACCACGCCAGACCATGGGAGTATCTTCGCCATCAATCATGAAGCCAATAGACATTGCCTGGAGACCATGATTGGTCATTGGTTCAAGGGACTTCCCATCAATTGATGTTGGTTGGCCTGAGATACCCAGCATGGTTGGCTGTGATGGCCCATATATATCGGCATCCAGAACACCAACACGCGCGCCTTCTGCAGCCAACGCCAGCGCCAGATTAACTGCTGTAGTTGATTTTCCAACACCACCCTTGCCGCTGGCAACGGCAATAATGTTCTTTACCCCTTCAACAAGCTTCACACCACGTTGTACCGCATGCGGGACAACCTTGCTGGTTACATTGACGCTGACCTTCCCAATGCCTGGCAAAGTCGACTTCAGATGTGATTCAACCATCGCGCGAATCTCCTCCCACACACTCTTGGCAGGGTAGCCAAGCAGGATATCCAGCGACACGTCGCTGCCGCTGACCTTAATATTTTTCACGGATTTGCCGCTGACATAGTCCTTTTTGGTATTTGGATCTGTTAAATTCTTCAATGCATCTTGAACATCTGCTTCACTAAAACTCATTACTCACTCCTGGATCTGGTTAATGGCCTGAAATCGGATTCTAAACTATGTTGACTAGTATTGTCGGGTATATTTTGCTCAAGGACTCGGTTCCCGAATTGCGCCTGCAGCCGCTAACCGGTCAAGATAGTCCTCCCACAGCGCATCCTGATTTTTGCCTAGCTTATAAAGATACTCCCAGGTATAGAGTCCTGTGTCATGACCATCATCAAAGTTGATTTGTAAGGCATAACTGCCAACAGGGATCAATTCGTTGATACCTACATCCTTCTTTCCTGTTTGCAAAACTTCCTGCCCAGGACCGTGACCACTAACCTCGGCTGAAGGGGAATATACGCGGAGGAGCTCAAAAGGAATTTCAAAACTGACACCGTCATCGAATGCGATATCGAGAATATGTGATTGCTGGCGCAATTTTATTTCTATAGGTTGCTGTGTCATGACTTTGATGTAGCTCCATTGAAAGGCAGCGTAGTGCTCCCCGGTTTGATAATCTATCTTGCTTTATAAAAATAATTTGCAAGTTGAACAATCTGCGAAAATGGCAAATCGGCAAAATCTCCAAAGCGCGCTTGTGTCAACTCGGTAAGTATGGAGATATCATGCACTTCATCTGTACCATCAAGGACAAATTGAATGCCCTTTAATCCACCGCACAGCATTCGCATTTCCTTAGCATGAGGCAGTGGCCCATCTATATGATACTTTCCTATGACAAATGTAAAGTTGCGCCTTAGCTGATCACGCAAATTCTGGCAGCGATCATGTGCCAGAGCACTATTACAGGAAACTGCTTCACGCTCTGCAATGTTATGTTTCCTAGCCTCAGAACACGCAGCACATCGGATCAGAATGGTCTTTTCAAATGGACAATTGCGTGAAATTGATGATGTAAGCGCCTGGCGGAAGGCTGTTTCATCCATTGTGGGTGGCTAATCATCCTGTGGGTTGGGGACTGCCTCTCGAATTTGATTGAGCAGATCCTCGGCATGCAATTCTGATTCGGCAAAGATCACCTTTATGGAAAATTGTGCATCTTCGGCTTGCTCACTACGAAGTTGCTTGGCTCGATTAGAGGCTTCTTTGAATATGTCGTGCTGCTCCAACTTTTCCAATTGACGTATAGGTTTTTCAGATATCTTGTAAACGAAATATGGCATGCTGTTCTTTCAGTGATTAACTCGATCGATTCTAGTTACTGGATGCCTAAACAATTTCAGGACTTTCCTACTGGTTTAAGGAAGGTCACCACCTTGGAACCTGGTTCGTTCTTGCTTGAACAACTACCCTCCCCGACCCCTGCATCGCGTTCTGCCTCGTGCAAGAGGTTGATCACATCAACGTAATGCTTTTGCTTAACCATCATCAGTGCAGTCAGACCGCCTTCGTTACGAGCCGTGACATCGGCACCCGCCTGTAATAGCGCCTCGACGACCGCTGTCTCACCATACCCTGCTGCCAACATCAAAGGACGAATACCGTAGCTTATAGGGGCCTCCACGTTTGCTCCAGCATCGATGAGTGCTTGTACTACATCAGCAAATCCCCGGTTTGATTCAGCGTTATAAGCGGACTTCATCAGGGGAGTCCAACCGCTTTCATTAGTTGCGTTAACATCCGCGCCAGCTTCGACCAAAAAATGAACCATCGGAAGGTTGCCAGAATGGGATGCAATCATCAGCAGTGTGGATCCTTCGTCATCTCGAAGATTGCAATCTTCCCCGGATTCAATCAATCGGCGTGCGCGCTCTACATTTCCTGTGCTAACTGCGTCAATTAGTTCCTTGGACATTCACTTTTCCTTGCTCGCATGTTCTTCGACGAATAAGTTTACCGGACGGTCAATCAGTTGCCATGCGCCTCTCAAATCAACCTGATCATTACTTCTTAACCGATTTCTGCAAGACTGTGCGAATTGCTTCGGGTGTTTTCATGATGTTCATGAAGCTGTTACTACCCATCATGCTCAAATCTGGAAAATTGATCGCGATTCTAAATCGCGCGTAGAGTGCATAGGCTTTGTTGCCTGAAACCAGAATTTCGTAAGGCAAATGAGCGGTGGACTTAAGATCCTGGAAATCAATCTCACTCATGATGAAGCGGTCATCCATATACTTATCAGCTTCTGTCGGACCTTTCATAGCTACGCCGAAAACAGTTTCCTGTTTGCCCGGGACATCAACGCGATAGATCTTTGTTACGCCATTCTTGTTTTCTGCCAGACCAGTATCAACATACTTTATGGCTTCCTCATAACTATCGTATTCTGCCAATAGGCTGGGCTCATCAAAATACTCCATGCCGATCATATAATGATATTTGCGTGCCTTGCTGGCAGTCATCCCTTGTTTTGAACCGAACTCCCCCATCTTGCCAATCGCCGCATTCAAGCCTGCAGCGACGTCGCTCAAGTCGCCTTGCATACGGTACACGTTGGCCATATAGACCGGATTGGTATAGCTAACCTGCACTTCGTCCTTTACCTTTGTGATTGCTACCCTTTGCACCGCCCCGAAACCCCCATGCTCGGATGCAGCAGCATTCTTCTTGATTTCGTCATTAGTGACGATCAGGATATTGGCATCAGCATAAGGGGAATATTCACCAACCAGGGTGAAACCGCCAGCTGCCAAGGCAGACTTGGTTTGCTCAGTCCTTTCAGACAGTGTCCCAGCACCTTTGTAAGCAAGAACAAATGGCTTCAGTTTTACTTCTTCAGCCTGCACATTGCTCAGGCCGGACAGCAACATTGCCACCAGCATGAAATATTTAAGTGCCAATCTTGCCATGATTTTTTCCTCTCTATAGGTTTTCTAAAGATATTATCTGTTCAAACTTTCGTTTTTCACTGGATCGAACCAAGCCAGCTTCTTCCTGAGCGTAACCACGCCACCAACAATGATCAGTGTAGGGGCCTGTAACTTTTCGACTTGAGCAATTCCGGCCAGTGTCGCCAAAGTGCCGGTTATGACACGTTGATTTTGAGTTGTTCCCTGTTGCACGATCGCTGCCGGCGTATCTTGTGGCAAACCATGCTTGACCAGTTCTGTACAGAGAGTAGCCAGTCCATACAGCCCCATATAAACCACAATGGTTTGCTTGGGCCGAGCCAGCACATCCCAATCGAGATCCATGCTGCCATCCTTCAAGTGACCAGTCACAAATATGCATGACTGAGCATGATCGCGGTGTGTCAATGGGATGCCTGCGTATGATGCCACTCCCGAAGCTGCTGTGATACCCGGCACAACCTGAAACAAAATACCGTGCTCGGCAAGTGTCTCTATCTCTTCGCCACCCCGCCCGAAAATGAATGGGTCGCCGCCCTTGAGGCGCAGTACCCGCTTCCCTTCCTTGGCAAGGCGAACCAGTAACTCATTGATTTCTTCCTGACGCATCGTATGGTCTGCTCGCTGCTTGCCAACGAAGATACGCTCAGCATCCCGTCGCGTCATCTCCAAAATGGGCTTGGAAACCAGATTGTCATATACCACCACATCAGCCTTCTGCATCAGGCGCAAGGCTCTGAAAGTAAGCAGGTCCGGGTCACCTGGACCGGCACCAACCAGGTAAACTTCTCCACGCAGAATGTTGTCTTCGTTGGCAAGCATATCGTTCAGCATTACTTCCGCGCTGCTCTCATCACCTGTAAGCACTTTTTCAGCGATAACGCCATCGAGCACGTTTTCCCAGAATATTCGACGCTTCGACGGATTGGTAACGCGTTCCTTGACGAGTTCGCGAAACCGCTCAGCGAATCCGGCAAGGCGACTGTAACCCTGTGGGATCATGGTCTCCAGTTTGCCGCGCATCATCCGCGTCAATACGGGCGAGGCGCCACCACTTGAGAAAGCCACCATCAGTGGAGAACGATCGAGGATAGCAGGCATGATGAAACTGCATAGTTCTGGATCATCCACCACATTGACCGGCAATTTTCGCTCCCGTGCTTGCTCTGAAACATATTGATTGACGCTGCGGTCATTTGTCGCGGCAATGACCAGAGTTACATCGTCAAGGTGTTTTGACTCGAAGCGAGAGACGACAGGCTGAACATTTTTCTGGCCTGCCAAGTCGGGATCGATCAACGGGGCCACAACTCGTACTCGTGCACCTGCTTCCAGCAGCATACCTGCCTTGCGCTTGGCAACTTCACCCCCACCAACAACCAGGCACTGCTTATCTCTTACATTGAAAAATATGGGCAGGAAATCCAAGTTAGCTCCTACCGGAAAAAGTACGTTTTTGCATCATGTCGATCTTATGGGAAATTAGTTAATAACAGCATGCGTGGGAATACTCGCTTTTTCAGCCTTAACGCCCTGAACAAAGGCAACGAAACGATCAGCCCAATAGCAACTTCCGATTGTGCGCAGATGGGTGTACGAAGCAAGCAAGTTATTCAACATCAATCCATCTTGCTCACCATTGATACCATGGCCTCGTGTAACACGATAGGCGAACTGGCTGTCATGTGGGAGATTTTCCAGGCTGGAATAGTGAAATTCATGCGCCTTGATTTGTTTCGCTGGCGAACTGGGGCGAGGCCATGGATGGAGTTGTTCCTCTTTGAGATGCACATAGCCACGCCCTACCGGCTTCTCATGCATTTTCACATCGCCAGGGATCGCACCGACCATTTTATAATTGCGTCCCTGATATTCTATGCTGCGGGACAAGTACATCAAGCCGCCACATTCTGCATAGGCAGGCATGCCGCTATCGATAGCTTGCTTGATCTGGGTACGCAATTCGCTATTAGCTTCAAGCTCTGCAGCGCACATCTCGGGAAATCCCCCGCCGATGTATAGCGCATCAACTTGAGGAAGGCTTGTATCACGCAGGGTATCAAACTGAACCAGTTCAGCGCCAGCAGATTCCAATGCATCAAGGTCGTCCGCATAGTAAAAGCCGAAGGCTCGGTCACGTGCAATGCCGATGCGAACCTTGTCGCCACAATGTATCTTCAAGACCTCGGCCTTACGGGCCACAGCCAAAGGTTCCATTGTTGAATATTCGAGCAACTTACCCAGATCGACCTGTTCGGCGATCGCATCGCCAATCTGCTTTATCTTTGCAGTTGCAACATGGGATTCGTTGCTGGGCATCAAACCGAGATGACGTTCTATAATACTGAGTCGCTCATCATGATGGATCGCGCCGATCACCGGCACGTCAGTATAGTGCTCGATGACTGCTCGTAACTTAGCCTCGTGCCGCGACCCCCCGAGGTTGTTGAGTATTACCCCCGCAATATGTATATCGCGATCGAATGCCTGATAACCAAGAATCAGGGGAGCGATGCCACGAGTCATGCCACGCGCATCGATGACGAGGAACACCGGCAAGTCAAGCAAGATGGCAAGTGCTGCATTGCTGTTGCTGCCATCCAGCGCCAAACCATCATAGAGTCCCTTGTTGCCCTCGACCAAGTTAACTTGCGCACTGTGGCGATTGAAGTTGGAGACGATCTCTTCGCGCTCCATCAGATAAAGGTCCAAGTTGCGGCAAGCATGGTTTGTTGCCAAGCTTAACCACATGGGATCGATGTAATCGGGACCTTTCTTGAAGGGTTGGACTGCATAGCCACGCTTTGTCAAAGCAGCGCACAATCCTATGCTAACCATCGTTTTTCCGGAAGACTTGTGTGCTGCGGAAATCAGCATCCGATTGCTCATTTCAGGGGTGTTTTCGGTATCTCACGCGGAACGAAATCCAGTACACGAATACCGATCGCAGTGATCAGGAAGGCAATTCCAACCCCGCCCAATCCTAGCAATATTTCTGGCATTGAAGGGCTATACTGACCAATGAAACCATCACCAAAACTGCTGCTCACTTCGTAACCCGGGAAGATCGACAGAGGGAATGCTTGACCGCCGACAATAAGCACATACAGCAGGGAAAAACCCCCTATGATAATCAGCAAGGAAGCGGCGATCACACTCCGTGTCTTTCCAAAGGCGGGATGATAAATCAGCACTAACGGCAATAGATTGCCAACAAGCACATACCCGACCCAGAACAACAATGGATATACCCCGCCGCTAACCAGTATGAACTGCTCAAACTCAGTCTGCTTTGCAAAATACAAGTTCGTAAGATGGTATGTCG
Source organism: Gallionella sp. (assembly GCA_024641025.1). GTDB lineage: Bacteria > Pseudomonadota > Gammaproteobacteria > Burkholderiales > Gallionellaceae > Gallionella. Next base: position 16,009 of record JAHEDW010000009.1, read on the forward strand.
CCACAAAATACAAGGCTGCTATCACGAACAACCCCATCAGGTTGCGCATGCGCTTCTGCACGTATTCATCCAGTATCTTTAAATTCCAGGCATAGATTGAGGATTGAACGATATGAAATACTGCCATACCCCAGGCAAACGAGATGACGATGAACATCGGTGGCAGGATCGCGGTTCCAAAGGCCTGACGCACCACCAGAAAGGAAAAGATCACCCCTGTGCCGGTTGTAAGGATGAATCGCCAGATAAGCACCAAGAATCCCGCCGGCTTCGACCAAGCCTTCATCCGCTTTTCCATCATCGTCCACAAATACATGACCACTGCTGCGAACATGCCCGAGTAAAGCAAGATGTTCCAGGCAAATACAGAAGTGATGTTGTAATTGGTAGCGGCTACGATGACACGCTCAGGCCTACCCAGATCCAGCATCAAGACTGTCAATCCACCGGCGAGCATCGCAATCGAAAGCAGTCCTGCCAAAGGCGCTCTTGCCTTATAAGCTGGCTTGTTGAAAACCGAACCGATTGATGACACATTGAGTACGCCTGAAGCTGCAATAATCAGAAAAATTGCAAAGACATGTGGGGTACCCCAAACGATCTGGTTATTCATCCCAGTGATGATATGGCCATGCTGTTCCATCATGTGCGCAGCGTACAACCCTATCAGCACGATCAAACCGCCTAGGGCAACCAGCACATAGTAGAGTCTGGTTTGAAATCTTAATGGGGAAAGGTTAGCCATTCTTCTCAAAGCCCCTGATAACGGACACCGGTGTTCAAGCCAAGGTCGGCACGAACCTGAATTGAAGCAACAGTACGGATCTTCCGGGATATTTCACTTTCAGGATCGTTAAGATTGCCAAACAGGATGGACTTGTTCGGGCATGCTTCCGCGCAAGCGGGCTGCAGTCCCTTGTCTACGCGATGCACGCACATCGTACAACTCTCCACCGTTCCCTTGCCGCGGGGAACATCAGGTTTCTGGTCATGCAGCGCTTCATGTACGAATGATCTTGCTTTGTAAGGGCAAGCCATCATGCAGTAGCGACAACCTATGCACAGGTGCTTGTCGACCAAAACGATGCCGTCGGCACGCCCAAAAGATGCGCCAGTAGGACAAACATCAACACAGGGTGGGTTTTCACAATGCTGGCACATCATCGGCAATGACAGTTCACGCCCAGTCAACTTGTCCTTGAGCTCGATCTTTCGAATCCACTGAGAGTCTGTCGGACTCAACCCCCCAGAAAGGCCATTTTCCTTGTTGCATGCGTTCACACAGTCGTTGCATCCATCCGCGCAATTCGCCGTGTCAATCAACATCCCCCAGCGCACTTTATTCGACACTGCCTCTGTCTTGCCATGGGCCATATCGAACAGCAACATGCCCGGCGCTATGGCGACTGCTGCCGCACCGACCGAAGTTTTCAAGAATTGCCTGCGTTGAACATTAGTATCGTTCATTTAATGTTCTTTCTGTACCAAAGCTGAACTTCGCTTGCTGGAATGACATTCGAAACAATCAATCTTGACTGCTTCGTAACGATGACACCCTTCGCAGAAACTGTCTTCACGACCGAGCACATTGTTGTCTTTTGTACTAGCGTGGCATTCGATGCAGTTTTTCAAGCTTAATTTATCGTCACGAATGCCCTCATGCACTGTTTTATCACGCAGTTCAAACAGTAAGTGCATGTGATTCTTGCGCATCCAATTAGGATCCTTCACGCACTCGCCACCCTTACCTATGTCTATCTTGGGCATGCCATAGCTTTCCGTTGCACCCGCTGATGCACAACAAAAGAGAGCAACGAGCAATGCGACCAATTTACTCATTGTTACTCACCCAAACCCATCTGGATATAACCAGTCGGGCATACGTCCGCGCAAATATGACAACCGATACACTTGTTGTAATCCGTATCAACATATCGCCCGAGCGTGGACTGATTCTTCTTGACGCGGAACACGGCAGTCTGAGGACAATAGACAACGCAATTGTCACACTCGAAACACATTCCGCAACTCATGCAGCGCTTTGCTTCCGCTGCCGCTTGTTCCCCGGAAAGCACCCCTAAGCGATCTTCAAAATTACCGAGGGCCGATTCTTTGCTCAGCGTGGTGATATCGCGCTTGTTGCGAGCGACCATTGAAAAGTGTCCCAAAAACAACTTGTCATGGGGAATCACATACCGATCGGAGCGATTATCGAAGTTATGAACTGCAACATTTGAACTGTATGTGCCACGCAACGGTTCATGGATTTCTTTTACTTCGAGACCTTTTTCGATCATCTTGCGCATCAAATCGAATTGGTGGGCATCAATCTTAGGACGTTTTTCCAGATCCTTTCCAAGCAGATAATTGTGTATCCCATCTGCCGCGATAGAACCATGGCCGATAGCAGTGGTCAGCAAATGTGGCCGTATGATATCGCCGCCGGCGAATATGCCTTTCTGGCCAGAAACCACATAATTACGATCCGTTGAGACCGCGCCTCTTCCATTATTGAATTCTTCGAGTCCGGTAAAGTCCACCGCTTGACCGATCGCAGACACGATCAGGTCTGCAGCAATATCCTGCTCGGTACCTTCGATGTTTTTGACCTCCAACTTGCCACCGGCAAGCTTTGCTTCGCACTGGCTGACGCGCAATGCAGTAGCACGTCCGTCTTTGTCGCGCACAATGCCTATAGGTGCCATCCCGCCTCGTATCATGATACCTTCTGCGAGTGCCTGTTCGATCTCGTGCTTGTTCGCTTGCATCTTGTCGATGTCGAAGATAGATGTCAGTGTAACTTCAGCGCCCTGCTTCACAGAAATTTCAGCGACATCATGCGCCATCTGTCCTGCAATTGCACGCTCTAGATCTGTTGGCTTGGACTCCTCCAGATGACCTAGCCGTCGAGCGACGGTGGCAACGTCGATCGAGGTATCGCCACCACCGACCACCACTACGCGCTTACCGACATGCTGCAACCTGCCATCATTGAAAGCCTTGAGGAAGGCAGTCGCCGTCACAACATTGGGTGCGGAACTGTCTTCAAGAGGAAGCGCACGACCAGCCTGAGCACCCATTCCTAGGAAAACCGCATCAAAATCCTTACGGATCTGCTCAAGTGTGATATCGGTTCCGACGCGACATTTCAACCGTGTCTTTACGCCAAGATCGATGATGCGCTTGATCTCTGCATCGAGTACCTCGCGGGGCGTACGGAAACCAGGAATCCCATAACGCATCATGCCACCAAGATGTTCATGCTCATCGAATATCGTGACTTCGTGCCCCTTCAGGGTGAGTTGGTAGGCACAAGACAGGCTTGCAGGGCCACCACCGATTACCGCAACTTTCTTCCCTGTTGGCGCAATACTCTTGCTAAACGCAAGGTTGTTTGCTATCGCATATTCCCCGAGGAAATGCTCAACCGAATTGATTCCAACATGGTCTTCCAAGGCATTACGGTTACATCCGGTTTCACAAGGTGCAGGGCATACTCTACCCATCACTGATGGAAACGGATTTGCTTCCGTTAATCGGCGCCAAGCATATTCCTGCCAAGGCATGGTTGGCTTTCCATCAGCACCCACAGGGGGTTTTTCAGTACCCCGCGCAATGGCCAGATAGCCGCGGATGTCTTCACCAGCAGGGCAACTTCCTTGGCATGGAGGCGTTGACTGGATATAGGTCGGGCATTTGTGCGAGAAACTCGCCTGCAAGATCTTCTCGTTCAGGCGCTTGACCTTGCTGTCGCCGTCCTTGTAGCGCCGGAATGTTAAAGGTTGAATTGTTTCGTTTGTTGATGACATTGACTGCCTCCAGTAAAATTTTATTTTGCGCCCAGCTTGATCGCATTGCTGACCAACTGGTGAACGCCACCTACCATTTTCCTATCGAACCCGTAATACGGCATGACCTTGGAGAATTGGGTCTTGCATATCGCACATATGACCGCCAAGAAATTCACCCCTTGTTCATCAGCCACTTGCTTCAGAACTTCCATGCGAGGCAATGCTCCCTTAACGCGCAAATCCATCAGGTCATCAGTCAGCAAACCGCCACCGCCACCGCAGCAAAAGGTTTTCTCATGGGTGGTACTTGGGTCCATCTCCACAAAATGATTGGCAACAGCCTTGATGATGTTGCGCGGGATATCGAACTGTCCACCAGGATAGCCACCCATACGTGAACCACGTGCAACATTGCATGAATCATGGAAAGTAATGATGTGTTTATCATTCGCTTCCTTGTCGAATGACAACGCTCCTCGCTCGATCATATCCCAGGTGAATTCACAAATATGTGTCGGCTGTTTATAGCGATGGTCAAGTTGCCTTTGCAGCATCATGGCAAACTGGTCATCCTGGTCTGCTCCATCTCCAACACCGGTCAAAGTGTTCCAGAAGCTGTATGCAACTCGCCAAGCATGGCCACATTCTCCGACCACGATACGTTTCACGCCCAGTTCCAAAGCGGCTTCGCGAATTCGTAGCGCGACTTTGCGCAACTGCTCATAATTGCCGATGAACATGCCAAAGTTGGCGGCTTCGGAAGACATCGATGAAATAGTCCAACTGGTTCCGGTGGCATGGAACACCTTGCCATATCCGATCAGGCTGTCTATATGTGGCTCGGCAAAAAAATCGGCAGACGGCGTAATCAAAAGCACCTCGGCACCTTTGACATCGACCGGGAAGCGAACATCGATTCCAGTGTCTTCCTTAACGTCTTCTTCCAATCCCTCCATCGTATCGATCAATGCCGGGCCGGGAAGGCCGAGGTTGTTTCCGATCTTGTGGACTTTGCCGATGATCTCGTTGTCATACTTCTGGCCATAGCCGACAGAATCAAGGATCTCTCGTCCAGCCATGGTAACTTCGGCAGTGTCGATGCCATAGGGACAAAACACCGAGCAACGGCGACACTCTGAGCATTGGTGGTAATAGTTGTGCCATTCATCCAGCACTTCGCGAGTCAAATCACGCGCTCCGACAAGCTTTGGAAACAATTTGCCCGGCAAGGTGAAATAGCGGCGATAAATGCTGCGCATCAAGTCCTGACGCGCCACGGGCATATTCTTAGGATCCTGGGTTCCGATGAAATAATGACATTTGTCAGAGCACGCACCGCAATGCACGCAGGCATCCATGAATACCTTTAGGGAGCGGTATTTCCCGAGCAACTCCCCCATCTTGGAAATCGCCTTATCATGCCAGTCATCAACCAACTTACCTGGAAAGCCAAGTCCTTCCTGGATCTTTTCATTGGCAACGTAAGGTCCAGGTCCTTCCATCGCACCCGGTTTTAGTGCAGGAATGATTGGAATGACACGATAGGCCGGTGCTGTGATCTCGCTCATTTTCCTGACTCCATTTGTTTGGCCCAGGAAGAAATGTGACGCTTTTCTCGGGGGTTGTCGGCCTGGTTTCGGCTAGGCGAGAAGAACACTCCTGGAGCATGCAGTAATTTGCTGATCGGGAAAATCATCATTAGTGCTGCAACCATGAACAGATGCACATAAAGTACAAAGTTAGCAGGTAATTTCTGCATGTCAAAGTACATCAACCCTAACATGAATCCCTTTACAGCAACCACGTCCGTGTGTTCTATGAAACTCATGAATAATCCGGAAAACGCGATGACCATAAACAGCGCCAACATCAGATGGTCTGATGGTGTGGAAATATAACGTATGCGCTCGACAAAAATTCGCCGTGCCCAAAGACCAGCCACGCCGAGCAACATCGTTATACCGGCATATGTGCCAAAAGGCTGAATGAAAGCCACCCAGGCCCAGACAGGCTCGGTAAAGTAACGCAAGTGACGCAACAGAACGAGTGCCAGGCTAGCATGAAACAACCACCCGACTGCCCAAGTCCAAAGATTCGCCTTGAACAGGCTTTCGAACAGTACCACCTCACGCATCATTCTCAGCACCACACCGCCAGTATCAATCGGTGCCGGTGTAGTAGGAATTTTCAGCGGGGCGGGAGTGCGGGTATAAACGCTAATACGGTAGAACGTCCCCACGACAAACATCAAGGTGGCAAAGTAGAACAGGATTGCAAACAGGATGCTGGTCATGAGATGTCCTTAAATAAACCTCTCTGAAGCCGGGCTTAAACGCAACCTGTTGGCTTGGGCAATCCGGCGATCTTGCACGCTTGCTTGCCTGGTCCGTAAGGAAACAAACCATAAAGGTATTCGCTGTTACCTTTGTCGGCACCCAGCTTTTTTCCGATAGCTTTGGTCAATACACGAACTGCAGGCGCAATTTGGTATTCTTCAAAGTATTCACGCAGAAAATTGATCACTTCCCAATGTTGGTCGGTCATTTCTATGTTTTCAGTCTGCGCGATGTAGTTAGCGACATCCTTATTCCAATCGGAAAGATTGACGAGGTAGCCCTCTTCGTCTGTTTCATAAGATTTTCCACCGACATCAATGGTACTCATGCTAATTCTCCTTATGTGATTAAAGCTTATAGCCAGGATTGGCAATTGTTATTTGCGGTAGTGAGATCAACGAAGCCGCCGTAATCAACGGGTGAAACACCTGCAATGATGCGATCGGCAAGTCCGCGTGCTTCAAGGTCGGGCTGTAAAACATGGATCTTGAATTTTTCTAAAGCTTCTCGTATTTTGCCCTCGAATGCATTTCCGGTAGTGGCTGCATAGACAGCATCTTCAATGAGCAAAATATCACCGCCCGATTGAGCAACGCGCAAGCAACTATCGAGTGAGTTATTCGATAGGGGAGATTTATTGATGATATGCAACATTTGGCAACCCCCTAGAAACTCAAGACTACGTCTTGCTGGTTCATCAATTCGCCCAATTCAGCGGCCCCTAGAACGGTTACGTCCACAAGCAAATCCTCTTCACTTATTCCGCGTGCTTCCAGAGATTCCTTATCGACATACAGCTTCTCGATGTCATATCCCTCCAGCGCGCGATAGGCAGGCGAAAAATTCTTGCATTCGATGCCTTTGGTCTGCTGACCCTTCTTTAATTGATAAACACCGTCATCCATAAACACCAGTGAGACGTCCTGATCAAAAGCGGCGGTGATAAGCACGACTTCCAGCGATTCGAGCGCGTAGATCGTGCCGTAAGGCGCCTTGCGATTGACGAACATGAATTTTTTAATGCTGTTTCCTTCGCTCATGTTAGTAACCCCTAATCGCCAAACACGACCGTACGGTCGGTTTGTATACCTGCTTCTACAAGTTGTCCCAGGCCGGAAATACGGAAACCGGTTGCAAGATTCTCATCCTTGATCCCACGCCGCAGTGCTGCCGCCACGCAAACTACCAGATCCACGCCATGCTCCTCTGCAAGCTTGCTCCAACGGTTCACGATATGGCGATCATCCTGTGGCGGTTCAGTCAATTTGGAGGCGTTATTCACTCCGTCATGATAGAAAAATACGCGCCACACTTCATGTCCTTTGGCGATCGCCGCCTTGCAGAACAAATAGGCAGTATCACTGGCTTGATGCTGATATGGCCCTTCGTTAACGACAATACCGAATTTCATGCGCCGACTCCTGATTAAAAGCGGATATGAGTGGAAGCATTGAACGTGGAACGTGAGCCGCGCCAGTCGTCAATCAGATACTTGGTAAACGGCAATTCAGTCTTTTCAAAGAAACGCGGCCAACCGATGCGATCGATCCAATCGGCCATGCGCTCCCAAGGACGGGCGTCTTCCTTGTAAACATGCAATATCCGCTTAACTACTTCGTTGACTTCAGGCCATCTTGGGGCGTTGTTCGGCAGGCCGGACGCAACCATTTTCATAAATGTCGGCTTGCCTCGGGCATTAGAATTCTTGCCACCCACCCAGATCGCCAGCTTGGAGTACTCAGGATCATTAATCTGCATTGGTGGACAAGGTGGATAGCAAGCGCCACAGCACATGCACTTGGTTTCATCGATCTCCAGGGAAGGCTTGCCATTCACCATGGCCGGACGTATCGCAGCCACCGGACAACGAGCAACCACCGTCGGACGTTCGCATACGTTGGCAACCAGATCATGATTGATGACCGGTGGCTTGGTATGTTGAACGATGATCGCAATATCTGCCTGACCGCCGCAGTTGATTTCGCAGCATGAAGTCGACAAGTGCACGCGGTTTGGCATTTCCTCACGTTTGAATTCAACGATCAGCTCATCCATCAAGGCTTTGACAACACCTGATGCATCTGTACCTGGTATATCGCAATGTAACCAACCCTGGGTGTGTGCGATCATCGAAACAGAGTTACCAGTGCCACCTACCGGAAAGCCGTGCTTTTCCAATTCAGCAATCAGTGGGTCAACCTTTTCTGCCTTGGATACCATGTACTCGATGTTGGATCGAATGGTGAAGCGCACATGACCTTCTGCGTACTTGTCAGCGATATCACATAACAAACGGATGGTTCCCACATCCATCTGACGTTGCGTGCCGGCACGTACCGTCCAGATCTGGTCGCCACTATGCGCCACATGACGCAATACACCTGGTCGTGGGCGATCATGATATTTCCACTGGCCATAATTCTTGGTCATTAGCGGGTGCAGATACTTCTTATTCTCCGGCACCCCGGTTTCTTTGGGTTTACGCTTTGCGGCAGGCTTCTCTTGAACTGCTTGGTTCATATCATCTCTCCTCAGGCTGCTTGCTTCTTGGCGTTGATCTTCGCAACTTCCTCGTCCCAACCATCCGTCCGGACATATGGATTGGTACGGGGCGTGGAGACCATGTTGGGGTCTACATCGACTTCAACGCCTTCAAGGAAATTGATCAAGCCGATACGCTCGATCATCTCGCCCGTACGTTCGTGCTCGAGTGCATTCTCCGCAAAAAAGTCTATGGTTCGTTGTGCCAGATCAACCAGTTTCTGGACCTCTTCCTCCGTATCGAGTTTCATGAACGGGATGATGACTGTCCCCATCAGGCCACCGATTTTCAACGTGCTCTTGCCACCGACCAGCACACTTGCACCTTTGTCTTTTCCTGGAGCCAGTGCACCTGTCATCACGTTGATACAATGCATGCAACGCACGCAATCGTGGTTATCGATTTCGATCGCGTGAGTGTCATTGACCGCAACACTGGTGATACTTGGACCCTTCTTCACATCCTTGATCTGCTTGAGCTGCAAAGTTTTTGTCGGGCAGCGAGCGACAACGTCGTTCACCAACTCGTCCATGCCATGCTTCGCGAACCATTTCTTGGCTAGCTCCTCGTCAGAGCGCATGTTGTCGCGCCAAGTACCGATCACTGCCATATCGGCACGCTGCACAGAGTTCATGCAGTCATTCGGGCAACCAGAGAACTTGAACTTGAATTTGTAAGGCAGGGATGGTCGATGGATATCATCCAGGAAAGTATTGAGCACACTACGTTGAGCATTGGCTTCGTCGTAACATGACTGCTCGCAGCGCGCAGCGCCTACGCAGGACATCGAAGTGCGCACTGCAGGGCCTGCGCCGCCGAGGTCGAAACCCATCTCATTGATCTCGTCGAAGGCTTTCTGAACATTTTCAGTAGTCGCGCCTTGGAACATGATGTCGCCAGACTGGCCATGGAAAGCAATCAAGCCTGAGCCATGCTTTTCCCAGACGTCGCAAAATTTACGCAAAGTATCAGTATCGTAGTGCATGCCCGGAGGTGGCATCACACGCAATGTATGAAATTCGGCACAGTCTGGGTAAATCGGCTTGCCATCTTCATCCTTGAGTTCAGTAAAGCGAGGAATAATGCCGCCGCCATAACCAAACACGCCGACAGTACCGCCCTTCCAGTAGCCTTTTTTGGTCTGGTAAGAGGTCTCGAGTTGACCGAGCAGATCAACGACATAGTCTTTGTCCTTTGCCAGATCTTTCAAGCCGGTCACAAAACTTGGCCACGGGCCACTCTCGAGTTGATCAAGGTTCGGGGTATCATGCAGCTTCTTAGCCATAATAATCTTCCTTTCAGTCGCGTTGCCCGTAGCTTGCTGCTGGCAAACGATAAATAACCCGGCAGAGGCGGGAACTGGTGATCCGTCTGATTTTACCGCCATTATTCAGCGGCAAGTCCATATTTATTGATGTATTAGGATATTACGATGTATAACAAGTTTCAATCCATCACCCGTAGCGGCTATCATCAATAACCCTTATGGGTAGTGCATCGGCTTCCCCTAGTAGTATTCCAATAGCAAGTATATTAACGATAGACTTGGACGTATATAATAAACCTTTCAGAATGTTCTGAGGTGGCATTTTTATTATTGCCTAGTCAAAGGACAACATAAATGACGAAAATCACAGAGTTGACAAAATTCAAGGTTCCTTTAGGCAGCCAGGATATTGAATTGCAGCAAATCGACCACGTGGAAGGTGGAATGAGCCTGTTGCGAATTCGAATTCGGGAAGGGAAACGATTTACCATATTCGACATCGATCCGGCAACGGCTCAACATTGGGCTGAGGCCATGCAAAGTTGGGCAGATACCCAGAAACAGGCGACAATTGGATAAGCTTGATATTCCCGAGATGATCGATGTCATGTTCGATCTGGAAGGCGGAACCATACCCGCTGCTTACCGCAATGCACTTTGGGGTGCATTGCAGTGCCATGCCCCGCAACTCGCAGAAGAAAAACTGGTTGGTGTTTTGCCATTGAAGTCGTCAGTAAACAACCAAGGTATGCTACTTGCTAAACGTGCAAAGCTGGTGATTCGAATGCCTAAAGCGCTTGCCAAAATTGCTGCAGCCAAGCTTACTGGACAACTTCTTGATATAGCAGGAAGTGAGTTACGCGTTGGTGCAGCGAAATCACGACCGGTAATGCCCTATCCCACGATCCACGCACAACTGGTGACGGGCTCCAGTGATGAGGTGGCCTTCACAGAAGATATAAAGAAACAGATGGATGAACTAGGCGTTTCAGGGAAGCTCATCTGCGGAAAGCGCGTCACCGTCAACGACGGTAATAGAACAATCCATGGTTTCAGCCTCGTTTTGCATGACCTGAAACCAGATGCATCGTTACAATTGCAGTATGCCGGCCTTGGTGACGAGCGTCGGTTTGGTTGTGGCATTTTTGTACCCTATAAGGTAATAACAGGTTTGAGTGAGGATTGAGTATTATTATTTCTCTTTATTGATGGAGGTCAGTCATGGGATATACAGTTGCAGGCAAGGAAGTTGAAACCGATGATGATGGCTACTTATTGGAGCCAGACTATAGCGAAGAAGTAGTAAACGTCATCGCAGCGGCAGAAGGCATTGAGCTAACGTCCAAACATTGGGAGGTCATTAATTACATGCGCGAACAGTACCGCGAAGAAGGACACACGCCCAATTTCCGCAACATGCTGAAAGGCGTGAATGAATTCTGGCCGGAAGCAGACAGCAAAGCCCTGTATGATCTATTTCCGACCGGACCTGCTAAGCAAGGTGCAAAAGTTGCCGGCCTGCCCCAGCCTTATGGCAAGGGCGGATATTGAAGCTACGGTGAAATGAAAATGACAGGACAATTATCATGAGCACTGAAAACTTGCACCCCAATGTCAAGCTTGATTTACGCGGTTTGACCTGCCCTGCTCCGCTTCTAGGTGCCAAGCGTGTGGTGGACGATCTGAAGAAGGAACAGGTCTTGTTACTGATATCGGATTGCCCCGGCACCAAAGACGACCTTTTCGCCTGGGCTGAGCAGACCCACAATGATGTATTGAAGACCGAAGCGATGCCGGACGGCGGCACTGGATATTACATCATGAAGGGCAAGGGCGCCGAACAGAAGGCGAATGTGATACTCGATATTCGTGGCGTCCTTTGTCCAGGACCCATCGTGGAAGCCAAAAAACTGCTGAATGCCATGAATTCTGGCGAGGTTCTCAAGCTTGTCAGCAACTGTCCTGGCATCCGCTCCGACATCGTTGGTTGGGCGGAAATGACGCACATCAAGATACTCAGCACCGTTGAAGTCGATGCCGGCGAGTATGAGTTTTACCTGCAAAAGGGTTGATACGGGTTCTGCCCTTCTCACATGCGCATCAAAAGCCAATGGTTTAAAAGCGACCGGGAGAAAACGCCACAGGAAGTTGCAGGTGCGATGGCGTTTACCATCTGGCGCATTGCCGACAACGCACTAAAGAATACGCGAAAGGCGAATTTCGAGATCGCCATCGGCCCACAGTATTTTCTGTTCCTTACTGAATTCCTGATTTTCCTGATCCAGGTTGCCGACCGCATTGCTCACCGACAATTGACTGCCGAAGATCGTTTTGCATTCACGAGCACTTTGGCCAATCGAGTCGCCGAGACCTTGGCTGAAAATCAAAGCAGGTTGATGGGTGACAGCATTGCCAGTCACAAACAGCATTTCATCGACAACCTCAACCAGCGCGCAGGAGAATATGCTGATTTCAACTACGGGGAAGATGGGCCTGAATTTGCCTTCACCCGTTACCTGGCATTTTGTATGCGGGAAGTCATGGACGAAAAGGACGTCGAATGGGTAATAGACCAGATGATGAGCATTGAAGCCCCTGAGACAGTAGAAATGGTGGAAAAGACCATGAACAACCTGTTTACGGCAGAACCTGGACCGCCACGCACCCGCAAAAGAGTCAGTGGCGATTAAATCGGGGGCATGCACTACCCACAGACATGCACACGCCTTTCGATCCGGACAATACGACTGAATATCTCCGCTGGCGCGACGACAAGTTGGCCAATGCCATCACCGACACCAACGAACTCATTGTAGAGATCAAGGATCCGCGCTCCCTGACTGAGGCAGAACACGCTGCCTTATTGGAGCGATGCCGGCGCAGTAACATGGTGATTTATTCAGCCCACCAAAATGTGCATGACGAAATCATGGTGCGTCAGCTAGGATCACAGTTCGGACTGAACAACCTAGACGCGAATTGGCTGGCGGACGAAGACGGCATCACGCGAGTCAAGGTAAGCACTGAAGTCGGACAACGCCAAGCATACATTCCCTATACCAATCGCGCCATCAAATGGCATACCGATGGCTATTACAATCCACCCGAACGGAAGATACGCGGCATGATTTTGCACTGCGCGCAGAGTGCCGGCATGGGTGGCGAGAATCGGTTGATGGATCACGAGATCGCCTACATGATGTTGCGAGACATCAATGCTGATTATATCCGCTCACTCTCCGAGCCGGACGCGATGACAATTCCGGCACGCACCGACGAGGATGGTGTGGCGCGAGCCGCACAAACAGGCCCTGTATTCTCAGTGGATCCAGAAAGCCAAAGCTTGCATATGCGCTATACCGCACGCACCCGAAGCATCGAGTGGAAGCAGGATCAAATTACTTTGGAAGCAGTCTCTGCTTTGGAAAAACTGCTCGCGTCCGACATGCCTCACATACACCGCACGCGACTCGAGCCCGGCATGGGTTTGCTTTGCAACAACGTGTTACATGACCGAACTGCATTCAATGATGATCCCGAAAATCCTCGCCTGCTTTACCGCGCACGATATTACGAACGCATCTCAGGGAGTTAATAGACACCTACAAATAAAAAAGCCCGCCTATAACAGGCGGGCTTTGAATACAAACGAATTACTTTTTCTGAATCAGAGCTTCCAGCTATAGGCTACACCCAGTGAGTCCTGATACATATGGATGTTTGCTTCACCGCCACCCTGAGATGGGGCAATCGAACCTGAGCCGTTGACTTTCTTCTCGAACGCATGCATGTACGCTAGGGAAACTTCAGACTTGTTGGCAAGCGTCCAGGTTCCGCCTAATGTCAAATGATTCTCAACAACTCCCGGTGCCAGGATATTGAAGAATGTCTGACTGTCAGGAATCGGTTGCTTATTTGTGCTGAAGCCCGCGCGTACCGTAAAATCAGCATTGTATGCGTGGCTCAGGCCAAGTTTGAAGGAAGTAACATCCTTCCAACCGAAACCCGCGCCATTGTCAGCACCTAATGGTCCACCCGCAGTATTGGTGTTCGCAATCGACTTGACATCTCCGTACTGAATGGTCTGGATGTCGAATGCAACAACGGTTGACGGGCTGGCCTCCACGGCGATACCGACACCATAGTTGGCAGGAATGTCAAAGCCACCCTGCTCGGCAAATAATCCCTTGTATTTGTCGAATTTACCCATCTTGGTCTTGGTCTGGTAAGTCGCGCCCAGCGTCACAGCCGGTGATACTTTCCCAGTCCAACCCAGACGCAAGCCATACCCTGTCGAAGTATCCTTGCCATTGTTGGTCAAGTTATTTGGATCGCTCGTCATCGCTGCAAATGGCTCCAAACCCTTAGCTTCGAAGCTTTGGTAGGCCAGATTCAGCGAGACACCAACAGCGTTGTCCGGGTTGATCTTCATCGCCCAGGTCGGAGCGATAAACAACTGTTCCAGATTCACACCTGCCGGGCTTGAGCCGCCAAAGTTGGTAAAGGGACTGCTAGCATAGTCGGTATTCATCCCTCCATTACCATAGACCGACACGCCGAGGGACATGTCAGGATTCATCATGTGGTTGTAGCCAAATTCCGGGATGAAGAAAGTAGACTTATTGTTACCATCATATGATCCATCCAACGAACAAGTTCCAGGCCCGCATGGAAAGGAATTGCCGGTAATATCTGAACCACGATTAGGTTTGAACATATCCAAACCAAGATCGATACGATCACCTACCATCACCATTCCAGCAGGATTGGTGGCTGCAGCAAGGGAATCCTGAGGCAATGCAATGCCAACCCCAGCCATACCTTTAGCTTTAATGCCGTAACCGTGAGAAAAATAGCCATTGGTCGCATGTGCGAGCGGCGAAGCCATTACGCCAGCGGTGATCAGTGATACAGCGATCTTATTCAATTTCATGAAAAACTCCCCTAATTAATAAAAATACCCCTACCAACTTACAAGATTCAATCGCAATCTAAACAAACAAGCAGATGTCAGTGTCACCGGCAAAACCCATGAACATCGCCGCACCACCGTATTCACACTGCTCAATGAATTCGCTCTTGTCGAATTCGAACAGGTCGACAGTCATTTGGCAAGCGATAAACTTGACGTCAGCCTCAAGACACAAGCTGCGCAACTCTTCCAGCGATGCGACACCATGCTTCTTGAGTTTTTGCTTCATCATCATGGTCGCCATCGATTCCATGCCGGGCAACATCTGCACCATCACTGGCATCGGAACGGGCATCGGCATCGCTGGGTTTGCCAGCGGGCTGATCATCACGTTCGAAAGGTCCTTGCGTAGCAATTGCAAGCCGTAAAAGGTAAAGAACACTTGAACTTCATAGCCCAATGCTGCAGCGGTAGAAGCAAGGATGAACGGAGGATACGCCATATCAAGCGTACCCTTAGTGGCGATGATCGCCATTTTCTTGGTCGTCATTTCATTTCCTTAGGAATGGAGTGGGCTGAAAAGATACTTACTTCTTCTTCATGAAAAATATGTATTTCCCACCTTCTTCAGCAGTAGATAACAAGGGGTTCCCGGTCTGGTCGGAAAATGCCTGCATATCCTTTACTGCACCGCAATCCGTAGCAATCATTTTCAGTACTTGTCCGGATGCCATATCGGACAGCGCTTTTTTGGTTTTCAGGATAGGTAACGGGCAGGACAAGCCGCTCGCATCAAATTCTTTATCAAAGTCCATATTTAAATCTCCTGCATGTCATTAAAATTAATCACTACCGAGTTCAAATTCGTATTGAAACTACGAAAAGTCTGCCATTATAGGAATAAGCAACTAATTATCGTCCATACCCACAAAGGGTTTAAGGGATAACCCTTTAGGGTTATTTCTCAATATTTGAAGGTACATTCCAATGCGGACAGCAATATAAATTTTGCTTTATTATGGTGCCACGTTAAAGATGTTACGTCTCTTATCCAAATCGAACAACACCCTATTAGAAAAATACTAGCGAATCATTCATAGTTCGCAGATTCGTGTTGCCTGCAATAAGGATATACTGGATTTACAGTATTTTTGAATATCATACCAAACTGTAAGCTTCATCACGCGTCAAACGATGATCCAATTGTGATGGTTACTCAATTACCCCACTATTAATAATACACATTAAATATATGATTAAACTTATTGATTATATAATTTTATTTATGTTTTTTATTACTCATTCTGCTTTTGCTGGCGAAGCCGCCATCAGGGCCGAGATGACCAAGAAGTTCCCCTATTCAAAGATCATAAGTATCAACGAAACTCCTTACTTCGGCCTGTACGAAGTAGCATTTGATGACAGGTTGGTCTATACCGACGAGAAAATGAATTACCTATTTTCGGGGAACATCTTTGATTTACATTCGATGAAGAATCTGACCGAGGTGAGGGAAAAGCAGCTTTATGCGATAAATTTCGAAACCTTGCCTTTCGAACTAGCAATCAAGAACGTGAAGGGCAATGGAAAAAGACGGTTGGCCGTATTCACTGATCCAAACTGTACATATTGCAAGAAATTGGAAAAAGAGATGGTCAACTTGACCGATACGACGATTTTTATTTTCGTATTTCCAATACTTCCCGGCTCTGAAGAAAAGGCCAAGGCCATCTGGTGTTCATCGGACAGGCTACAATCCTGGGAAGATCAGATGTTAAAGGGCGCGGAACCCAAAGCTGAAAAGGAGTGCGATACTGAAGCGTTGGCCACTATTAGCATGCGTGCGAAAAAGCTTGGTATCAGCGTGACTCCTACCTTGATTTTCGAGGACGGTGTCATCAAGCCTGGAACACTCACGCTTGAACTGCTAGAGGAGCATCTAAAGGAAGCACGCCAGATGAATTAATGCCTTGCTAATTAACTAATTACGCTTCGTGGATACCTATTTCTGAGATATCCTCAATGTTATCGTTGAAAATACAAGGCTGAACTACTGAAGCGCATCCTTGACGATGCCAGCGAGAAGCTCCTCAACCGCATTGAGTGACTTCTGCGATTCTGCGGACCCGACAATCTGGGGCTTGCGGTAAGCCACACTGACTTCGTTCGGTTTCTCTGGTACTACGTACACAGAGATGACATAGGGACAAAACACGATGTTGTCCGGATCGGCCTCCATCATCTTGCGCGAAACCACCGCACTACAGAATTCCAATACCTCGGCCTTAAGGTAAATCTGCTTGGTGGCACCCAATTCCTTACCAGTTCGCTCTAGCATTTCGCCCACATGGGACACATTATTGACGATCAAACCTCGGTCTGTGATTGCCATTTCGACCGCGTCTCTGACGTCTTCAAAACTTCCTGTCTTGGAAAAGACAGCCATATGATCGCCTGACGCCAAAGCACCTTGCACCAATCCCGAGAATAGCAAAGCAGTTGCCAATACATGACGAAGCATGATTTGACTCCTCAAGTTATTACGTGATCATTGTAGCTCAATCGCCTTTGATTGGCCCAAACTGATCAAGCAATAGTTATTTAAGCACTGATATCCTGAAAGAAGAATTTGTTGTTGGACCAACAGATTAAAGAAAAAATCCCACCAGATGATCTGGTGGGAAAGAGGAAATTTCAATGAAAAAATGACTTCCTAGAAGATGGCAGTCAGTTGGACTCCTACTTTGTTACCTACGCCATCTAGATTGTAGTTAGGTGTATTAGGCGGTGGGGCAGTACACGGAGATACTCCCGAGTCGCACTTGAAGCTTCGCTTCTCATAGTTAACGGTCACGCGGGTCTTGAGATTGAAATGGTACTGCACCCCAAAGGTCCACTTATCGAACTTGTGTTGGTTCACTCGATCTTTAAGACGGGTCATGGTATCGAAACGTGCATCCAGTTCCCACTTGGAGTTCGGTACATACCAGCCACCTTCAAGATACCAGCCGTTGGCTTTGGCGTCTGCGCCATTACCTTGTGCAACGTTATTGGTAAAGTAAAAGTTTGGCTTGTCCGGGCCAACCCAGATCATGCCATCAGCAGTGATGTACTCAGCCGTGACACGGAAGGGCTTATTCATATATTTCAACCCAAGGCCAGCGCGGTCACGTTTGTATGATTCGGGGTTGTCGACATTATCATTAGTCTTATCAAGCAAACGCTTCCCAGATTGATTCCATGCGAAGAACTTCAATCCTTCTGCCTTGGGTCCTTTGCCACCCAACTTTTTCTCTGCCGACAAGTAGAGATATTTATCAAGCTCACCATCGCTGTTGTCAAACTCGATGCCATTGCCATTACCAATCATCCCGGCATAGGAAACTTCCCAATCCTGGCCAACATCAAAAGCGTCGAACACCTGCACACCTACATCGCGAAAGGCACCAACTGGGGTGGTAAATCCATTCAAGCTATTTCCTGCCTGAAGCTGTGTTGTGGTAAAAGGCCCAAGGTTGCCAGTAGCTGCATTTGAACCTGGAATGTTGGTGTATGCCCTGTTTGGAAAACGCTCCAGCAACAGCCCGTTAGTAACTTCGGTGAAGTTGATGTAATCGAAAACATGGATGGCCTGGAGTCCTTCCTCAGCACCAGGATACTTGAACAAGCCGGTACGAATACGCGCACCCGGTATGTAGTTAAGGGTAATACTGGCATCAGTCATTTTGGCAAAAGTATAGTCCGCTCCACCGTGTGTGGTGCCATTGTTGCCCATTTCCAACAACAGGAAGTAATTAATATGACTGTCAATCGGGAAGCCTGTGCCACGCGCGCCGATTCGAGCTCGGTTGATGTTAAAACCTGACTGGGAATTCAAGTCTGGGCCGAGCAATTTTGGGGGGACATACCCTCCGGCTGCATTGGGACTACTGTAATCCTTTTGATAGACCGCCTGTATAAAGCCCCACACATTTGCACGGGCAGAAGCGCCAGGATCCTCTGTTCCCTGCAGCATCAACCAGTTGGCTGCGTGTGCTCCCACTGTGATAGTGAAAGAAAGCGCGCAGGCTGCACTGATCACGGCGTACTTGAATAATTTTCTGTCTCCCATTTTGATACTCCTGTAATAATTATTTACTGCGTCAACTTAACAGGGTTCATACCCCAGATATATATACTCATGTTCAAGTCATGGCGTGTCAGGGTTTGACGTATATGTAACCTTTCTTGACCAATTCACCGATACGCACGATCCCGCCAGGCACAACCGTCGCATCAGGGTTGAGCTTAGGTTCATACCCTAGCTGTTTGGTCATACCCTTGAGCGTATTGCCGCACGCGGAGAATTTCACGCCGCTCTGGAAAAGCGAATCGATGCGTTTCGCATTGACGTTTTCATCAAACAAGAGGCGCAGGCCTGGGCCATAGGCAACGATCTCTATCACTACCTCACCAGGCGGGTAGGCATCAAGCAGATTGGAGGCGTTGTTCAAGATCAGTTCCTGCTTGGAAGGATCCATATCACTGATGTGAAGGACATATTTGTAGTCGGCGAAGGTCAGTTCGTCAGCTGACAAGACGGGCGGAGCTACTGACATCATAAGAAGAGATGTCATGACAAGTAAGATTGACCGAAAATTATTAAGCATCGTAAATCTCCAGAATGAGGTGAGTACTGCAATGAAATCATCTAGGTAAAGCTGCAACCCATGAACAAGTAAAGATTTCTATATTCATTAGTTGCAGCAAAATTCTTAGGATTTAATGACTTGTCTCATTTCGCGCTTTCTCCCTTAATAGTTGTGTTATGGTTATTTCTGTTTGTTACTAGTTTCAGTAGACGAAGGGAGACTTAGATTTATTCCTTGTTTTTTTATTTTTGAATTCATGGAATATTTCATCATCCTATTGCGTCTATAAAATGATTAGCGAATTCCCAATTCTTTAGGTGAAGCGTACGCAATGAAAATTCTTTCAATGTTCTGTGGTTCAGAATCGTTCCAGAAACAATTGGAGCAGCTGCGGCCAAAGCTATATCGTGTGGCATTTTCATGGTGTAACAATGCATCGCTTGCAGATGACCTGGTACAGGAAACACTTGTGAAGGCTCTAAATAATTCCAGCCAGTTGCGTGACCCGACTCTGATGAAAAGTTGGATGTTCAGCATTCTGTCCAACTGCTGGCGAGACCATTTTCGCAAGCACAGAGAATTGGAAGATATAGATGAGTTCGATGATTACCGAATCGCCAACCAAACCACGCCTGAAGATGTACATGCGCAGTCGCAAATAATTTCCCGGGTATGGGATGCGGTTGCAAAGCTCCCTGTCGGACAACGTCAGGTTCTTACTCTGGTAGACCTTGAAGAATTTCCCTATGTCGAAGTAGCTTCGATTCTGTCTATCCCTATCGGAACAGTCATGAGTCGCTTGAGTCGCGCACGACAATCGTTGAAGACCCTATTGAATGAACTCGCCCCACAGCAATCGGCGAAAATCAGTCAAATAAGGAGAATCGTATGATCAACAATCATAATATTTCGGACGAATACCTGAATTCCTTTGTCGATAATGAACTAGCATTGGATGAACAAAGCGAAATATTCAACGCTATTGGCAAAGACGAGATACTGAAACAGCGTGTGTGCGAACTACGCGGCTTGAAGGAAATGGTTCAACATGCTTACCGCCAACCTCCAACACACAACAGATCTCCAATCAATAAGATCCGCAGTTGGTGGCAACCTCTTTTTCAGAAGATGCCAAGCCTCGCGGCCTGCATGTCACTTGTATTGTTGGGATGGGGATCAGGCTGGCTGATGTTCACAGGCCCACTGACAACAAACACCTTTAAAACAATGGGTCTGTTCCAGGCTTCCCAAGTCAACGAACATTCCGAAGAACCGGGCAACTTCATTGTTCATGTCAGCAATTCCAATCCTGTCAGACTCAAGACTGCACTTGATGAAACCGAGAACCTACTCGCGGCCTACAAACGGGAGAACCGTCAAGTCCAAGTGGAAATAATCGCCGCTTCTAGTGGCATGAATTTACTACGCTCAGATGTCTCTCCTTTTGCAAAACGGATTGCTTTGATGCAATCAAAATATCCGAATCTGGATTTCCTTGCTTGCAGCCAGACAATCAGCAAGTTGCAGCAAAAAGGTATAACCGTTCAGCTTTTGCCGCATACTGGAATAGCGCCTTCTGCTGTAGAGCAGATCAACAAGCGACTGCTTGAGGGCTGGGACTATGTCAGGGTATAAACACGAAGCAGGCAACAAGTAATGAAATTGTGTAAATATTTGAGAGGTTGTATTAAGTTTATAAGTGTTATATAAAGTTATTAACCACAAAGATTTTCAAAGAGGAGGAGAATGTAATGCGCATTAAAACGACCATTGTTTTTTCGCTTGTAGCCTCTCTGGGCCTCGCAAGTCTAGGATTTGCGGCTGATGGAGATGAACCGGCTGATGGCCGGAGCTTGGCTTTCGACAGAAAAAAGGGTAATTGTCTCGCATGCCATGCGATTCCATCCGAACGCAAGGCCGAATCCCCCGGTAATATTGGGCCACCTCTTGTGAACATGAAGGAACGTTATCCTGATCGTGACAAGTTGCGCGCCAGGATATGGGACGAAACAAAAATCAACCCTGATTCCGTGATGCCCCCCTTTGGCAGGAATAAAATTCTTACTGAAGAAGAAATCGATCTTGTCACAGATTACATACAAGGTCTTTAAGTTGAATCTTAATTTGAAAGGTGTGATATGAATCAATTTCGTAGAGCGTTTTTGAAAGGCGCTGGTACCGTCGGAACGGTCGCGATGGCGATCGCAACAGGCTTGCTCAAACCAGGTGCAGTATTTGCCGCAACCTGGAACACCCTAGCCTTCACCACGAAGGATCTCTCGGAAGCTATTTCAAATGCAGGCTATGCCGGTGCAACTGATAGCAGCGATATCGTTATCAAGGCTCCAGATATTGCAGAAAATGGCGCCGTGGTGCCGGTTTCAGCGACTTGCAACATCCCAGGGACAACTTCAATGGCCATTTTCGTCGAGAAGAACCCAGCCCCAATGATTGCTGATTTTGCATTTTCAAACGGCGCCGAACCCTATATCTCCACGCGCATAAAGATGGCCAAGACTTCTGTCGTACGCGTATCGGTTAAGGCAGGCGGAAAGAATTACACCAATAGCCGAGAAGTGAAGGTGACAATCGGCGGTTGCGGCGGTTGATCCCGCTTGACCCAACTGTAAATTGTCCTGATCGGTAAATTTAACAAATTTGAAGGGATATAAACATGGCTGATGCAATGAAAATGCGCGCAACGATGGATGGCGACGCAGTAGATGTGAAGGTGCTTATTCAGCACCCAATGGACACCGGGTTGTTAAAGGATAAAAACGACAAGCTCATACCGGCGCACTTTATCAACCAAGTTGTTGCCACTTTGAACGGCAAGACTGTCATTGACTCGCAATGGGGAACTGGCATTGCTAAGAACCCGTTTATCGGATTCAGAATCAAAGGTGCCAAACCCGGCGACAAGGTCGGCATCAATGCGGTAGACAATCTCGGCACCAAGTACGATGGCGAAGTGGTCGTTGCCTGATTCAGGTCAAAGGCTTTGAGAATTTTTGATTCTTCCAACCAAGGGGAAAACAAGACATGAAACGGAAACTCACACTCATTACCGCGGGACTGATCCTGCTGGGCTGTGCAAATACGGGGCCCGCTAAAGGCCCTGAAGAAGACCGCAATGCTTTGCTAAAACACTACCAACAAACCTTTCCTGACATCAAGTTCGAAAATTATATCTACGGCGCTTTGGCCATGAATCCAGATGCCAAAGCCCAGTACGATGAAATCATGTCATTTCCGCCCTATTCCATCGATCTGGATAAAGGACAGAAAATGTGGGGGACACCTTTCAAAAACGGCAAGACATTTACTTCATGCTTCCCGAATGGCGGAAAGAATGTTGCCGGCAACTATCCCTATTTCGACAATGCTGCCAACCGTGTCGTGACTTTTGAAAATGCCATCAATGCCTGCCTGAAAACAAATGGTGAAGAAGAACTCGAATACGCTGGAAAGGAAATGGGATTGCTGACCGCATATGCCAGAAGCCTGTCAGACGGAATGAAAGTGAACGTCAAAGTCGAGGGTTCAGGTGCACTGGCAGCCTATGAAAAAGGCAAGAAGTATTATGAAACTCGGAATGGTCAACTGAACTTTTCCTGCAAGAGTTGCCATGTTCAGAGTGCCGGCAAATACATTCGCAGCGATCAACTGTCCATGATGATTGGGCAGGCTTCCCATTGGCCCGAATTCCGTGGTGGTACAGATATCGTTACGCTGCAAGGTCGTTTCAAGCAGTGTGAAAAAAATGTACGCGCAAAACCAAAGGCGGCGAACAGCGAGGAGTACAACAACATGGAATATTACATTACCTACATGAGCAACGGCCTGCCCATGCAGACCCCGGTATTCCGCAAGTAATATCAACGCACCGGATTGAACCGGACATTTTTGTCCGGTTCAACTGTGCATATCTCTTCTCCTTGACATCACACCTTTCAGGAGTCTTCTCATGTCCATGAACCGTCGCGAATTTATGCAATTGTTGGCGGTGGCGGCAGCTTCAGGCTTTGCGTTGAACAGCCGATCTGCATTGTCTGCAGACAGTACCGGCAGCTTCTACGATCTACCTTCCTTTGGCAATGTCTCCCTGCTGCACATCACCGATTGTCACGCCCAGTTATTGCCGATCTATTTTCGGGAGCCAAATGTCAACATTGGATTAGGCCAAAGCATGAACAAGGCCCCTCACCTTGTCGGTGAAAAGTTGCTCAAGTCTTTCGGCATAAAGCCAGGAACGCGTGAAGCTCATGCATTCACCTACCTCGATTTTGAAAATGCGGCCCGTACCTATGGCAAAGTAGGTGGCTTCGCCCACTTGTCCACACTGATCAAGAAAATCCGTTCCAACCGTCCGGGCGCTCTCCTGCTCGACGGCGGGGACACTTGGCAGGGTTCAGCAACAGCTTTATGGACAAAAGGACAGGATATGGTGGATGCCTGCAAGCTACTGGGCGTCGATGTGATGACAGGGCACTGGGAGTTCACCCTGGGTGCAGAACGGGTCAAGCAGGTCGTAGACAACGACTTCAAGGGAAAAGTCGATTTCGTAGCGCAGAACATCAAAACCAACGATTTCGGTGATCCGGTTTTCGAGCCCTACGTGATCAAGCAAATCAATGGCATTCCGGTCGCGATCATTGGCCAAGCATTTCCTTACACTCCGATTGCTAACCCACGATATATGATTCCTGACTGGAGCTTTGGCGTGCAAGATGACAACATGCAACAGGTTGTCGACGAAGCTCGTGCCAAGGGCGCACAAGTCGTTGTTGTCCTGTCTCACAATGGCATGGATGTGGACCTTAAGATGGCAAGTCGGGTCAGCGGTATTGACGCCATCATGGGCGGACATACCCACGATGGCATACCCGCACCAATCAAAGTCAAGAATGCTGGCGGGCACACCTTGGTGACCAATGCCGGATCCAACGGAAAATTTCTGGGTGTAATGGATTTCGATGTCAAAGGTGGCAAGGTCGCCGACATCAAATACAAGTTGCTGCCGGTGTTCGCAAACCTGATCGAACCTGATACTGAAATGGCAACATTGATCAAGAATGTGCGAGCACCATATGAAGCCAAACTTGCTGAGAAACTTGCGGTGACAGAAGGCACATTGTATCGCCGTGGCAATTTCAACGGTACATTCGATCAACTGATTCTGGATGCATTGATGGAGGTTAAAGGTGCTGATGCCGCCTTTTCGCCTGGCTTTCGATGGGGGACCTCACTTTTGCCTGGCGAAGCCATCACGCTCGAACATGTAATGGATCAGACTGCGATCACCTATCCCCAGTCTACGCTAACCGAAATGAAGGGCGAAATGATCAAGGCCATCATGGAAGATGTCTGCGACAATCTTTTCAATCCCGATCCCTACAAACAACAGGGAGGTGACATGGTTCGTGTCGGCGGCATCAGTTATACCTGTGATCTGCAACAGAGCATTGGCAAGCGCATCAACAACATGATGCTTAAGGGCAAACCCATAGATCCAAACAAAACATACAAGGTGGCAGGTTGGGCACCTGTTGCAGAAGGCGCAGAAGGAGAACCTATCTGGGAGGTTGTAACAAGCTACCTCAAAGACAAAAAGGTAATCACACCGCGCAAACTCAATCTGCCAAAACTAATAGGCATTGAGGACAACGCTGGCATTGCCCTACCTGAGCGTTGATTTAGCCACTTCAGGCCGAAGACTATTATTCCGTGGGGATTCCCTTGGATATTTCCGATAATTCATTGAGATAACTATTTATGGATGCATCCGTTCTGATCAAAACTATTGTCTGGTGGGGATTTGGCTTAGGTGTCGTCTTTGGGTTCGTCGGCAACAAGACAAACTTTTGTACCATGGGGGCCGTGTCGGACGTCGTCAATATGGGTCATTGGGGACGTATGCGCGCTTGGATACTTGCCATGGCCGTAGCAATGGTCGGCACCAACTTGCTCGCATATTTGGGGTATGTGGATATGACAAAGAATATCTACACCGGGAACAACTTTCCATGGCTCGCCTATATCGTTGGCGGACTCTGCTTCGGTGTCGGCATGACACTGGCATCGGGTTGCGCTAACAGGACTCTGGTGCGCATCGGAGGTGGCAATTTAAGATCTGTTGTGGTGTTCATATTCTTGGGTTTTGCTGCGATGACCACGCTAAGGGGCATCCTGGGAGCATTTCGCGTCAACGTCCTGCAGGCACCTGCAGTCACCGTACAGTTTGAGCATGGTCAAACCCTGCCCTCACTTCTATCTGGGATGGGTGGACTTTCCCAAGGTGCACTCCAATTGTCGGTCGCATGCGGTCTCGCACTAGCAATGCTTGTCTTCGTGTTCAAGGACGGTAGTTTCCGCAAGAGCCTTGACAACAATCTGGCAGGACTTGCCATAGGCCTGATCGTTGTTGGCGGTTGGTACGTCACCGGGCATTTGGGTTATGGCGAAAATCCAGATACTCTAGAGATGACATTCCTGGGCACTAATTCTCACTTGGCTGAGTCGATGTCATTCGTTGCTCCAACGGCCTACACCCTGGAATACTGGGCATACTGGACCGACGCCTCGAACATCATCACCTTTGGCGTCGCCACCTTGTTTGGTGTTGCCATCGGTTCTTTCCTATATGCAATGATAAACAAATCCTTCCGATGGGAAGCGTTTTCCTCGGTACAGGACATGATCTATCATATCATCGGCGCCATTCTGATGGGGTTTGGCGGCGTTACGGCGATGGGTTGCACCATAGGTCAAGGTATAACCGGCCTTTCTACACTGTCACTTGGTTCGTTACTGGCGCTCGCATCTATCATCACTGGTTCTGTCATCACAATGAAGATTCAATACAAAATCTTGATGCGGGAAGACTGATCTCAATTCTGAAGAATTCTCGATCCAGGTTTTCATATAACATCATGAAATATTGATTTGTCTTCCACCATGTGTCATCTTAGCACCCAAGGTGCGCCAGTTTGGTTAGATGGCGCCCAGCTAATGCTTCCCAATTACATCATCACATCAGTCATCATTTTTTGCATCAAGTAGTTTACTAACGTATCTTCGATTTCTTAACGCTTGGCTGATTAACCCCTTAGCAGGAATCATTTCCTGTTTTCCGAATTAAATCGGCAAACATGTGGTGCATGCATTTCTTCGCTATTGCTAGCCATGCTGTATCAGGTGTTTGCTATGGATGGGCTTGGGTCAGGTTTACAGCCATATATTAATTCGATGATGGCAGCTAAACAGATCGTGTCATGAGAAGAAGCCATGTGACCAGATCTTCGTAGTGCTGCCAATACGCGGGCTATATTTCAGGACGCATGTTAAAGAAATTCAATTAGTATATTACTGCCATTGAATAAACACGGGGTAACAGTCTGAGAACTTGCGTGATATTACGAACACACTTATCAAGCCTACCATCCTGCGCCATCAATGTGCTTCTTGAGTAGGCGCCGTTGTGCATTCGGATCAATCTTGAGCACTTCCGCATAGATCGAGTCCAGCGCCTTGTCCTCATCAGCAAAAATATTTCCTTCTCCGATGTATTCGAACAAGCCGGAATGATGCATCACATCAATAACCTGATTCTTCAGTCCACTGAATACCACCCTTATTCCGTTAGCGCGTAGTCTTTCCACCACATGATGAATGACTTCATCACCCGAAGCATCGAGTTGATTTATACCATTCGATACAACCAGAAGATATTTTGCTTGTGGATTGTTGGATACTGCCTCAAGGATGGTATCTTCAAAATAGGGTACGTTGGCGAAATACAACGAGCCATCATAACGTATAGCGATAATATTTTCGCTTACAGGCAAATCGTACTCCTTGGCGTCCTGAAGCGTTCCATCGTAAAAGCGGCCGAGAATTGCGACCCGTGGAGTCATGGTGCGGTACAGATACAGCATAATGGCAAGCCCTGCGCCGACTAAAATGCCACTATCTAGGTGAGGCGCAAAAGTCAGTGTTGCTAGGAAGGTAACAATAGAAGCAATACCGTCGTGTTTGTGTGTTTTCCAAGCATGTTTGATTGCACTGAAGTTAATCAGGCTCATCACTGCCATCATTATCACCGCTGCAAGTACCGATTGAGGCAGGTGATACAGTAGCGGCGTGAGAAACAGTAGCGTAGCCAGCACAATCAGACCTGAAAAAACGCTGGAAATCCCCGTCCTAGCACCGGCTTTAAGGTTGATAGCCGAGCGCGAGAATGAACCGCTAACAGGAAACGCCTGGCTGAAACTGCCGACTATGTTCGCTATGCCCTGTCCAATCAATTCCTGATTAGGTTCAATACGATCTCTGTTTATTGCCGCAATTGCTTTGGCAATTGAGATAGCCTCCATGAATCCCACCAGAGAAATCACCAGTGCACTTGAAATGAGCGAAGAAATCATATCCCAGTTGAATGTTGGCAGGTTGAACCGGGGCAAGCCAGCCGGAATTGCTCCCACCACTTCTCCACCACCTACGAGATTTAACTCGCCTTTGTTAATTTTCCTGATTCGCCATCGGTATCCATCTGTAACTTCCCCAGAAGGAACCTGACCGGACAAAATATATTTGGGTGGCTGGCCTTCGGTTGCTGTTACTTTTTCGAAAATGAACTTGCGCAATGAGCGAGCTAGTTTGCGATTCTCACCTTCAGCATCCTTGATCTCCAACCTTACCAATTCGATCTCGTAGTTCAGCGCTGCGATCAACTGCGGGTTGTCCTCTTGGCCTTTGAGATGTTTCTTGAGTTCCTCAGATTTGACACCAAGCTTATGATTCAACTCATCAATCTTGATTTCAGTCTGGGAAAATTCATTGGCGAGGTTTTTCACCCCAGCGTCCATTATTTCATCGATTCTTCCCTTGCTGTTGTGCTCAAAGCCAATCGACCAACTCACCAGAGTGGTAAGCGTGACAGCAATAAGCACACCTGGCAGCTTAGGCGCGAATTTTTTCAAACCAAACATGATGGCAAAGGCCGAAATGCCGATTATCAGAGTAGGTAAATGGGCTTCGCCCACCTGTTGCAATACCCCCCATATGTCCCTGATGAAGCTCTCGCTCCGCCCCATGGAAACACCAAATATCTTGTTGAGCTGTGACAGGCCAATAATGATGGCGGCTGCATTCGTGAAGCCGATAATGACAGGGTGTGAAAGAAAGTTCACAGCCACACCAAGTCTGAATATGCCTAGTGCGAGCTGAATAATGCCGACCAACAGCGCCATCAGGATAGCCAACGTGATGAATTGGCTGGAACCACTGGCGGCCAAGGGGGCAAGCGCCGATGCAGTCAACAAAGACACCACTGCAACCGGGCCAGTTGCCAATTGCGCAGACGAACCCCATAGCGCAGCGATAATGCCTGGCAGAAACGCCGCATACAGTCCGTAATAGGCAGGCAAACCAGCCAGTTGAGCATACGCCATGGACTGGGGAATCAGCACCAGCGCGACAGTTATTCCCGCAATCAGATCTGCCATGATTGTCTCGCCGCGCAACGGCCACCAGGAAAGGAATGGCAGAAAACGGGCTAAGCGCCGGATCATGACAAACGAAGTTCTCCGTTAGGCAATTTCTCCTGACACTCCTTAAAAATGCGAGCTCTGCAGGTTCGGCAGACATCTGGATTGAGCTTGGAATAAACCGGTTCGATCCAGTTTGATTTGGCTACAAAGAATCCATCAGCACCGATATCGCCAAGCTTGTCAGACTTACGCAGGAATCTCAAGATCGACTCTTTGCAACGGTAGAAATATAACCCCCCGCCCATTTTTCGTCTTCGCCGGGCTTCCTGTGCCAACATTTCCGCACCGGCCACATCAACAAAATTGATCCCGCTGGCAATGATCATTACAGTCTTCTGACGGGGATTATTCTCGTCTATCTGCATCAGTCCGCTTCGAACAAAATCGACAGCGCCGAAGAATATTGAACCATTAATACGCACGATTCGGAACTGTGGGCATTCCTTGTGTCCATGTGCATCGATGAAGTGGTACGCCCCCTCCTCCTTGGCCGGCACGGATGGCTCAATGGACGGACGAGAAACGCGATATAAATAAAGAGACAGAGAAAGCATGATGCCGAAGAAGATCCCCTTTTCCAGATCAACCAGCGTTCCTATCAGCGTTACAAAAAGGGTGACCGTTTCTGCACGACTGGTACGAATGATCGAAAAGATATGGTGGAAATCGATCAGCCCCCAAGCGACAAGAAATAATATCCCTGCCATAGCAGCCGTTGGCAGGTAGGAAGCCAGCGGTGCAACCAACAACAGGACTAGTACCAGGAATATCGAGGCATATACGGTGGCAAGTGGTGTTTGTGCTCCAGCCGTATAGTTGACACCACTTCGATTAAACGACCCGCAGGATGCATAGCTTGAAAAGAAGCAGCCAACAAGATTCGACAAGCCCTGACCAATGAACTCCTGGTTTCCGTCAATACGCTGCTCAGATTTGACTGCAATAGCGCGTGAGATGGAGACTGCTTCGGTCAATGCCAACATGGTAACCACCACGGCCGGGAATAGCACCTTATGGATGGTCGCATAAGAGAAATCAGGAATGACAAAGGGAGGAAGATGCGATGGAAGCGCACCGACCGTCTTGATCAGCGTGGTCTCAGCACCAATTTCCAGATTAACAAGATATGCGACCACGCTGCCCACCACCATGGCAACGATCATGTATGGAAGCTTTGGAATGAAGCGCTTGGCAAGAATACCCGTAGCCAGTGTGATCACACCGATGACGGTGACATAGGGATTTATATTCCCGATCTGAAGCACCAACTGCTCGATCACCACATGAAAGGGTGCACCACGTACGATACTGATCCCGAAGAAATTCTTCACCTGGCTGGCGCCAATAAGCAGTGCAGCGCCAGCGGTAAAGCCGATGACCACGGTATGAGATATAAAATTTACCAGCACCCCCATGCGTGCCAAGCCAAGGATCAATTGAAACAATCCAGTTAGAAAGGTTAGCGTGAGTACCATGCTGATGAACTGAGGCGAACCAGGCTCTGCCATCGGACTGACGGCAGCAAACACAGCAATAGATATTGCGGTCGTCGGACCGGAAACCAGATGCCAACTAGACCCGAACAAGGCGGCAATGATCGCAGGAAGCATGGCAGCATACAGACCGTATTCAGGCGGCATCCCGGCAATGGTTGCGAAGGCCACCCCTTGCGGCAAAACGATCAATGCACCTGTAATACCCGCGAGCAAGTCAGCACGTGTGGTGTTGCGATCCACCATGTGCCGCCACTGCATGAAAGGAAACAGGTGATAGAGCCAGTATTTTCTTGAGTGTCGTGTCTTCAAAACGTTGTGATCAACCTATCGTCTGGTAGTAAAGATTCTGAGGATGATTTGCCTGGGCGAAGAAGAACCAGCGCTCCGCCAGCAAACCAGTGTATTGGAGTATAAATGCCACTCCCAGCAATGCTGATGTAAACATGCCAAAAGCCAACAAAGCGATGGGGATCACAAAGACCAGCAATATGAAAGCAGGCTTAATTGCGCGAAGGAACGCTTCGCTTTTTCCGTGGAAAAACTCACGCGTATTGAACGAGCCACCCATCGCACCTTGAGAGCGCTGCACTATCCGCGGGTGTTTGACGCCGATGGCTGTCTGTATCGTTGATTTTGGTTTAAGGTGTGCATTTCGTACCAGTGATGCGCTACGTCCGACAAAAGCCAGCAAAGTGATGATGATTGCCCAACCGGCAAAGAAATCGGTTTGTGACGGCGCTGACGAGGCGGAGTAAAAAGCTGCCAATATGAAGCCGGAAGACCCACCAAGCAGAATATAATTGATTACCGTCAACGGAGTATGCCATTCACGCAGAAAGCGCAGGCAGGCATAGATCATACCGGTGCAAACGAACAGCGCGAACGACACCAGCGTACCAAGCACTCCAAGCACGACGGATAAATCGATCAGCAGTCCGCTAGGTAACGTCACCACTTCAGGCCGAAATCCGATCAGATGCGCTACACCATATAGAAATACAACCCCCATGAATGCAGGAAGGACGATCACCTCACGTGACAACCACGAGGTACGCCATTGCGTCGCCGAGCGCCATGCTCTCTCTGGGCGCCCAAGGTGAAAGAACGAAGCAACCAGTCCACCACCTAGCAGAAGCAAAACCAACACGCTGCCGTAACCATAGAAGGCATCTGATTGCATCGGCAACAGTCCAAACAAAGCATATGACTGATGAGTGAACAGCGCCAAGAACAACCCCTGCCCAGCGCCAAGCAATGTTGTCAGAAAAATTACCGAAAAAGCTGGTTTCATATCTTTATTACCACGCAGAAACATCTTCCATCGACGGTTCACCTTTGCCAGGCTTGGGCAGCAGGCCGTCAACTTTTAGTGGATTATCGGCTCTTTCGAGCTCATCCTCGTGAATCTTGAGCTTGGTCTTGCGACGCGGCAGGTAATGGTTCGCCGGATGTGTACCCCATTCTGGCATAAGGGCATACCCGCCCTCTTCGCGTATCGCCTGTGACACCGACGACTCTGGATCGTGGATATCACCGAACAATCGAGCGCTGGTCGGACAAGCCTTGACGCAAGAAGGCTTGCGGTCAATTTCGGGGAGGTTTAAATCGTAAATGCGATCAACGCATAACGTGCATTTCTTCATCACATGCTGCTTTTCATCTATCTCCCGTGCACCGTATGGACATGCCCAGCTGCAATATTTACATCCGATGCATTTGTCGTAATCCACCAACACGATCCCGTCCTGCTTGCGCTTGTAGGATGCGCCTGTCGGGCATACAGGTACGCAAGGTGGATCCTCGCAATGTAAACATGATTTAGGGAAATGCACGGTTTCTGTATTGGGGTACTGTCCAACTTCAAAGGTTTGCACGCGATTGAAAAATGTACCCGTCGGATCGGAACCGTAAGGATTCTCGTCGCACAATGGCCCTGCCGAACCTGATGTGTTCCATTCCTTGCAACTCGTCACGCAGGCATGACAGCCGACGCATACGTTCAAGTCGATAACCAAGGCGAGCTGAGTCATCGTGAATCCCTCATTTCGAACTTACCGAGTCTGTTCATTTCATACTGCCTTTTTTCTTTCCACCAAAATAAGCCAACCAGCGTGGCGGTTCATTCATGCCCGGATATCGCTTCAAGGGCTGGAATTGGGGCGATGTCTGTTCAGGCTCATCTTCTTTGGCCTTGTAGATTCGCACCCTCACGTCGTACCAAGCAGCTTGCCCGGTAATGGGATCCGAATTTGAGTAACGCTTGCCATCCGGCATCGGAGGCAACTCTTCGGAAATGACATGATTGAGCAGAAATCCCTTCTGAGACTCATTTGCATCGGGAGCCAGGTTCCAGGCACCGGCAGCCTTGCCGATTGCGTTCCATGTCCATACGGTCCCAGGTTCAACCGATTCGCTGTAACGCGCCATGCAGCGCACCTTGCCCCATTGCGACTCGACCCAGACCCAGTCGCCGTCAGCGATCCCCGCATCCTGAGCGGTGCGTGAGTTCACATGGAGATAATTATGCGCATGTATCTGGCGTAACCAGGCATTCTGTGAGTCCCATGAGTGATACATCGCCATGGGACGCTGCGTAACTGCCGACAACGGGTATTTACCCTTGTCGCTGTATTGAGTCTCGAGCGGTTCGTAATAGAAAGGCAAAGGATCAAAAAAGGTCTCGATACGTTTTGCAAGATG
>JAHEDW010000010.1 GCA_024641025.1 Gallionella sp.
GCTCATCTGAATTGCTTTCATCAATGCTCATGTTCATGTTCATCCCGGTGACGTTATTCAAACAAATGCTGGCGTATCATTCCTATGCAAAACGTACTGCTTCGTTCTTTCGGCAGCCTTGCTAACTACAGCACAAAGTAATACAGAATTAGGGAAATGAAGATAATATTCACCAGCATACCTAAAAATATGACACTGTCAGCAATGTACTTTTTACTAAGAAATTTCATTGAGGGCATCCTCATTACTTGGCCTTGCACTGGCAAAGTTTACGTATGTAGCCCACCAAGGCATCCACCTCTTCTTCGGACAAGGTTGCGCCCCAGGGAGGCATCAAGGGTGATTTGCTGATTGAATGGCCGCCATCCTTGATTACACCCTTTATGTCGGCATCGGTACGTTTTTCCATGTCTTTGGCTAAGGTGAAGTTGCGTGGATCTGTAGCGAAATCCGGTCCAACATTGATACCTTTGCCATCACCTTTTACACCGTGGCACTGGGCGCAATAAAAATCAAACACCTGCTTGGCTTCTGCCGCATATGCTGAACTCACTGTGCATAGTGCCAAGTTAATTGCTATGGCAGCTGTTATTGCATACCTTGACATAAGTTTATTCCTCCGATTATTCGCTTGATTAGAAAGTGGTAACATATGCTGCAACATCTTCCAGTTCTTTCGGATTAAGTGCGCTAGAAAAATCCGGCATGTCTCGAACTGGTTTAAATACCTTGATGTTCGCCATGTAAGCGTAAATCCAGTCAGGATTCAAGCGTTTACTTGCTCCAATCAGACTGGGGCCACTTTTGCCGCCATGTACCTCGCCCCTAATGGCAAAAGCATGACACCCACTGCAGGGCATATCCTTAATGAAGATTTTTCTACCCATTATTGAGGCTTTTGCTTTAAGCATGCCAGGTTTTACTTCAGAAGAGGTCAAGCCCATCAGAAATTCTGTAACCTCAGTAGCATCGCTTGCCGACAACTTGGGATGATCACCTGGATTCTGCTCAGTGAGAGAGTTGTATTTCATTGGACGAATCGGTATTGGGTTCTGCAACCACGCCACAAGCCAGGCCTTCTGGAACTTGCTGCCGGCATACCATAGCTCCGGCCCTTTTTTTGCAAGCTGGTCTGCTATTGTCTTTTCCTTTGCGGGGCCATCAGTGTAATGACAACTGATACAGTTCTTCTTGAAGATAACATTTCCACCGCCTGCATAGCTGTGCTCTGTCGTTATAACCAGCAAGGCTGCAACAAGAAAAACGGTGATTGATAACGATCTCATATATCACTCCTGTATTTATAGATAATTCAGTGTCTCTTAACAAGTATATCCTTGGAGATACATCTTGATATAGAGGTTAAAACTACAATTTAGTTGTGTGATAAATCAATTGAAAGGTTTTATATGTGCATTTCTCAGTAATTAATAATATTAGGGTCACATAAGTCCATGTTAACTAGTGGTATTTGAAAAGCATGCTTTTAATTTCCAGAATTGTAAAGTTTGTAGTGTTGCTGAATTTTCCTGCTTGATCTATTCTCCTATTTATAATTTTAGCAGAGACTGGATAGTCAGATTCAGATAGAGACTCAATAGCCAGACAAGGTAACATGATAGTGTCAGTTACTTTTATGATAACTCACCATGTTTTATGCGCTTAGCTAAACTAGGCTAATTTGTATCAAACTATGAGTGTTCATGTCGCTGTTTGCTTTTAACTCAGTAAGAATATTTCGGTGCTATGGCTCATATGAAACTTAATTTCATTATCGCAGTTTTAGCTTTAATGGTTACTGGTGGCGCACTTGGTGCAGATATGCCAGAACTTGCAAGGAAACTGAACTGTACAGCTTGTCATGATATAGACAAGACGATTGTCGGACCATCTTGGATGAATATTGCCAAAAAATACAAGGGTGTTAATAGATTTACATTTGATGACAGGGACTACCCGCTAGTGGAGGGCATGATGATGAAAGTATCCAAAGGTGGCTCAGGAAACTGGATAACGACTCCTTATCCCATGCCTGCAAATGATGCTGCGGGAACTAAACAGGCTGAGATTAGAGAACTGGTTATTTTTATCTTGGGTTTGAAAAAATAAGGCATCGTTTCGTTTATGAGGCTCAATAACATTAATATTCCTTTGATGACGGTCAAATCGATACGATATGCCTTGAAAATCTAGTCGGCCATTCGGAACTTGAAGAAGTGATGTGTCATCCAATATTTGGATGATCATTCGGTTACTCTGCTCATTGAATCAATTTGGAATGTGGTTTTGCCTTCTGACCTCTTTGAATCTTCATGCTTCTTCCGATCAATTGCGGGCCATTTACGCCCACTAAGTATTTGGTTTGCCACTTCATGGCCACGTGCAATTCTGTCACGCACTGATACTCCCCCCTTGTAATTGGCTTCTAGGTGGAGTCCGGGGAAATATTGTAAGCGGCTCGTGATTGCTTTTATTCGTGCCTGGTAATTCCCATGGTAAAGGGGCAGCGCCTCTTGATGCCTATCTATGCGCACCATCTCCGGGTCAGATTTAAAATCCAAAAGGGAACGTAAGACGCTGAGCGTTTCATCCAAGACTTGTTCGTTGTCCCAGTCAACGACTTGAGGTGCACGTGCACCTCCAAGATATGATGTCAGCAGAACCTTTCCAGGCGGCGCCCGATCTGAAAACAAAGTGCTCATCCACAAATTTCCTGTCAGGATTGCACTTTCTCCTCTCGGTGCCAAAAATCCTGTGCCATCCAGAGGGTGTCTCACAGCGTCACGAGCTATTCCTGCATGTAATACCGTCACGCTGGCGTAGCTTATGCCGCGTAACAGCTTCACAATCTCGTCGTCAAAAGCAGTGAGCAATCCTGCTGCTACCGGAGCAGGCGTTGTCACGACTACATGGGGTGCAGATACAGTGCGTTGGCCGTATGGTGTTGCAGCGGTGGCTTGCCAACCATCCTTGTGGCGAACCAGTTCTGCTGCGGCGTGACCAGTGCGAAAATTGATCCCGGGAGTGTCGGCTAGGGTCTCAACCATCGTGCTCATGCCGCCTAGAAAGGAAAACGCATCTGTGGTGCATGCTGTACGCCGACGTAATATACGGTTAACCAGAATCCCTGCAAACAGGCTGCCATAGCGCTGCTCCAATGCAGTAAGACGCGGTAGGGCAGCGGCGGCGCAGGTTTGATACGCATCCGCAGCAAGCGTGCCGGCGATAAATGGCTCAATGGCCTTTTCCAACATTTCGTGCCCGAGCCGGCGGGTAATAAATTCACTGACTGATTCATCGGCTGGTCCATTGGAAAAGATAAAGGGTTCAGCCAATAGGCGTAATTTGCCGCGCAGACTCCATAGAGGCGAGGCAAACATTGCTCCCAGTTTCATGGGAAGCGCCTGCAAACGGCCTTGGTGTAACAGATAACGACTTGCCTCAGCAGTAGGTAAACGCGATGATTTTGAATATTCCAGTCCTGATTCTCGAATTAGTTCTGTAACTTCGGGACGGAAATTCAATAACATGGAAGCAGCGCGTTCAGTAAGATAGCCGTCCTGATACGTACTCAATATTTTTCCGCCCGGGTGCTTGCTTGCCTCCCACACTTCGACGGACAGGCCGCTGCGTGCCAACCACCAAGAAGTGGCAAGCCCGGAAATACCACCGCCGATAATTAGCACATCAAGATTATCCATCTTTATTTCGTCGGTTCCCTTTTATTGGGCCACCTCCGGCAGCTACTTGTATATCCGTCTGCAAGAAAGATGAAATGTGAGCCAGGTGCTCTCGTCCTTGTTCATGTTTGCCCCCTGGTGATATTTCGTTGGGAGCTTGCAATTCTGCTTGAGAATATTGCTTAGTTGTTGCCATTGTCATCTCTTGTTGGATATTTGGTCGGGGCGGACCACTGGTTCCGAATCGTTTGGCGGACAGGGTGGCTAAATGCTCTTCAGTCACCATATCCATGCCAAGTTCATGCACATAACTTTCAGCCCGATGCTTGACCATTTTGCGAAGAAAGGATGGGACTCTTAAAATGCGTTTCTTCGCTCCTTCACTCCAGGCTATATTTCTTGGCTGTTCAAGCAATGGTTGTATGATGGCAGACCCATCTGGCACATGGATACACCAAGGATCCTCGTCCATCAGGTTGCCTCCCATGGCGAGAGGGCGAGCACGGCAACCACCACATAATTTCTGGAATTCACAACTGCTACATTTTCCTTGGAGACTGGGATTGCGCAAGGCTTTGAAGGTGGGTGACTGCTTCCATATGTCCCAGAACTTCATTTGTCGAATGCTGCCCTCTTCTTCGGGGATGTACGGACATGCCGTTACACCGCCATCTGGAGTAATGCGGCAATAATGCACTCCTGCAAGACACCCTCCGCCTTCGTAACCAGTTGCTCGGGTAAGTGTTGAGCCGGGGTTGCGTTGATAGGCAATGCGATTGTAATGAGGTGCACAGCGTGCGCGGATCAGTAAATCAGGGCTTTGTTCCTGTGCCGCCACCAACTGGTTTAGTACCCGTTCATAGGAAACGGGGGAGATGTCCGACATGGATTCGCCGCGACCGGTACACACAAGAAAAAAAACGTTCAATACACGAGCGCCAGATACGCGTGCAAAGTCAATCATGGCCTGAACTTCTCCAGCATTAGATTCTGTGACAGAGAAATGAATTTGGAAAGATAAATCGTGACGCTTGCAGGCATCAATGCCATCCATGGTTTTTTCCCACGCACCAGGAAGCCCGCGGAAGGCATCATGCTTTCCAGGATCAAGAGAATCTATACTGATACCTGTTCCAATTGCACCGGAAGCTTTTAGTGATTGAACGCGCTTATCAGTTAATGCAACTCCATTTGTACCAACCACCATGGAAAGACCAAGCGTGGTGCCATGTGACACCAGTTCTTCCAAGTCCGCGCGAAGCAACGGCTCCCCTCCTGTAAGGACTACCATTGTTTCAGTGCTGTGGTCCGCAATATCATCTAGCAGTTTGCGAACCTCCTCAGTGGTGAGTTCGTTCTCGCCTCCATATTTCATGGTATCTGCGTCCATGTAACAATGGGCGCAAGCAAGGTTGCAACGTTTTGTCAGGTTGATGGCGAGCAGAAATAATTCATTTGCATCGTTATCCTCTGAATATGAAGCATCCATTATCATTTCACTAAGCATTCGGATCGCTGCGTGGATCTTGAGGGTTCATGTGAAAATAGCCCTTGGACTGCCATTCTTGCTTCACATTACTTACTGTTGCTAGATCGATACGAGATCGGTTGTTGTTCTGTGCCCATATTTCTACTTCTTTGATCAACATGCCGCGCACCATATCTGGTGCACGGCTGAGACTATTGCGGGCATCTTCATCCCAAGGCATGGATTCGCTGACGTTGTTTGATCCGGACCGGAAAGTTTCCAACACTTGTCTTACAAAATCGACAGTGATTTCATTCAAACCATTCTTTGCGGCAATCGAAATAATTGCTTTGCGTGTCATGTCTCGACTCATGCCTGCAGGCAAGCCTTGTATCATTTCCTCCGCTTCGTGACTCCAGAGTAATTTGCTATCAGTGCCAACAGCATTGCTGCTAAAACCAAAGGGGCAAACACCTGGTTCCGATTTGGGAACTGGAACACCTTGCTCTTTAATGGCTTTTTCCATTTCTGCTCGAGCCAGCTTCATGCCGTTCTCGGCCACTTCTAGGGAGATTTCACCAAAACTGTTTTGTTGGGCAAAATTCTCAATATGCTTCCTGCAGGTGTCGCGCATGAAACCTTCGGGCACGCGCATCAGGCGTGCCAATGCAGCGGCATGCCAATGAATTTCTGTAGTCATTGAGGTCAATTGTTGAGGGTGGAAAGCTGTTGAATTCGTATAGAGTTCAGTGCCAGCACTTGTTAAGCCTTCTGTTTCCTTATATAGGAATGGCTGAATGTGTGTGGCGTTTACGGACCTGCTTTTTTCCTGACGGGCCTTCTTCATCGCACGCATACTGAGATTATCGCGTACAGAGTGATCGTTTATGGTGAGTAGCAACGCAATTGCGTCATCAGACCAGGGCACTGCTTCTTCTGATTTAGGCTTGCTTTTTAGCTCTCCGGCATCATAGGCGGATACAATTTCTGCCATGGCCTGATTCGCATGGCCTGGCATGAGTTGCGCTGTTGCTTCGTCAACGATCCTCTGGGTAATAACGGTATGGCCATTCTCTTGAGCATATCGCAGTATGGCCATGCGAGCCATACTGCGGACAAATGATGGTACTCGCTCCATCCTGATCTCGGCTTCATGGGTCCATGAGGTCGTAATCCCCGACACGACATCTATCTCTGGTTGGTATTCACGCATGCTTAGCAAAATGGAGCAATCCACATTTTGCAGCAAATGTTCGCTATTGCCACCGATATCAAGTTCCTCATCGGCATGAATACCCAATTTACCTATGATCAGTAACGATGGATTAACCTTCCTGACATACTTTTCAATTGCATCGTGAGGCTTGCCATCGAGAAGTTCGGTTTCGATATTGACGCCAAAGTCTGCGGCAATGGATCGGGCGACTGACAAATGACCGTCATATATCTTGGCCAATCCAGAATCAATGATTTCTTCATGCAATTTTTCCTGATCCTTGAATTTGAAAACCTTGCCAGCTTCTTCAGACAGAACCTTGGCAATGCGGTTAAATGCAACATAGTGATAATAGGGGTCAAATGCAGCGATAGCTTTGATGGGTACTTGCCAATATTTGGCCAAAGCCAAGGCAGTATTCAATCCTCCATAGGCCTTGGGTGAGCCATCAATCGCTACGACAATTGGACCTTCTTTAACTTGGCGGCAAGGCTCTTTGATGACCAATGTATCTATATTTGAGCGCCGAGCCACTCGCTTACAGACAGTGCCCAACCGACTTCCATGTATTGAGCCGAGACCCAATGCTCCCATAATGAGCAGGTCATAAGCGCCTGAATTTGTTTCTCGGGAGAGTTCCCGGTAATTTTTCCCCTCTAGGGAGCAGCGTTTAAATTTAATGCCGAGTTGCTTGCATTCATTTTCTGCCTGATCAAGATATGAATCTGTAATGATTGATAACCCACGTGTAATAAGATCATCATGCACGTCTCTTTGACGTTCCAGTTCCTGTTCCTGCCTGAACTGGTCTGGCAAGCCACCTTCCATTTGACGGAAGCGCATATCATGCATTTTTGCAGCATAGACATGTGAGCCAGTAATAACGGGGTTGTTTGCCAAATTGGCCAATGCCACTGCGCTTTGCATGGCGGCATTTGAATGGTCGGAAGAATCCAGCGCAACCAATATCCGTTGATGCAAACGAATTTCAAGTGTTGGACGCGACTTTTCCGCAGCAGTCATTGAAACTTGGGGTGTCATGTGATTTACCTCAATATGAACTAGCAATCTATTGTGTTCATACAATTTTCAAGAGAAATAATGACAATTTCTTTGTAATGATTGGCAGAAAACAACCCATCATTCTCCTGAATAGAATCGGCTTGGCTAACTCGTTCGCCGGGGACGAGTTTTCCTTGCCCTACTAAACCCGTTCTCATAATACTCTAGCAATTAACCTAAAGTACAATTCGGATATCTCGCTCCTTCTTTCTTGATCATCGAATATATTAAAGCAAAGCAGTCAACCAATTACTGATAACGCAATAGTTCTCATAATCGCCTTATTTGGCGATAGATCAGGGCAGTCCGATAGGATTAGTTTTAGCAAGATTCGCAGCGTTTTGCAGAATACATTTATGATTTCATGCATGATGGTCGAGCCTACTGATAATTTAAGTTATGGAGGCCAGCGCTGCATTCAATGTTTTGCTTGGCCGCATCGCCTTTGATGTTTTTTCGAAGTCAGGATGATAATACCCTCCCATATCCACTGGTTTTCCTTGTGCTGCAATCAGTTCGGCATTGATTTTTTCCTCATTGTCCTCGAGCGTCTTTGCAAGAGCCGCGAAACGCACCTGAATATCCTTATTGCGGGTCTGTGCGGCTAACGCCTGTGCCCAATACAGGGCGAGGTAAAAATGGCTTCCCCGGTTGTCAATCTCACCCACCTTGCGGGCTGGAGACTTGTTGTTTTCAAGTATCCTGCCGATGGCCTGATCAAGAGTTTCGGCTAATACCTGGGCGTGGGTGTTGTTAAATTTCTGGCCGAGATATTCAAGTGATGCGCCCAGCGCCAGAAACTCACCGAGTGAATCCCAGCGCAAATAGCCTTCTTGCCGAAACTGCTGTACATGTTTGGGAGCTGAACCTCCTGCGCCTGTCTCGAACAATCCGCCACCATTCATTAGTGGAACGATGGAAAGCATCTTGGCGCTGGTATTAAGTTCGAGAATGGGAAAGAGATCGGTGAGATAGTCGCGCAGAACATTGCCAGTGACGGAGATGGTGTCCATGCCTTGGCGGATGCGTTTTAGTGTGGCGCGACAGGCATCAGCAGGTTCCATGATCTGGATATCCAGCCCGTTGGTGTCGTGATTCTTTAGGTACTTCTCGACCTTGGCGATGATCTGGGCATCGTGGGCGCGATTCTTGTCCAGCCAAAAGATTGCTGGAGTGTTAGACAAGTGCGCGCGGGTGACGGCGAGCTTAACCCAATCCTGAATGGGTGCGTCCTTGGTTTGGCAGGCACGGAAGATATCGCCTTGCTGGACGGTTTGTTCAAGCAGAATCTTACCGGTGGTGTCCACAATGCGAATGATGCCATCGCCCGCAATTTCGAAAGTCTTGTCGTGAGAACCATACTCCTCGGCTTTTTGCGCCATCAGGCCGACGTTGGGTACGCTGCCGATAGTGGAGGGATCTAGCGCGCCATTTTTCTTGCAATCCTCGATAACGGCAACATATACACCTGCGTAACAGCGATCGGGAATCATGGCCAACGTGTCATAAGGTTTGCCGTCGGCACCCCACATCTTGCCACCATCGCGGATCATCGGCGGCATGGACGCGTCAATGATTACGTCTGAGGGTACATGTAGGTTAGTGATGCCCTTGTCGGAGTTCACCATCGCCAACGGTGGTTGGTTCCTGAAGCAGTCGGCGATATCAGCCACGATGGCGGCACGTTTGGCTTCCGGTAATGCAAACACCTTGGCTTCCATGTCTCCGAAGCCGTTGTTAACATTGACTTTCAGTTCGTTGAGCAGTGCGCCGTGTTTGTCGAATACTTTCTGGAAGAATACTGAAACGGCATGTCCGAACATGATGGGATCAGAAACTTTCATCATGGTTGCCTTGAGGTGCAGTGACAGCAGCACGTCCTCCTTCTTGGCTGCTACAATCTGTTCGGCATAGAACTGTCGCAGTGCGCGGCGGCTCATTACAGCAGCATCAATAATTTCACCCGCCTTAAGCGGTAGATTGTCCTTTAGGACTTCTACCTTGCCGTTCTTGCCTGTAAATTCGATTCGGGTGGTGACATCTTCTGGAGCAGTTATGGATTTTTCACTGCCATAGAAATCGCCACTGCTCATATGCGTGACTCGAGTTTTGGAATCGGCAGCCCAAAGACTTACCCGGTGAGGATGCTTGCGTGCATATTGCTTGACCGAAGCAGCTGCCCGGCGGTCTGAATTTCCTTCGCGCAGCACTGGATTCACTGCACTGCCAAGTACCTTGCCATATCGTGCCTTGATCTCCTTCTCAGCATCAGTCTTCGGTTCATCAGGATAATCCGGGATATTGTAGCTCTGAGTTTGCAATTCCTTGATTGCAGCCTTTAGCTGTGGGAGAGAAGCACTAATGTTTGGGAGCTTGATGATATTTGCTTCCGGATTTTGTGTCAGCTCACCCAGTTCAGTCAGGTCATCAGTGATTTTCTGGCTCGCAGTAAGGTGCTCTGGAAAATTTGCGAGAATTCGTCCAGCAAGGGAA
Source organism: Gallionella sp. (assembly GCA_024641025.1). Lineage (GTDB taxonomy): Bacteria > Pseudomonadota > Gammaproteobacteria > Burkholderiales > Gallionellaceae > Gallionella. Next base: position 9,920 of record JAHEDW010000010.1, read on the forward strand.
ATATCCCTCGTTTCGACAGTAACACCAGCTGCCTTTGTGAAGGATTGTACGATGGGGAGTAAAGAATATGTGGCCAATGACGGAGCTTCATCAACCATCGTGTAAATTATTTTTTGAGTTGTCATGTTTCTTCCCTTTAGTGATTTCTCATTTAAATGCCACCTGATTTTCTAAAATTCAGATCGAAAAAAATGGTGAAGGCTGGATACCGGTATATTCTCTATTTCTTAAGAAGTTGCATTATTTCATTGGACATGGGCCTTCAAAGGAAACTGTGCAAGGAAGCTCTAGTTACAAATTATAAAAGTCTTACATAACCTCTGAACGCTGTTGCTGGCTGGGAGAAAAGGTAATGTCACATGGTTTGGCTCAAAGGGGGGTGTAGGCAGTAATATACAACTCTTGAAATATACAGGTTCCCGATGAGTAACATTTTGTTGTTTAACAAACCGTTTGGGGTGATTTGCCAATTCAGTCGCGATGGCCGGCATCAGACCCTCGCAGATTATATCTCGCTTCCTGGCTATTATCCTGCAGGTCGGTTGGATACTGATAGCGAAGGACTGCTGGTGCTGACGAATGACGGGAAATTGCAACATCGAATCACTGATCCGAAGCATAAGCTTCCAAAAACCTATTTGGCACAGGTGGAAGGCATACCAGACATTGTTGCACTGGAGCGCTTGCGCAGCGGTGTCAATTTAACCGGCTATACCTCGCAACCCGCCGAAGTAAGAATGATAGATGCCCCGGTTTGGTTATGGCCTCGCAATCCACCGATTCGTCAACGCAAACATATTCCAACAAGTTGGGTAGAGTTGATTATCCATGAAGGCAAGAACCGGCAGGTGAGGCATATGACCGCTGCAGTCGGGTTGCCCACTTTGCGTTTGATCCGTTACGGCATTGGCGAATGGACGCTGGAAGGGCTTGAAACTGGAGAATCGCTATCGATTTCCTTGTAGTCCACGCATTGACAAATTTTACCGGTGATTTTACGGTGTAAGCAATTATCACACAGGAGATGAGTATGTCGTATTCGCGCTGGTTGATAATGCTTGAAATTATCCTGTCCCTGGCTTGGTCTGGAAACAGCCATTCAGGGCCAAATCCGCCTTCTAAGTCAATTGCAGGCACTTGGTATAACTCTAAGGGAAGTGCCATGACATTCAAGGCCGATGGCACGATTAATTACCATGGCAAGAGATACTATTATGCGGTTTCCAATGGAGGCATCATACAGCTTAAAGGAAGGCAAGGTGAAATGACGATTCCCTATCAACTTTCCAAGGGAAAGCTAACCCTTACTGAAGGGGGGCAGGCTACGATTTACCGACGCAAGAAGTGATTGCCTGTATCTAATTAGGCGTAAACCATTTAGTTTGATGCCCTACTTCCTGTGATTCTGCCCTGATCCAGATTAACGACCCCGCCGAACCGGTTTCGGAGAGAACAACGCAGGTTGTGGCATGGACTGATGTCTTGCCGCTTCAGACATGTGCTGCATTTCAGGAGAAGATTGCGATTGGTTCTGTTTGCCCGGTTTGTTGCGGCTGTGGGTTGGCTGTCCATGGTGAGACTGTAGTTCACGTCGTTGTGGGTCGCGGGAGCTTTGTCCTTGACCTCTGTGTGGCGGAGGGTTGCGATCTTTTCTTCCTGATGTACTCGTTGACCTGACACCGGTGGATGCCGGCCCAGAATTTTTTCGGTGGGAGTTGGGGCTCCTGTTTGGATGCCGCTGGCGAGGTGTTTCGGCAGGAAGATTAGCAGGTGGAACAAAACTTTCAACGGCTATTCTTGGGATCTCACGCTTGATCAATCGTTCGATCTCCCTGAGATAAGGGAGTTCTTCCTTGTCTACCAGTGAGATCGCCGAGCCTGTGCTACCTGCGCGACCGGTTCGGCCGATTCGATGCACATAATCTTCAGGTACATTCGGCAATTCGAAATTCACCACGTGTGGCAGTTGGTCGATATCCAGTCCGCGTGCTGCAATGTCAGTAGCGACGAGTACTGGCAGCGATCCGTCCTTGAATTGTGCCAAAGCCTTGGTGCGGGCAGACTGGCTCTTGTTGCCATGTATCGCTGCGGCAGGGATGCCTTCCGCGTTAAGTTTCTCGGTCAGACGGTTTGCGCCATGCTTTGTGCGTGTGAACACCAACACCTGCTTCCAGTCGTTATGCTTGATTAGGTGGGAGAGCAAATGGCTTTTTAGCTTTTGCGGTACCAGATGGATGCTTTGCGTGATCAGTTCAACCGTTGAGTTTCGGCGTGCTACTTCGACATAACCGGGATTATGGAGCAGACCGTCTGCCAGTACTTTGATCTCATCAGAGAAGGTGGCCGAGAACAACAGGTTCTGACGCTGCTTGGGCAGCATCGCGAGGATCTTCTTGATGTCTCGTATGAAACCCATGTCCAGCATACGGTCGGCTTCGTCCAATACAAGGATTTCGACCCCAGATAGATCCAGCGTCTTTTGCCCGACGTGATCGAGCAGACGTCCAGGTGTGGCGACGAGGATATCAATTTGCTCCCGCAAAGCCTTGATCTGTGGATTGATGTTCACGCCGCCGAACATCACCAGAGATTTTAGCGGGAGAAATTTTCCATATGTCTTCACTGATACTTCGACCTGTGCAGCAAGCTCGCGAGTCGGAACAAGGATCAGGCATCGTGGTTGTCCTGGCCGATGATTCACAGCGTGTTTTGCGGAAAGCAGCTGCAAGATCGGTAGGGTGAATCCCGCAGTCTTACCTGTACCGGTTTGCGCTCCGGCCAATAGATCGTCGCCGGCCAGTATTAGAGGAATTGCCTGTGCTTGAACAGGTGTGGGCGTTGTATAGCCTGCGTCGGCAATGGCGCGCATCAGGGACTGTGCCAGATTAAGGCTGGCGAAAGTAACTTCATAATTTGACAAAACTAGGCTCCCGCGACGGCCTACTGCTCGCAAGAGCCGTACCAATCGAGGCAGACGAATAAAGTGATCGGGTGATCTGGGGTGAGAAAATAGACCCATGCACTGATTGGTTTGGCGCAGGGCGGATGTATTATACCCGTTTGAAGGTTATAGGCTGGTCGACCTGCCACATTCAGTTCATATTTATAATTTACCAAATTGCTTCGTATATCTCATTTGCTTGGCCATTAGCCCGCATAATTTGCCACGGGCTGCCTTCCGTGGATCTATTTGACATCCTTGGCGCATCTGAATCCAAGATCAATTAACGCTGTACTCGGAAATAAGTGGTTGCGTTTTGCAGCGCGGAAAACGACACTAAGTGAATCATAATGGCCAGAACTAGCCATCCCACCTCGCACCACCCTTTGGGTTTTGCCGTAGAATCTACTGCTGGTTGAGGATTCACCAGGATAGGCATCATACCATGCGTCTACCCATTCAGAGACGTTGGCGGCCATATCGTAGACACCATAGGCCGAAACATCACCCGGATAAGACCCAATTGGCGAATAAGGAGCCTCATCATCTTCTGACATGGTGCTTATTTTACTTGCATCCCATTTGTTTCCCCATGGATATTCAAAACCCTGTGGTCCACGTGCAGCTTTTTCCCACTCCGCTTCGGTAGGCAGGCGCTTTCTCGACCATTTGCAAAAATTGTTGGCATCGAACCAGGTCACGCCTGTGACGGGCATTTTGTCTCTAGCTGTATTGATATTTTGCAATTCGGTTAGTAGGGCATTTTGTGTCATCGTTGTGACATCCATGTCAAGTCTGAACTTGTCGATTGCGATTTGGCGCAACTCTTTCAATGGCAAGTAGCTCAGGTAATCTATGCTGTAGTTGTAGCCATTTCTTGCCCAAGTGAAAGGCACGCTATGTCGGGTTGCAATCACGAACTCGCGGTATTGCGCGTTGGTGACTTCGTATTTGTCTATCAGGAAGGCAGGAAGCTTAACCATGTGCATCGGCCTCTCATCAACGTACAGACGGTCATTGAATCCATAAGGATTGAGATCGTTGGCACCCCGCCACATGGCGAGGTTTTCTTCCTTGTCACTGCCCATCTTGAATTCTCCGGCAGTGATTAACACCATGCCGTCATCAATCGGTACGTCAGCAGCCATGACATCTGTGGATATCGTTATGCTACCCGTCAGTACTATGCAAAATATCCCGCTAAACAAATGTCTATTTATCATCTTTGGCACACCTGAAGCCGAAACTTGAGTTCTTTATGTTTTGTTTAAAATAACTGCGATTGAAAGAAGGTGCAGAAACACCGCACTGGTAAAACGAGCAGTCCCACCAGGAACCGCCTTTCAATACCTTGTATAGCTCGCCATAATTTTCGCTAGGCCATTGGTTACCGGGGTACTGTGTGTACCAGGAGTCTGTCCATTCCCATACGTTTCCGGACATGTCATACAACCCATAAGGACTTTTTCCTCCTTCAAATGCGCCTACCGGCGTAGTGCCGCCATCCATGTGTAGGGTGGACCAGCGTACTGGCGAATTGACGTTATTCACATCAAAGTCGTTGCCCCATGGGTAATTTCTACCATCAGTACCGCGGGCTGCCTTTTCCCATTCGATGTCAGTAGGTAAACGCTTGCCTGCCCACTCACAATAATCATGAGCATCGTACCAAGAGACAAACACGACTGGGTGGTCTACCTTGCCTTCCGGATAAGTGCGGCTCCGAAAATGAGATGGCGATTTCCGGCTGGTTGCATAAATGAATTGCTTGTATTGCAGGTTGGTGACTTCATATTTGTCTATCCAGAATGCTTTGGTTTCGACTGCGTGCTCCGGACCTTCGTCTGGCAAACGGTTATTTGATCCGCGGATGAATTTGCCAGCCGGTATAAGTACCATCTCATTCGGCTCTTTGCCTATTCTTGTTTCGCTATAGAACATAGGGACACTCATGCCTGCTGTCGCATCGGGTGGAGGCGCGACTTTAATCCTGTCAGCATAGGGGTCGACATATTTCTTTTCTTCCTGATCTGCCTCATTTTCAGCAACACTAATCACAGGTTCATTTGCGCTAGATGAATGGCATTCCATACAGTCGTCGGCCATGTTGGACTTATATATATTCACCTGATTTTTTTCGTGGCACGCATCGCAAGAATCTGACGCTTGGATGGAATGTTGGAACTTGGTAAGTGGCGTTTCTTGTGCTGCTGAATTAGTACTGCTGTAACCTAATACAGACATAAACATAATCAAGCGAGCAAGGTAGGATAAGGTAGTTGATGACATTATGCGCTAACAACGATAGAAAATCTGGAAGAGCGGCATTTTCACACGATATGTCTTGTGATTCAAGCGCCGCGATTGCCCATCGGGCTCAGGGTGGTTGCTACAGTGACTGATTCAATGTTTCTGGTGTTAACCTGAAAATGCCAAATCTTCGCCAGTTGTGCCATGGCCTTGGTTTCGACGCTAAATCAGGTGGTAAGGGTGGGTTGCCGGGCCATGGTCAGGTATAATGCGCGCTTTTCAAATTTACTCTATTAGGAGGAGGCAATGCCAATTTACGCTTATGCTTGCGCCAGTTGCGGCCTGAAGCAAGACGTGATGCAGAAGATGAACGATGTGCCGCTTTCCATTTGCCCTGTATGCGGCAACGAGACATTTTCCAAACAATTGACTGCCGCCGGTTTTCAACTGAAGGGCAGCGGCTACTATGCCACTGACTTCAAAAATAGCAGTCAACCCAAAACAGAGCCCGCCTGTCCGCCTTGCGCAAGCAGTGGCTCCTGCCCAATAGCGAGCTGATCCGGCAAATCAATGAGTAACAAATCCATGAAAAAATATTTCATCACTGGCCTACTGGTCTGGGTTCCTCTTGGCATTACCTTGTGGGTGCTGGATCTGACCATAAGCACGATGGACCAAACCTTGCTGCTGTTGCCGGAAGCCTGGCATCCGGACAAGCTGTTGGGAATACATATTCCAGGTTGGGGCATCATCCTGACGCTGCTCATCGTCGGAGGGACCGGAATGCTGGTTCGTAATGTGCTCGGGCAGCAGATTCTAAGTTACTGGGAAAGCCTGCTGTTGCACATTCCTTTCGTTAACAGTATTTACAAGGGCGTAAAGCAGGTCAGCGATACCATACTGTCCGGGCAGGGGAATTCTTTCCGCAAGGTACTTCTTGTCCGCTATCCGCATCCCCAAGCTTGGGCGCTGGCATTTCAGACAAGCGTCCCTGGTGAAGTGAGCTATCGTTTCGACGAGGAATATGTTGCAGTGTTCATACCAACCACGCCGAGTCCGGTGAACGGCTTTTATTTCTTTGTGCGCAAAGCAGACTGCATCGAACTTGATATGACTGTGGACATAGCACTTAGAACTATCGTATCAATGGGTGTGGTCACTTCTTCCGAAACACCGGCAGTTGCTATTCCTAATAATATTTAGCTACAACTTAAACTTACCCTGTCTCTTTCAAGAAACTGAACCATGCGAACTCATTACTGTGGATATCTTAATACCGATCAACTTGATCAGACCGTCAGCCTATGCGGCTGGGCGCATCGCCGCCGCGACCACGGCGGGGTGATCTTTATCGACCTGCGTGACCGAGAAGGTCTGGCGCAGGTCGTTTGCGATCCAGATCGTCCAGAAATGTTCAGGATCGCAGAATCGGTTCGTAGCGAGTTCGTTCTTCGGATTACTGGCAAGGTTCGACATCGTCCGGCAGGCACCACCAATCCAAATATCACCAGCGGTGAAATCGAGATCCTTTGCCACGAGATCGAGATACTTAACACTGCTCTGACTCCACCGTTCCAACTAGATGACGAGAACCTTTCCGAAACGGTTCGTCTGACACATCGAGTGATTGATCTTCGCCGACCACAGATGCAGAAGAACATGATGCTGCGCTATAAGGTTGCGATGGCTTTCCGACGCTTTCTTGATAGCCGTGGATTCATAGACATAGAAACACCGATGTTGACCAAGTCTACGCCAGAAGGTGCTCGAGATTATCTGGTACCTTCACGTGTTCATCCGGGTGAATTCTTCGCACTTCCGCAGTCACCGCAGTTATTCAAGCAGCTGCTAATGGTGGCGGGATTTGACCGCTATTACCAGGTTACCAAGTGCTTTCGCGACGAAGACCTTCGCGCTGACCGCCAGCCAGAATTCACACAGGTAGATATCGAGACATCGTTCCTCAACGAAGCGCAGATCACTTCTTTGATGGAGGAGTTGATTCGCAGTGTATTCATGGAGGCAATCAACGTTGACCTGCCCAACCCTTTCCCCCGAATGACCCATGCAGAAGCTATGGCTCGCTTTGGTTCCGACAAGCCTGATTTGCGTGTCACCCTTGAGCTTACTGAAGTCACCGATGCGCTCAAGGACGTTGCTTTCAAGGTCTTTTCTGGGGCGGCTAATTCTGTAAATGGCCGAGTTGCCGCATTGCGCGTTCCGGGTGGTGCCGTGTTCTCTCGAGGTGAAATCGATGAGTACACTAGATTCGTCAGTATCTATGGTGCCAAGGGCCTTGCCTACATCAAGATCAACGATGTTTCTCAACTCAATGAGACCGGGTTGCAGTCACCTATCGTGAAGAACATTCATGAGAACGCACTGAGAACGATCATGGAGCGTACCGGCGCACAGAACGGCGACATCATCTTCTTTGGTGCTGACAAGGAAAAGATCGTTAACGATGCGTTAGGCGCTCTGCGCAGCAAAATTGGGCACGACAAGGGTTACACCAATGGCAAAGCGTGGGAGCCGCTTTGGGTGGTGGATTTTCCGATGTTCGAATATGACGATGAAAATCAGCGCTGGACAGCTTGTCATCATCCATTTACCGCACCAAAAGATGAGCATCTGTCTTTATTGGAAAGCGACCCTGGGAAATGCCTTGCCAAAGCCTATGACTTGGCCTTGAATGGGTCTGAGCTTGGTGGGGGTTCAGTGCGTATTCATCAGGAAGCGGTGCAATCTAAAGTGTTTCGAGCTCTCAACATAGGCGCTGAAGAAGCCCAGCTCAAGTTCGGCTTCTTGCTTGATGCGCTTCAATATGGTGCTCCGCCCCATGGTGGTCTGGCTTTCGGTTTGGACCGCATCGTCACGATGATGACTGGTGCCGAATCCATACGTGATGTGATTGCCTTTCCCAAGACTCAGCGTGCGCAATGTCTCTTGACTCAAGCGCCTGGCGCTGTAGATGAAAGACAGTTGCGGGATCTACATATCCGCTTGAGGCAACAAACGCAATCTACAGTTGAAGTCACTTCGGAGGCTCACAAAGCCTGATGAAGTCACGCTCGATACGCACAGGATTGATTCTGTGCTGGGCGCTGGTGTTCATAACTGCGCATGCGGCACCGGCGATACAGGGTGATTTGCCAGCCATAAATATTGCCCGGCTACCCACGGAGGCTAGAGAAACTTTACGCTTAATTAAACAGGGTGGACCGTTTCCGTATGTAAACGACGGCATTGTATTTCATAATTACGAGCGGATATTGCCCAGGAAAGAACGCGGCTATTACCGGGAGTACACGGTGAAGACACCTTTCGCGCTTGGTCGTGGTGCACGGCGTATCGTTTGCGGATCGCAAATTTCAGAAGGAGATCGCAAGCAAGATCAAGTCCAAGAAGAACGCAGCGGAACTAAGGAGAATAACCGTGATGAAAGGCGAGAGAGTGAGCATCTTCCTTTGAAGCAATTCGTCCGCCCAAGTACTTTAACGGAATTCCCTGAGTGCTTTTATACCGCCGATCATTACCAGACATTCAAACGCATTCGGGAGAAACCATAGGCTCACTTGATAGAAAACTGGACAATCCCCAAGCTGCAGGAATCTATTCATTGAGTTGCGGCTTAGGTGAATTGCACAAAGCAGCCGAGTTGGCAAACTTTGCTCTGTTTGATGTCGATCTAAAGGGAGTTAAGGGGAAACAGCAACTGCTTGGTCTCTTGGCGCGATCAGCAGGCTTTCCAGTTGGATTTGGAGGGAATTGGGATGCGTTGGCTGAAGCACTGTGCGACTTATCTTGGCAACAATCGATGGGGTATGTCTTACTAATGCGCAATGCATGCGGCACGCTTGGCCTTTCACTCAACGACCGAGAGATCATGTCGGACATCTTTGAAGATACGGTGAAGTATTGGCGACAGCGAAACAAGCCATTCTGGATATTTTTTGCCTAGATGAAAAGGTACAAACATCCAGTGTCGGTGCTGGTGGTCATATATGCGGTTGACATATCAACTCGGCTCGGTACGGTTGGTTTGGTCAATCACCGTGGAGATATACAGGTTTTGTTATTGGAACGTGCAGATCACCCCGGCTATTGGCAATCAGTGACAGGTAGTTGCGAGCCAGGCGAAACACTTTTCGAGACTGCAATACGTGAAGTACGCGAAGAAACGGGAATCGATGCAACACTCTACAAGTTGATCGATTGGAAGACTCAGAATGTTTATGAGATATATCCTCACTGGCGCTATCGCTACTTACCTGGCATTACCCATAACACTGAGCACGTGTTTGGACTGGAACTCCCTAGGGACGTCCCCGTCAAACTTGCTGCGCGAGAACACTTGAATTATCAGTGGTTGGCATGGCAGGATGCTGCCGAGGTCGTTTTTTCTTCCAGTAATCGGGAGGCAATTCTGCAGTTACCGCAACATTCATGCTTCAGCGTGGAGAAAGATAAATGATCAAGTCGATAATCTATTCTAGGACCAACCAAGGAGATGCGCTACTTTCTGTGCCATATGGGAACATCAGCGGTGACGCGAGGCGTTTGTTGGAGTTTATCGATGGTGGTACAAGTGTCGAAGCCATAAGAGACAAGGTTCCTCCGAGCGTTCAGGTCAAGCTGGAGGATATTTTTTCCCAGCTATTATCAGAAAATCTCATTATTGAAACAATCATAACTGATCGTATTGACGTGCTTCAGGGCTCGCGAGATGCGAATCAGGAACAGTACCAGAAAACTGTCCAAATCAAATCATTTCAAGGTGATGAGGTTTTGGCACCGGATGCAGAAGCAGAGAGCATGCGACGTATCGAGCTGGAACAGGAGTTGGCTGAGGTACGGACGCAACTTGCATTGACCAAGGCGCGACAGAAGGAAGTCGAGGCAATTTGTCGCAGTTTGGAGCAGCAGGTTGCTGCATTTCAACAAAGCAAGGATCGAGGGCTTGCAGAAAATATTCAACAGCCAGCTTTAAATGGCCAAGCCGGAAAAGTATTGCATGATTCACTCGAGAATCTCAGCCATTTGAATCAGGCACTTCATGATCAGAAATTGGTTCTCGATAACACGCTTAAATTGCGCAATTTCCAGATGCAGTTGAATGTAGTGGAGCACCGTGAGGGGATTGAAGCTGCAGAAGAGAAAGAAGCGCAATCGCATCCGCATTACAAAAAACTACGGGTTCTTGAGTTCTTCAAGGGTTTTGCAAACACAGAGCTTCTTCACTTCCTGACGATATCGAAATGGAAGGAAGTGCAAGCGGGCGATACCATCTTGAATGAAGGCGATGTAGGGATGCCTTTCTTCATAATTGTGTCCGGTTCAGTAAATGTCGTAAAAAACAACCAACCCATCGCCTCCCTTGGTTGGGGAGATTTTTTTGGCGAATTCGCATATTTGTCCGAGCATGAGCCACTCCGTTCCGCTCAGGTGGTTGCGACGACGGACTGTGAATTGTTGGTTGTCGATCCGATGGATGTCGAGTTTTCCACTGTGCAGATGCGCCTACATGTTGTTGAGGCGTTGTTGCGGGGACAGGTAAAACGAGCACTACTTTCCAGTAGGCATATTGACAACTTGCTGAATAATATAAATATTTCTTCAGGCCATGAATCCATCTAAAGTAATTCAAGTTGCATATGACCATCCCGGTAATCCGACAGAGTTAGCATGGGCGAAGGTTCCGCGCGAGCCAGACATGACTGAAAAGGCTCAACTGGTTGCGCGCATCAAGCAACTGTTGATCGAACAGAATGCAGTTCTGGTGGCGCATTATTACGTGCATCCTGACTTGCAGGACTTGGCAGAAGCAACAGGCGGTATCGTTTCAGATTCCCTTGACATGGCGAACTTTGGGCACCAGCATCCCGCAAAGACAATCATAGTAGCCGGTGTGCGTTTCATGGGTGAGACTGCCAAAATACTAAATCCGGAAAAGCGTGTGCTCATGCCGGATCCGGAAGCAAACTGTTCACTGGATCTTGGATGTCCTGCTGACGAATTTTCAAAGTTTTGCGATTCCCATCCAGATCATGCCGTGGTGGTTTATGCAAATACCAGCGCAGCAGTCAAGGCGCGCGCAGACTGGATGGTTACCAGTTCGGTCGCATTGCCCATAGTCAGGTATCTCAAGGAGCAGGGAAGGAAAATTCTCTGGGCGCCGGATCGCCATCTCGGCAATTACGTCAAGCAGCAAACTGGTGCAAATATGTTGATTTGGCAGGGTTCGTGCATGGTACATGACGAGTTCAAGACGATAGAATTGCAGGCTCTCAAAGCACAGCACACAAAGGCTAAAGTGCTTGTGCATCCTGAGTCTCCAGCTTCGGTGATTGCACTGGCTGACGTGGTAGGTTCCACCACGCAACTCATCAAGGCTTCACAGCAATTATCTGCGGACGAATTCATCGTTGCCACCGATAATGGGATTTTGCACAAGATGCGCACGTTATCGCCAAGTAAGATATTCATCGAGGCACCGACTGCAGGGAGTGGTGCGAACTGCAAGAGCTGTGCTCATTGCCCTTGGATGGCGATGAATGGACTAGTAAATTTGGCCGAAGTGCTGGAAACCGGCAAAAATGAGATACATGTCGATCCGGCGATTATCCGGCGTGCAGTGCTGCCGATTCAACGAATGCTTGATTTCGCCAGGAAAGTCAATTTGCCAACACGCGGTATTGGCAATGCATAGCGAGGTTGTGCGATGAATACTCTATCCATCGCTACGTATAACATCCACAAAGGATTTTCTCATTTTAATCGCCGTGTAGTGTTACATGAGCTGCGCGACCGTTTGCGTGAACTTAATGTCGACATCGTATTTCTGCAGGAGGCTCAAGGAGAACATTCCCGACATTCCGAGAGATTTCACAACTATCCTCAAGGCGCTCAGCATGAATTTATTGCTGAAGAGGTCTGGCCACATTGCGTCTATGGCAAGAATTCGGTGTATGAGGCAGGCCACCATGGAAATGCGATTTTGAGCCGATTCCCGATTATGCGATCCTTGAACATGGATGTGTCCGCACATCGCTTTGAAAGTCGGGGACTCCTTCATTGTGAGATTGATCTGCCTGGCCGGCAGAGCGTGCATTGTCTGTGTGTTCACTTTGGACTGTTCGCCAGGGGCAGGCGCCAGCAGACGCGAATGCTGATCGAGTATGTCAAGCGAAGTATTCCTCCCGGTATGCCGGTAATCATTGCAGGTGATTTCAATGATTGGCGCAACCAGATGAGCCGCACTTTGGAAAGCGAGCTTCAAGTGCGTGATGTTTTCCATATTCACGGAGGGAGTCCTGCGCGAAGTTTTCCGGCTGGGTTGCCGATCTTTCGCTTGGACCGTATTTATGTGCGCGGCTTCAGCGTCATTAATAGTGATGTACACATTGGTGGTCAATGGCAAAGACTTTCAGACCATGCCGCCCTTTCGACCAGGCTGAAGTGGCATGACCCGGTTGAAAAAGCATGAGGTCCTTCCATCAGATCCTGGGTAATCAACTTGACTTACTGCAAAGCGGAACGGAGTATTTTCCGCAGTTGTGTGCAGATATCGATGCGGCACGTCATTCGATCTACATAGAAACTTACATATTTGCAGCCGACCAAACCGGTCGTATGGTTGCGGATGCATTGCAACGCGCTGCAGCTCGTGGTGTATCCGTACGTTTGTTGCTAGATGGTTATGGGTCGTCAGAACTTCCCCAGAAATGGCTAGACGAGTTGAACGACGCGAAAGTTCAGGTGCGCTGGTTCCGGCGCGAGATTTCTCCTTTTACGTTGCGCCGCAACCGGCACCGTAGGCTGCGTCGCATGCATCGCAAGATGGCGGTAATGGACGCAAAAGTAGCTTTTGTCGGGGGGATTAATATCATCAACGATATTCCTCGACACTCCAATCTTTCAGCTCCTCAGTTGGATTATGCGGTACGTATAAAGGGTACGGTAGCGGGTGAAATTCATGCGACCATGCGACATTTGTGGAGCGTGGTATCGTGGGCAAGCCTGCGACGGAGAGGGAAAAGAATAAAAAGGTTGGTCAGAAATGCAAAAAGACCATCGACCTCGCGAGATATAACACTTGTTTTAAGGGATAACGTTCGCCATCGTCGCGATATTGAACGTGAATACCTGAATGTCATAGAAGCTGCGAAGCGCGAGATCATTATCGCCAACGCTTACTTTCTTCCCGGTAGAGGATTTCGCCAGGCGTTGATACTAGCTTCCCGCAGGGGTGTTCGGGTAATGCTGCTGTTGCAGGGGCGGGTGGAATACTGGATCCAGCATTACGCAACGCATGCACTTTATGACGAATTGCTCGAGGCCGGGATCGAGATCTACGAGTATCAGGCCAGTTACCTGCATGCCAAGGTTGCAGTGGTCGATGGTTCATGGTCAACAGTAGGCTCATCCAATATCGACCCATTCAGCTTGTTGCTGGCACGCGAAGCCAATCTTGCAGTGCGACATAATGATTTTGCCGAGGAACTCCGAGCGAGTTTGCTTGCTGTAATAGCAAAGGACTCGATCCGTGTAGGTGGCGAGTATGGCCTTGCGCGAAGTTGGCTAGAGCGGCTGATTGCCCGTTATAGTTATATGATGGTGCGTTTGTTGATCGGATTGTTGGGTTTCGGTAGGTCAATCTGATAACGTCTGAGGAGCGTGAGAGCATGCTTGATCGATTGGCTCGAACTTCTGTAGGAATATGGTGGTAAGGTGAATTACGTGCAATGAAAAGAATGATGAACTATGCAGCCCAGATTACTCTGGGCAGATTGCTGATATCGCTGGCAGCGCTATCGCTTGCGATAGCTTTCATCATCGTGTTGCTGATGTCATCAGTGGTACGTGATCGGGCTGTTCTTGAACTTTCTCGCAAGGATGCCCAGCAGACTTCTGGGCTGATTTTCCAGACTCTGTATTCGGTGATGCGCAAGGGACCGACAAAGCAAGAGATAGCCGAAGCCATACATGAGCTGAATAAAAGCTTTCCAGATTTAAAAATTCATGTCTTTCGGAGTGAAATCGTAGCTCGTCAGTTCGGAGCAATTTTGGGTGAACAGGCTGCGATCGATCAGGACGGAGCATTGAGCCATGCGATGACCAGCGGTCACGATACCTTGATCCTTCAGGAAGATGACACTAACCGCTATCTGTATCCGGTTCTGGCAAAACAGGAGTGCCTTGAATGCCATACTCAATCACATGTGGGGGCGGTTCACGGCGTGATTGAGATAAGCTACCCAGTAAAATATCTCAGGACATCTTTTGCTGCAGTTATTGATTCCGTTGTTGCCTATTCGCTTGCAGCAATGGGCGTGGTATTAATTGTCCTTTATTTCTTGTTGCGCCATCTTATCGCTTTGCCTATATCTAATTTGGCAAATGTCATGCGTGATTTAACACAGGATATGAATTTCAGTCATAGGGTAAGCAGCCCTACCTGGTCTCTCGAGCTGAAGCAACTGACAGACTATTTCAACCATTTACTGGCGACGATACAGGACTATAGTGCCAAGCTTGAAGATCTGTCCGTGCGAGACCCGCTTACCGGCTTATACAACCGCCGCAAGTTCCATGAATTTTTACACAACGAAATCATCCGTGCGTCACGTCATGAGCGGGGATTCTCGGTGATCATGGTCGACCTGGATGACTTTAAGTATATCAATGACACATTCGGACATCCGGCCGGCGATATGGTACTTAAATCTATCTCCGTACTTCTGAAAGCGGAGTTGCGCAGCGTGGATGTGCTAGCGCGCTTGGGGGGGGATGAGTTCGCAATCATCCTGCCTGAAACGGAAGTGGGTAGGGGGTTGCAAGTTGCCAACAAGCTGCATCAGGCGCTCACCGGAAAGGAGTTCGAGTTGCCTGTCGGGAAGAAGAAAATTACTGCCAGTTTCAGCATGGTGAGCTTCCCTGAGGACGGTAGGAGCGACGATCAAATCTATGCGGCGATGGATGTGGTTTTATACAAGGCAAAGGCGCAGGGTAAGAATCAGGTGGTTACGTCAGAGTCTGGTACTGACCGCAGCATGATGATGATCTTCAGGCAGGGCGATTTTCTGCGTAATGCTCTGCGAGAAGATCGTATCGAGGCGTTCCTGCAACCCATTGCTGATGTTCGTACCGGCAAAGTGATTGCCTATGAAGTGTTGGGGCGAATCCGTGATGGAAAGAATGCTGTGCCGGCAATGGAATTTGTCGAGGTCGCCGAAGAGTTGGGTATGGCACATGAACTGGATCGTGAAGTTTTTCGCAGGGGATTGGCTCATTATGCAGTAATTAATCAATCACATCCCGGCGCCAAGTTTTTCTTCAACCTGTTCCCAAGCAGTTTTATGGATATCGAGTGGATTCGTGGAATACCAGAGTTAGTGAGGGCGGCGGGTGTGCCGTGCGAAAGAATCGTTCTTGAGATCACCGAGCGCGAAGCCTTGCCTAAACTCTCCCAGGTGGCTACAGTGATTGAAGAATTGCGTGCTGCAAGTATTACTGTCGCACTCGATGATTTTGGTAGTGGCTTCTCGTCATTCATGTACCTAAAGTACCTCGCAATCGACTATGTGAAGATCGAGGGTAGTTTTATTCGCCAGATTGCCACGGATCCACGTGATCGAATCATGGTCGGACACATCAATGATATGGCGCACCAGTTCGGACTTAAAACGGTGGCAGAATTCGTCGAGGATGAGGCAACCGCGAATATCCTTGCAGAGATCGGTGTGGACTATGCGCAGGGACATTACTACGGATTGCCTTCTCTTCCAGGGGAGTAAGCTACTGCTTCATCGCTCTTAGCGCTTCGCGGATATAATCGCGTTCTGAATATTCATCTGCCCACTATGCGACCTTCTTCTTCCCCTGCTTCCTATAAGGCTTCACGCCGCGACTGGAAAACAATTCAATCATTGGTTCCGTACCTGTTGGAGTTCAAGGGTCGCGTGATCATAGCAATGAGTTTTCTGGTGATGTCCAAGCTTGCCAACGTTGCTGTGCCACTGGCTTTGAAGCAGATAATCGATTCCTTGGACAAGGCTAATGCTGTCCTGACGGTGCCCGTGTTCATAATAGTGGGATACGGGCTGCTACGCCTGATGAGTACATTGTTTGGCGAACTTCGAGATGCGGTATTTGCCAAGGTTACACAGCGCGCTATTCGGCGTGTGGCATTAAAGGTGTTCGAGCATCTGCATAGCTTGAGCTTACGTTTTCATCTGGACAGGCAAACCGGTGGTGTTTCTCGGGACATTGAGAGAGGTACGCGCGGAATCGGTTTTTTACTCAATTTCACGCTATTCAACATTTTACCTACCTTGCTTGAGATTGGATTGGTGGCTGCAATACTGTTCAGTAAGTACAACGTGTGGTTTGCCATAATTACCTTTGTCACGCTGGTAATTTACATTGCCCTCACTCTCTTTATCACTGAGTGGCGCATGGTGGTACGGCGAACAATGAATGATTTAGATTCAAAGGCCAATACTAGAGCAATCGATAGCCTGCTGAATTATGAAACGGTAAAATATTTCAGCAACGAACAATACGAGGCACAGCGCTACGATCATAATATGCAGCACTGGGAAACGGCAGCAGTGCGCAACCAGACGTCCCTAGCGCTTCTGAACTCGGTACAAAGCATTGTCGTTGCAATCGGTATCACCGTACTGATGCTGCTTGCAGCAAGTGAAGTTGTTCAGGGCGCAATGACGCTGGGGGATCTTGTGCTGGTGAATGTTTTCATGATCCAGCTGTATATGCCGCTGCATTTTCTCGGCTTCGTGTACAGAGAAATTAGGCATGCACTGGCCGACATGGAAAAAATGTTCGGCTTGCTGAATGAGCATCGTGAGATTGCAGACACTCCAGGATCGGCAACATTGCAAACCGGAAGTGCGGATGTGCGATTCGAAAACGTCAGCTTTGCCTATGCACCTGATCGTCAAATCCTTCATGATGTAAGTTTTAGCATACCTGCTGGACATACGGTAGCAGTGGTGGGTGAAAGCGGTGCCGGAAAATCAACGCTTTCTCGCCTGTTGTTTCGTTTCTATGATGTGCAACAGGGCGGTGTATTCGTCAATGGGCAGGATATTCGCGGGGTAACGCAGCGCAGTCTGCGGGCTGCGATTGGCATAGTACCGCAGGACACGGTGTTGTTTAACGATACGATTTATTACAACATTGCATATGGTCGACCGGATGCTACAAGGGAAGAAGTAATTTCCGCTGCACAGTCAGCTCATATACATTCCTTCATCGACTCGTTGCCGCAAGGTTATGACAGCATGGTAGGCGAGCGCGGCTTAAAGCTATCAGGCGGAGAAAAGCAGCGCGTAGCTATTGCCCGAGCAATCCTAAAAAACCCATCGATCCTGATATTTGATGAAGCGACTTCAGCGCTTGATTCAAAATCAGAAAAGGCGATCCAGGCAGAATTGCGTGCAATCTCGCAAAATCGGACAACGCTTATTATCGCGCATCGATTGTCTACGGTTGTCGAAGCTGACCAGATTCTGGTTATGGATAAGGGTCGCATCATAGAACGCGGTTCCCATCGAGAGTTGCTTGAAAGAAATGGTATCTATGCGCAAATGTGGAATCTTCAGAAACAGGAAGAACAGGCGCATCCTGATGATTGATTTATATTGGTTTTAAGGTATGCTTCGCACCTGAAAGTCGCAACAGGGGAGAGACCGGCCAATGAAAAGAAAACTTTGTGTACCCATTTTGCTCGGCTATGCGTTGTCAGGAAACATTGCCCATGCTGAAGACGTGGGCAATCATACCAAGCAAAATAAGGCGATAAGATCCTCGCCAGCAGGAAGTGCAGCTTCACTCAAGCTCCGATCGAATATCGCCCTGATTTTCGATGAAAAATCACAACTGCCGGTATACGTAAAAAATTCCCGATCAGTTGCTCCAATCGCATCTATAACCAAGCTGATGACAGCAATGGTAGTGCTTGATGCAATGTTGCCTTTGGAGGAGGAAGTGACTGTCGAAGCCGCCGATCTGGATAGGATCAAGGGAACCCGCTCACGTCTGCAGGTCGGCATGACCTTTACACGGAACGAACTGCTCAAACTGGCGTTGATGGCATCCGAGAACAGGGCTGCATCAGCATTAGCACGCAGCTATCCGGGCGGCAAAAAGGCGTTGGTCGCAGCGATGAATGCAAAGGCGAGCGTGTTGGGGATGCAGGACACCAGATTTCTTGATCCGACCGGGCTAGACATGGGTAATGTGTCTACTGCACAGGATTTGGTCAAGATGGTTTCCGCTGCACGAAGCTATAACCTTATACATCGTTATACGACGTCTACTTCACATTCGGTGGACGGCTTTGGCGGCAGAGAAATGCATTTTTCCAACACCAATCCTCTAGTAAGGAACGTATCTTGGGATATCGGCGTAAGCAAGACCGGCTACATCAGCGAAGCAGGATTGTGCCTGGTGATGGAGGCGACAATCGACCAACGCCCACTGATCATTGTATTGCTGGATTCATGGGGGAAGCATACCCGAGTAGGTGATGCCAATCGCATAAAACGATGGATAGAAAGCGGAAATACACGGGGTCAAAGCACGCGGCATGGATAGTCGTTACTGAAGATAAGGGGGCATGACCCCCTTATTTTTTTACCCGGAATCAATTGTTGCAAAAGTTTGATAGAGGTACTGGCATGCTTATTGAGTTATTCCTGTTGGTACTGCTGGTAACAGTGGTCGTATTGAGCATGCGCAGAAAGCCCGCTGTGTTGGACAAGCCTTTGGTCATCGAAAGCCCAGGGCGATATCATTTAACGCTGGCACCCCAACTCGATCGAGTGCAAACCTTCATGGAAAGGATCGCAATTCTGTTTGAACTTGAGTGCTCCAAGGAGTGTGATATTTCCGGCCAGTTTTTTGAAATCAGGGAGCCAGAAGTAAATTCTCAAGAAGGCAGATGTTACCTATTGGGTGTTTCATCCCGCGGTGGGCTATTGTACTTTCAGGCGATATATCCTCAACCCTTGCTGCGTGATACAGACAGCCATCTGAAGCAGATAAGAGAGTTTTCTGAAGCAGTTTTGGCACTGCATCCTCTTAAGCAACAGGTTGGCAGTGATGAGGCAGCTAAATTGTGCCGGACTGTCGAGTTGGCGGCACTAAAATTGAATATTTCAGCGAAACCTTTGATTGAATCATCATGATTAGGGAGCATTTATATAAGCAGGCCGCCAAGCTGCGTTTTGAGAATCCATGCTAAACAAGTTCGGTAAATTGAAAGTGCTGCTGGTTGAAGACAGCAAGGTCGCAATCAAGGCTATTATTGGTTATCTCGATGACCTTGGCGTGCAACTGCTAGTTGCGGAAAATGGCAGTGCAGCAATAGATCTTTTCCGGAGAGAACGCCCAGACATCATTCTGTTGGACATCATCCTTCCGGATATCACTGGATATGAAGTGGCGAAGCAGATACGCAAACTGCAGGGCAAGGATGACTGGACGGCAATAATATTTTTGAGCGTGATGTCCAAGGAAGACGACCTTGCAAGGGGCATTGAAGCGGGGGGTGATGACTACCTGATAAAACCGGTCGGAAGAGTTGTTCTTCAGGCAAAGGTTGCTGCCATGTATCGCCTGGTCCGGATGCAGCGGGCATTAGTCCAGTTGACTGAGCAATTGAATCAGGCCAATGAACAGTTGAATCTGGCCAATATGGAATTGCATCGGGTCTCGATGACCGATGGTTTGACGGGTATTCCCAATCGTCGCGTTTTTGATGAGCTGTTGGTACGTGAATGGCGTAGATGCGCCCGGCTCCAGAAGCCCATTTCCGTAGTGATGCTGGACGTAGATTACTTCAAAAAATTCAATGATAGATACGGCCACCAGGCTGGAGATGTATGCCTAAAAACTACAGCAAGAGTGATTTCCAATTCGATTCCACGCGCCAGCGACCTAGCTGCACGTTACGGTGGGGAGGAATTCGTTCTGATACTCAGTGAGACAGACTCGGAAGGGGCACTTGCAGTGGCTGACCGTATCCGAGAACAAGTGGCCGGACTGAGGATGCCGAACGAAGATTCACCGTACCAATGTGTCACGCTGAGTTGTGGTATTTCAACAGTGGTGCCGCGTGACGATATGCCTGTCGAAAGACTGGTTAAGTCTGCGGACAACGCGCTCTACCTGTCCAAGAAGCAGGGCCGTAACAGTATTGCCTATCTAGATTATGGTCAGGGCGATTAATTGTTGCTGACACTTTCTGTGGCTCTAAACATTTTCCAAGAGCAAACCGAAAGTCGGCCATAAGGTGGCTCAAACTCAAACACAATCAAACAACGCCACACCTGATTTCGAAAGGAGCGATGTCTTGGATTCATGTTTTTATAATCACTAAATCGGGATAGCATTTCCATAATGCAACTGGCAAATGTGATTGCAATGCAAGGCTTTTGGATTCTAATTTTTATTCAAATTGACGACCATTGACAAGATTATTGCAGGATCGCAGTTATGTTTGAATATCATTTTTTTGTCACAGGGGGTTTTGATCATGCCACACGCCATTAGAATCAAACAGACCGGTGGGCCTGACGTAATGCAATGGGAAGAGACTGATGTCGGTGAACCCGGTCCGGGACAAGTCAGGTTGAGGCAAACAGCCGTAGGACTGAACTTCATTGATGTATATCATCGAACTGGTCTTTATCCGCTGCCGATGCCATTCGTGCCAGGCATGGAGGCAGCTGGAATCGTTGATTTGGTCGGCATCGGCGTAACCAATATTCAACCGGGTGACAGGGTTGCATATGCATCTGTTATCGGTGCCTATGCAGAGGCAAGACTTATTGCAGCAGACCGGGTAGTCAAGCTGCCGGATACCATCGACGACCGCACTGCGGCAGCGATGATGCTGCAAGGCATGACTGCTCGTTATCTCATCCG
Source organism: Gallionella sp. (assembly GCA_024641025.1). GTDB lineage: Bacteria > Pseudomonadota > Gammaproteobacteria > Burkholderiales > Gallionellaceae > Gallionella. The sequence continues at coordinate 31,065 of JAHEDW010000010.1, forward strand.
TGACATATACAAAGTCGGACCGGGGGACACTATCCTGATACACGCAGCGGCAGGTGGTGTTGGATTAATCGTCTGCCAGTGGGCTGCTGCTTTGGGCGCGACCGTCATTGGCACCGTATCCAGTGAAGAAAAAGCTGCCTTAGCCAAAGCCAACGGCTGTCACTATCCGATTGTTTATACCCGCGAGGATTTCCAGGAACGGTTGATTGAGATAACAAGGGGTGAAAAGCTTCCTGTGATTTATGATTCGGTTGGCAAGGACACATTCATGAAATCGCTGGATTGCCTGCGCCCACGCGGGCTTATGGTGCTTTTCGGCGCCTCTTCAGGCCCGGTTGCTCCGTTGGACCTCTCGCTGTTAGCTCAAAAGGGCTCACTTCTTGTTACCAGACCGACACTTGCTACCTTCGTAGCAACCAGGGGGTTGCTAGAAGAAAATTCTGCCGACCTATTCGATGTGGTCGGCTCAGGCAAGGTGAAAATCTATGTCAACCAGACATATCCATTGAAGGAGGCGTCTCAGGCGCACCGTGATCTTGAAGCACGCAAGACAACAGGCTCGACCGTGCTGATGGTCTGATTTGCTTGTCGACTTCACGCTAAAATTTACTCAATGATTGATCTGGCCGGAAAAGGGCGAAGCCCGTAGTGAATTTGACTTGCTGCAGGCACATCGATTGTGCAACGAGGTGATGAGTATTTTTTACAGCACTACCAAGTTGTCCCGGTGAATGATCTCGGAATCGCCACCATATCCTAGCAGGCTTTCAATCTTCTGGCTGGAGTGTCCTGCGATGCGGCGGGCTTCTTCGGCGTTGTAGTTGGTAAGTCCGCGGGCAATGTCCTGACCTTGTTCGTTGACGCAGGTGACAGCGGCGCCGCGCTCGAATTCACCCACGACCTTCTTGACGCCTATAGGCAGAAGGCTCTTGCCCTCGCTGCGCAACGCAGTCACTGCACCCGCATCCAATACCAATGACCCCGAAACCTGCAGGTGATCAGCTAGCCATTGCTTGCGAGCTGCAAGTGTGGGGGTGGGTGCCGTTAGCAGTGTACCGATTGATTCTCCCTTGATCAGCCGCAGAAGTACATCGGGTTCGTTTCCTGATGCGATGACAGTGTGTGCACCGCTGCGCGCCGCACGTTTGGCTGCAAGTATTTTTGTGAGCATGCCGCCTCGGCCGATGTCGCTTCCCGCACTGCCAGCCATCTTTTCCAGTTGTGCATCCCCTGCCAGTGCCGTACTTATCAGCTCGGCCTCGGCATTCTTGCGTGGATCTGCTGTATACATACCACTCTGGTCGGTGAGAATGACAAGCACATCAGCCTCGATCAGGTTGGCGACCAGCGCTCCCAGCGTATCATTGTCGCCAAATTTGATCTCATCTGTTACCACGGTATCGTTTTCGTTGATGATAGGTATGACTCGCAAGCCGAGGAGGGTGGTCAGCGTAGTGCGCGCGTTAAGATAACGTTCGCGATCAGCAAGGTCGGCATGGGTTAGTAATACTTGCGCCGCATGCAGCTCATGCTTGCGGAAGCAACTCTCATATGCTTGCACAAGACCCATTTGGCCCACAGCAGCAGCAGCCTGCAGGTCATGTATCGACGCTGGGCGCTTTTTCCAGCCTAGGCGCTGCATGCCTTCTGCGATTGCTCCGGAGGATACCAGCACCACTTGGTGACCACTGACGCTTAGTGTGGCAATCTGTCGTGCCCAGTTGCCGAGTGCAGAAAGGTCTAGTCCGGCACCCTGATTCGTCACTAGGCTGCTGCCTACTTTAACGACGATACGCTTGCTTTTTGTCAGTGCGGTTTTCATGGCAATTATTAAATGGTTTTAGTGTCGGTTTCCTGTGCGCTCTCGGCTGTGGTCTGTTGATCCAATTCATTAATCTTGAGCAAGTGGTCCATGATTGCAAAGGTCAATTCCTTGCATCCTTCGCCGTTGATCGCGGAGATGACGAAATAGCGATCGTAATCGGTGAAGACCTTCAGGAATTTGGCGACTTTCTCATCTCGATCTTCCAGCAAGTCGACCTTGTTCAGAAGCAACCAGCGCGGTTTCTCATAAAGCGACCGATCGTATTTCATAAGTTCTTTGAGAATCACGCGCGCATCGTTTGCTGGGTCGGAACCTTCATGCATGGGAGCGATGTCGACCAGATGAAGCAGCAGACGGGTACGTGCCAAGTGGCGCAGGAACTGGTGTCCTAGTCCGGCCCCTTCAGCTGCGCCTTCGATTAGCCCGGGAATGTCTGCGATGACGAAACTCTTTTCACTAGATACACGAACTACACCGAGATTAGGGTGCAACGTGGTAAACGGATAATCGGCGACCTTGGGGCGCGCGGCGGATACCGCACGGATGAAGGTTGATTTGCCTGCATTCGGCATGCCGAGTAATCCAACATCTGCTAAAACTTTCAGTTCAAGCTGCAATTCACGCTCTTCCCCGGGAGTACCTGGCGTGCATTGTCTTGGTGCTCGATTGGTACTTGACTTAAAATGGATGTTGCCTAATCCACCGATGCCACCCTTGGCGAGCAATACCTTTTCGCCATCATGTGTCAGGTCGGCGATCACTTCTCCGCTGTTGATGTCAGTGATCACAGTTCCAACCGGCATGCGCAGCACGATGTCATCCGCGCCCTTGCCGTAGCAGTCGGAGCCACGTCCAGGTTCACCGTTCTTGGCGCGGTGCATGCGAGCAAATCGATAATCCACTAGCGTGTTGATGTTGCGGTCGGCCTTTGCGTATACACTGCCGCCACGCCCACCATCACCGCCGTCCGGACCACCCTTCTCGATATATTTCTCGCGGCGAAAGCTTGCCGCGCCATTACCACCCTTGCCGGCAAATACTTCAATCCTGGATTCATCGATGAACTTCATGGCTTATATATCCATAATCTACCAGATTTTCTGCCGCCGTCGATTGGCTTCCGTCAGATTCAGTTCTGGCAAATAAAAAAGCCCTACCTCGCGATAGGGCTGATACTAAAAAGTAGCGCTTCTTATGCGGCGATGATCGAAACTGTTCTACGTTTTTGTGCGCCCTTAATAGCAAACACGACTTTGCCGGTAATCTTGGCAAACAATGTATGGTCCTTGCCCATGCCGACATTTTCGCCGGGGTGGAACTCAGTGCCACGCTGGCGCACGATGATACTACCTGCATTAATCAATTCGCCACCGTAGCTTTTCACTCCCAATCGTTTTGAGTGTGAGTCGCGTCCGTTACTGGTACTTCCGCCGCCTTTTTTTGATGCCATGCTGCTTGCTCCTTAATAAATTTCGCTCAAACTCAACCTTAGGCTGAGATGCCGTCGATGCGAATCTCGGTATAGTTTTGACGATGCCCCTGGTTCTTCTGGTAGTGCTTGCGGCGACGCATCTTGAAAATGCGTACCTTGTCGCCTCGACCGTGTGAAACGATGGTGGCTTTTACCGATGCACCATTCAGCAAGGGCTTGCCTACTGAAAGCTTATCGCCATTGGAGACCATCAGCACTTCGTCCAGCACAATGGGACTGCCCACGTCGCCGGGAATGGTTTCGATCTTCAGGGTTTCACCGGAAGTTACACGGTACTGCTTCCCGCCGGTTTTGATGACTGCGTACATAACAACCTCGATTTATTGCGCTTTTTTGCGAAGGCGCGGATTATACCTAAATATCAGTAACCGTCAAAATCCTTTTTAACGTTTCATGGAGTCGAAGAATTCGGCGTTATTCTTTGTCGCCTTGATCTTGTCGAGCAGGAATTCCATCGCTTCAAGCTCGTCCATCGGGTAGAGCAGTTTGCGCAGCAGCCAGATCCTTTGCAGAATGTCTTGCTTGATCAGGAGTTCTTCCTTGCGCGTTCCGGAACGATTGACGTTGATTGCCGGGTAGATTCGCTTTTCAGCCATGCGACGGTCCAAGTGAATCTCCATGTTGCCGGTTCCCTTGAATTCCTCATAGATTACATCGTCCATCCGTGAGCCGGTGTCAACGAGTGCTGTGGCAATGATAGTCAGGCTGCCACCTTCTTCGATGTTGCGTGCCGCTCCAAAGAAACGCTTCGGGCGGTGCAGCGCGTTGGCATCGACTCCGCCGGTCAGAACCTTTCCGGAAGAGGGGACTACAGTGTTGTACGCACGAGCCAGACGGGTAATCGAATCTAGCAGGATGATTACGTCCTTCTTGTGCTCGACAAGCCGCTTGGCCTTTTCCAGTACCATCTCCGCTACCTGAACGTGGCGACTGGCTGGTTCATCGAAGGTGGAGGCAACCACTTCACCGCGTACCGTCCGGGTCATTTCAGTGACTTCTTCAGGGCGCTCATCGATTAGCAGTACGATCAAGATGGCGTCAGGATTATTCGATGCGATGGAGTGTGCAATGTGCTGCAACATCACAGTCTTGCCTGATTTCGGTGAGGCTACCAGCAGTCCGCGTTGACCTTTGCCGATAGGCGCGACAATGTCGATGATGCGTCCGGTTATGTTTTCCTCTGCCCTGATGTCCCGCTCAAGTTTCAGTGGCTCGGTTGGAAACAATGGAGTAAGGTTCTCAAACAGGATCTTGTTCTTGGCATTCTCGGGTGGTTCGCCATTGACCTTGTCCACTTTGACTAATGCAACATAGCGTTCCCCATCCTTGGGAGTTCGTATCTCGCCCTCTATCGAGTCGCCGGTATGTAAGTTAAAGCGTCTTATCTGGCTGGGGCTTACATAGATGTCATCAGGGCCAGCCAAGTAGGAGGTGTCAGGTGAACGCAGGAAACCGAAGCCATCGGGAAGTATTTCCAGAGTGCCATCACCAAAGATGCTTTCGCCTTTTTTTGCCTGGCTTTTAAGTAGGGCGAAAATGACATCCTGCTTGCGCATTCGGTTGGCGTTTTCGATTTCATTGGCCGCAGCCATTTCAACAAGTTCGGTGACGTGTTTGGTTTTTAGGTCGGATAAATGCATAGCGATGCGAGAATGGTGATTGAGAAAAGCAAAACCTAAGGTATAAAACAAAAAAAGGTTGGATTTGGTTCAGACCGAATCGAGTGCTGGAAGGCCACCCGCATGCCCTGTAACGTATTCGTTTTGTTTTTGTAATCGCTGAGGTCGATTTCGGAGGGCAACGCGGGTGAGACAGTAAACGCTTTATATGTGGCTGTCAATAAAAGCCGTTAATTGTGATTTGGACAGTGCGCCGACTTTGGTGGCTGCAATGTCGCCATTTTTGAACAGCATCAGTGTCGGAATGCCGCGAATACCGAATTTTGCAGGGGTCTGCTGGTTCTCATCCACGTTTAGCTTCGCAATAGTCAGACGGCCTTGATATTCCTTGCTGATCTCGTCCAGGATGGGCGCGATCATGCGGCAGGGGCCGCACCATTCTGCCCAATAATCTACTAGTACCGGCAACGGGGCCTGCAAAACCTCGGCGTCAAAAGTGGAATCTGAAACGTAATGTATATGTTCGCTCATGGTTGGGTCTCGCTATAAGGGGTTGATTCGAATGGCGACTTGCGCTCAATTTTGGATAAGAATTAGGATCTCAAGTGGCATCCTAACCAAAAACAGTCGTGCTGTGAAGTGAATTAAATTTGTCCGGCTCTGCTAAAATGCAACATTGTTGTGATTATACGGAGTGTCGCCATGACCTATGTAGTTTCCGAGCCATGCATCAAATGCAAATATACCGATTGTGTAGACGTTTGTCCGGTGGACTGCTTCCGGGAAGGTCCGAATTTTCTGGTTATCGACCCTGATGAATGCATAGATTGCACTTTATGCGTGGCGGAATGCCCGGTAGAGGCGATTTATGCAGAGGATGACCTACCGGAGAACCAGCGCCATTTTACTGCATTGAACGCCGAATTATCCAAAAATTGGAAACCCATAGTCGAGAAGAAGGATGCTTTACCCGATGCCGAAGATTGGAAGGATGTGAAAGACAAGCTGAACCTCCTCGAACGTTGATTTCCAGATTTCTTGATCATGTAGCCAAGCATATTCTATCCTGTCATGTGCAGGATTTACCTGATTTGCGCAGTGCTAGGATATTGTTGCCGAACTACCATGTTGCCCAGCCGCTTGCGCAGGCATTGAGCGCAGCGTCCAAACTCCCCGCATTATTGTTGCCGCAGATGGTCACGCTCAAGGACTGGGCTGAATCCCTTTCCTTAGATACCTTAATCCAACCAGATACACAGCGCATAACCGCCTTGTATCAGGCGTTACGGGATCGGCGCTGGTTTGCCGATGCTGACCTGTGGAGCCTGTCGCGCGAATTGCTTGATTTGATGGATGACCTGACGCGCCATCATGTAGCATTGCCGGCCTCGGCAGAGGAATTTTCTCTGCAGCTCGCCGAGGCTTACCGGGCTCGCAACGGGCAGTCCATGCAGTTCGAAGCACGCGTTGTGCATGAGTTGTGGTATGTGATGGCCTCAAGCAGCGAACTGGATGGTGTGCGGGCTTACCAGCAACGTCTGGCACTATTGGCACAACATGTGGAGAGTCCTCTGTATGTATTGATGACTGGTGAGCTGGCTGCACCTGAAGCACACTTTCTTGAGGCCTGCCGCGTGCGCGTCCCGGTCACCTTCTTCGATCTGCGCGAGATGATGGTTGATTCTCCCAACTGCTCGTTGCTTGCTCGTGCCCTGAAATGTGACATGGATCGTGCCAATCTGCGTAGCGATGCGGTGCATTTGCAGCAACTGCCCGATGCAGTTTTGACCCAGCGCATACAATTTTTCGCCGCGCATGGACTGGAGCATGAAGCGCAGGCCGCCGATGTGCAGATCCGCCAATGGTTGCTTGAGGGTAAGCGATCCATTGCAGTGGTGGTGCAGGATAGGTTGGTTGCACGTCGTGTGCGAGCCATGCTGGAACGATCTCAGGTGCAGGTGCAAGACGAGACTGGGTGGACGCTTGCAACACTTTCGGTGAGTACGGCACTGATGCGCTGGCTGGATGCCGTACAAAACGATTTCTATTATCAGGATGTGCTCGACCTGTTCAAGTCGCCGTTTTTGTTTGCAGATAGCGCGGCTGACGAGCGAAAGCAAGCCGCTTACTTGTTCGAAAACATGGTGCGCAAGCACGGTGTGATTGCAAATCTTCAAAGTTATATTGATACCGCCGAACGGGAAGTGCCAGCCATAATTCAGCCGCTGGTTCGTCTGCGCCGGGCGCTGCAAGCACTGCCTAATAAAACCGCTTCCCTTGCCGAATGGCTGAATGCGTTGCATCTTAGCCTCGACATTCTTGGTGTGGTCAGGGGGTGGTCGCAGGATGCGGCGGGACAGCAATTGCTGCGATTGTTCGACAAATGGATGGACGAGTTGGGGGCGGACAATACGCGTTGCAGTTTTTACGAATGGCGGCGCTGGCTAGCTCAGCAGCTCGACTTGAATACTTTCCGAGATAGGGCTGTAGAAAGCCAGGTAAAGTTTACCCATTTAGCCGCTACGCGCTGGCGCAGCTTTGATGCGGTACTGATGCTCGGCTGTGATGCAGTGCATCTGCCCGCGCCGGTTAATGCAGGACAGTGGTTTAACGAAGCAGTACGTGCCGCGCTGGGTTTGCCGTTGAGAAATATCCAACAGCAGCAGGTGCGTGACGATCTGATGGCGTTGCTGGCACTGAACGATACCGTACTGGTAACCTGGCGTGCCAACCTGAATGGCGAAACCAATCTGCTGAGCCCTTATTTCGAGATGATACGTGCGCTGCATTTGCTGGCATATGGTGATGGCCTTGCTGCAGACAAATTGGGCGAAATGCTAACGAAGGCGCAAGTTCACTTAGATTCATGCGTTGTTCCGCGAGCAGGTGAGATGCCTCATCCTGCTGTATTCACTGCACTGCTACCCGAGCGCATTTCTCCATCTGGCTACAACAGCCTGGTTGCCTGCCCTTATCAATACTATGCACGTCACATACTGCGTCTCAACGAGCTTGACGAAGTTCGAGAGGAGATTGACAAGCGCGATTACGGCTCTTGGGTACATGCAGCGCTGCAACGTTTCCAGAATGAATTTCCGAAATCTCTGAACCACGATCGTGGGCAACTCGCCGATGAATTGCATCGCATCAGCGCGGAAGTGTTTGCCGATGCATTGGCGCGAGATTATCTGGCTCAAGCTTGGTTGTTGCGCTGGCAAGCTCAGATACCAGCCTATATCGACTGGCAGTGCGATAACGAGTTGGCAGGTTGGATGTATCTCGAAGCCGAGCAGCCTTTTGCCATCGAGGTGTCGGAGAATCTGACTCTATGCGGTCGCATCGATCGAATCGATAATCGCAAGGATGATCTTGGAACTTTATACGTGCTCGACTACAAGACGCAAGCCATCGCCAAGCTGAAAAGCAAATTGAAAGCTGCTGGTGAAGACGTGCAATTGTCGTGTTATGCCTATGCGCGCAATGCTAACGCCGCAGCTTTTGTCAGTCTGGACGGTGATAAGGTGCTTGCAGTTACCCCACCACATGATGTCGGTGAATTGGCAAAACTGAATATCGAGCGACTGGGAGTGCTGTTCGAGCAGATCGGTGCAGGAACTACCTTGCCTGCAAACGGAATTGATTCAGTATGCGCAATTTGCGAAATGCAGGGCCTGTGCCGTCGCGGTGACTGGGAGGATGCGGATGGATAATCGCGTTGCACTCGATCCAGGACACTCGGTCGTTGTTGAGGCCTGCGCCGGCAGCGGCAAGACTTGGCTGCTGGTATCGCGTATCGTGCGCCTTCTGCTCGACGGCGTTAATCCAGAAGAGATACTGGCAATCACTTTCACGCGCAAGGCCGCCCAAGAGATGAAGGCTCGGCTAGGCGATTGGTTGTACGAGTTGGCATCGGCAGACGATGGTCAGGTGCGCGAATTTTTACGGCAACGTGCAGTTACCGAAGCAGATATCGAAAGCCTTCTGCCGCGTGCCCGCGCCCTGTACCAGCAATTTCTGCTCTCACAGCCGGGCATAACCATCAGCACGTTCCATGGTTGGTTCATGCAGATCTTGCAACGCGCACCACTGAGTGCGGGCATGGCAGGCGGGATGCAGTTGGTCGAGAGGACCTCAGAGTTGTGGCAGGAAGCATGGCAGACTTTTTTGAACGTCCTGCATGAGCAGTCTGATAGCGAGGTAGCGCAGGCTATGCAGGTGCTGCTTAAAGAGTTCGGTTTGAACAACACTCAGAAGATGATGCGTGCCTTCGCCAGCAAGCGCAGTGAATGGTGGGCATACTCTGCAGGGCAAAGCCAACCTCTGACTGATGCACTGGAAAGTTTGAAGGCAGAATTGGGTGTTGACTTGGAATCTGACCCGATCGCTGAGCTTGCTGCTGATGAAGGGTTTGTCGGTGATGTTCGTGCTTTGGCCAGTTTGCTGACCGCAAGTGCTGCACAGCAAGCCAGGGCGGAACGCTTGCTTGTAACGCTGGGCAGCACTTTGCAGTCCGCGCAATGGTTCGATTTGCTGTGGCAGGAATTCTTTACCCAAAAGAACGAGCCACGAATCATAAAGGCAAACAAGGGGCAGGATAGCTTGCCCTTTGACAGTGCGGTGAATGTCGTTCGTGGACAATTGCTTGCGGCGTCAGACAGGAAGCAGGTACAGCACATTTACCAGATAAACCAGCATGCTTTGCGGTGCGGTGCTGCCTTGCTAGACACCTACCAGGCATTGAAGCAACGCCAGCAGTTGCTCGATTTTGGCGATCTGGAATGGCGTGTGCACCAACTACTCAACAATAGCGACCATGCCGAATACCTGCAATACAAACTGGATAGTCGATATCGACATGTGTTACTTGATGAGTTCCAAGATACAAATCCACTGCAATGGCAGATTCTGCAGGCGTGGTTCGCCGCTTCTGCCGCTGTGCAAAGCACGCCCACGGTGTTCATCGTCGGTGATCCTAAGCAGTCTATCTACCGTTTTCGGCGAGCTGATGCGCGTCTTTTCGGTGTGGTACGCGGTTTCCTGCAGCAGAATTACGCTGCCCATTACCTGACCCAGAATGTCACTCGTCGTAATGCGCCCGCGGTGCTTGCCGCAGTGAACGGCGTTTTCGATGGGCTTCAAGAGTACGTTGATTTCGAAACCCATTATGCCCATCAGCAGGCATTGCCGGGCTACGTTGAAGTGCTACCGCTTCCGGAAAACGTAGAGGCAGAAAAAGCCGTTTCGGCAAGTAGCGAACTGCAACTGCGTAACCCTTTGACCACGCCTTTATCTATAGATCAAGGTGAGGCACGTGATATCGAGGCACAGCAACTTGCCGCGTACATCACCGACATAGTCGAGAATTGGAGTATCCACGATAAAGGCGTATCGCGCCGCGCCACATACAGTGACATCATGGTGCTGGTGCGCCGCCGCACCCATCTCAAGGTTTACGAATGGGCGTTGCGTTCAAGGCGTATCCCCTATCTCACTTCTCGGCGAGGCGGTTTGCTGGATACCCTGGAAGCGCTGGATATCCAGGCACTGCTGACTTTTCTGATCACGCCATTCGCTGACCTTCAACTTGCTCATACGCTGCGCACGCCGATCTTTTCATGCAGCGACGAAGACTTGATGTCGCTGGCACAGTATGAGGAAGGCGGAAGCTGGTGGCTGCGCCTGAACCGCATATCGCAAAGCAACAATGTCACTGCGGAAATGCAACGAGCCAATCACCTGTTAAAAGAGTGGTTGGTGTTGGCTGATAGGTTGCCGGTGCATGATCTGCTCGATCGCATCTACTTTGAAGGAGATGTGCAAAGCCGATATGAAGCTGCCGTGCCTGAATCGATGCGTGCCACCGTGTCTGCCAACCTTCAGGCCTTCATCGAGATCGCACTTGACGTGGATGCAGGTCGCTATCCGAGCCTGCCCCGTTTCCTGCGTGAACTCTCCGAGCTGCGCAAGGCCGATGAAAGCGAAGCGCCAGATGAGGGCAAAGTCAGCCAAGCCGGCAATGCTGTGCGCATCTACACCGTGCATGAAGCCAAGGGGCTGGAAGCCCCGATTGTCTGGCTGCTTGATGCAAACTCCAAGTCACCCTCTGACAAGGGCTTCGATGTGCTGGTTGACTGGCCGACCTCAGCGGAACGTCCGTTGCATTTCTCGATATATGGCGACAAGGCCAGTCGTGGTGCGGCGCGTGAACACTATTTCAAGCAGGAATCCGCCTACTCAGCTACCGAGGACCTAAACCTTCTATACGTAGCGATGACCCGGGCAAAACAGGCGCTGTTGATCAGTGGCAATGGCGAGCAAATTGACGATACATGGTACGACCGCATTGCCAAAGGATCGCAAACTGCAGTTGAGAATCCGCTGCTGGCTGATCAGCCAGCGTTATTGCATGAATTAAATCCTGTGCCCTCTATTGTTCTGGATAACCGACTCACAAGGCCTCTGCCTACAGGCACGCGCAAGGCGCCGGAGACAGATGCCCAACGCCGCGGGATATGGCTGCACGCACTGTTGCAATATCTTACGCCACCCCAAGTAGTGAGTAATAAGTTGGAACTGCAAGCGCTTTGCGATATTCCTGCGGGCGAGATGGAAACACTCTGGCAGCAAGCGAAGAACCTGATCACACTACCTAATTTGCAGTGCTACTTTGATCCACAGAAATACCACAATGCCTCCAATGAAATAACCTACGTCAATGCTTCAGGCGAATTGAAACGCATCGACCGGTTGGTGGAATTCAACGACGAGGTGTGGGTGCTGGATTACAAGTTCGGCGACAACATAGATGTAGCGCGTTACGGCTCACAGATGCAGGAATATCGCTCTGCGATGCAAACGGTGTATGTGGGAAAGAAGGTGCGATGCGCTTTGGTGTTTGCCGATGGTGCGCTGAGCGAGGTTTAATGAAGCAACTGGCTAATAAGGATCGTGGTGCGACACTGCAGATCGAGGAGCGTTAAGCAAAGGCTTGCGAAAGGATATGGATCAATCTGGATGATGGCCCGCAGGATACGGAAAAATTCATCAGGCCGAATCTGAATGGGCAGGGTAATTTGTATTAGCAACCCTAGGCATTTTACCTGATTAACGCAATCAACTATTGTTTGTCGTCCGCTAATTAGCTAGAATTCTCCGTTCCTATTCTTACCCCAAGGAAAATAACAATGGAACACACTTTACCTGCCCTTCCTTACCCAATGGACGCACTTCAACCTCACATGTCCAAGGAAACATTCGAATACCATTATGCGAAGCATCACCAGGCTTATGTGACCAATCTGAACAACCTTATAAAGGGCACCGACTTCGAGAAACTTGATCTGGAAGCGATCATCAAAAAGGCACCGGCTGGCGGGATCTATAACAATTCTGCGCAAGTATGGAACCATTCATTTTTCTGGAATTGCATGAAGCCGAATGGTGGTGGTGCACCTTCGGGTGCATTGGCGGATGCGATCAACAAGAAATGGGGTGGTTTGGATGAATTCAAGAAGGCATTTCAAACATCCGCAGTCGGAAACTTCGGTTCCGGTTGGACCTGGCTTGTGAAGAAAACAGACGGGAGCCTGGATATCCTGAATATGGGCGCAGCCGGAACACCCTTGACCACCGGCGAGAAAGCCTTGTTGTGTGTGGATGTATGGGAGCATGCCTATTACATCGACTATCGCAATCTGCGTCCAAAGTTCGTCGAAACATTCCTTAATCATCTGGTTAATTGGGATTTCGTGGCAAAAAACTTTGCTTAGTCAACCCTGAGAATCATCAGGCCGATCCTGGAATTTCCAGGATCGGCCAAAATTTCTTAAGCAGACGTTGACCTGAGACACAGATTGGATAAACTCCACTCCGGGTATCTTATCGGAGCCGCCTACACATGTTCGAACATCAGGATGTCTTGGCAGCATTGAACGGCAAGTTGCCTTTGCCGGATAAGATTCGTTACGTCCATGGTTTGCTGAAAGAGCGCTTTGATTTTATCGACAGGATTGCCGTAGCGATTTATGATGCTAAAACGGATCTGCTGAAGACGTTTGTGCATAGCAGCAATGATGAGAAACCTTTGGTATTGTATTCCGCCAAGCTCGCTGAATCTTCATCGATGATGGAAATATTGAAGGTAGGCCGTCCCCGTGTCGTAAATGACCTCGATATATTCAGCAATGTTAAGGCAGAACACGCGCGCCGCTTGTCGGCCCTGGAGTATCGTTCTAGCTACACAATGCCGATGTTCGCGAATGGTGAGTTTTTCGGATTTTTGTTTTTCAATTCCCGTCAAAAGAATGTCTTCGTTGAATCTGCCTTGCACTATCTTGATATGGTGGGTCACCTGCTTTCCCTAATGGTGATTCATAACATGTCGACGTCGCGAAGTCTGTATGCAATAGTAAAGACGGCCGCGAATATAACTTTGCACCGGGACTTCGAGACTGGAGCGCATCTTGATCGTATGTCCAATTATGCGCGATTGATCGCAACGGAAGTGGCAAAGAAATATGAACTTAACGATGAACTCGTGGAACATATTTTCTTGTTTTCCCCACTTCATGACATTGGGAAAATTGGAATATCAGACAGCATCTTGCTGAAGCCTGGCAAGCTGACCGAATTGGAATTCGATACCATGAAGAGCCATGCCGCAAAAGGTGGTGAGATCATTGACATGATGCTGAAAAATCTGGGGCTGGAGGAATTTCCTCATGCTGAAATCTTGCGCAACATTGCGCTTTTTCACCATGAAGCACTCAACGGAAGCGGATATTACGGAATGATGGATGAAGAAATTCCGGTGGAGGCTAAGATTGTCGCGGTTGCGGATGTTTTTGATGCGCTGACAAGTATTCGTCCGTACAAGGAGGCATGGAGCAACGATAGAGCTTTCGAATTCTTGCGATCCATGGCGGGCAGCAAGTTAGATAAAGACTGTGTGGACGCATTGATCAATTGCAGGGCTAAAGTGGAGGAAATACAAGTAAGTTTCCAGGAAGACCCGATTGGTTAACCTGGACGATCAGGGCCCTGAAAGGTGTTTTAGTTCAATCGACCATGTTTTGACTACTGTTCGCCTTGTTCGTAAATCCGCTGGCCATAATTCCAACAAATTTCAATCCTATTCATGAATCCCACTCTCGTTTTCGATATAGAAACCATACCAGACATTGCAGGATTGCGTGCTCTGTATCAACTTGACGCTGACGTCAGTGATTCGGAAGTGGCGGAAATGACTTTTCAACTGCGCCGCCAGAAGACTGGCAGCGATTTTCTTCCACATCACTTGCAGAAGGTAGTGGCAATCTCATGCGTATTGCGCGAGGGTGATAGTTTTAAGGTCTGGTCATTAGGTGAGACGCATGAAGACGAGGGAAGCATCATCCAGCGATTTTTCGACGGAATCGAAAAATATACGCCCCAATTGGTGTCGTGGAACGGCAGTGGATTCGATCTTCCCGTACTGCATTATCGCGGCTTGATCCACGGCGTTCAGTGCGCCCGCTATTGGGATCAGGGTGAGGATGAAAAGGATTTTAAATGGAACAACTACATCAGCCGTTACCACTCGCGCCATCTCGATCTGATGGACCTGTTGGCGATGTATACTGGTCGAGCCAACGCGCCGCTCGATGAACTGGCCAAACTGATCGGCTTTCCAGGCAAAGTGGGTATGGATGGCAGTAAGGTGTGGGAGGCTTACCAGCAGGGCAAGCTGGAGGAGATACGCAACTACTGTGAAACCGATGTGGCAAACACTTACCTGGTCTTCGCCCGATTTCAGATGATGCGAGGCGTGTTGACCCGAGCGCGCTTTAAAAAGGAATGCGATCTGGTCCGTGCCGAATTGGACAAGCTCGATCAACCACACTGGCGCGAATTTCTCGCCGCTTGGCCAGAACAGTAATTTCGATGCAGACAAATAACAGAGTGTTGGTCGAGTCCCTCGACCAGGAGGGTCGTGGTGTGGCCCACGCCGACGGCAAAGTGATCTTCATCGAGGGCGCTCTGGCTGGTGAGACAGTCAGCTATTCAACCTATCGAAAGAAGCCGTCATTTGAATTGGCTCAGGTCACACAGATCCTCAAGTCATCTCCGATGCGCGTCCAGCCCAGGTGCAAACACTTCGGCGTGTGCGGTGGATGTTCCATGCAGCATCTTGATGCCAGCGCCCAAGTTTCGGTCAAGCAACGCATTCTCGAAGACAGCCTGTGGCACATCGGCAAGGTCATGGCGGAAACAATACTAGCCCCGATCTACGGGCAAATTTGGGGATATCGTGAGCGTGCGCGCCTTTCGGTCAAGCATGTGATCAAGAAGGGCAGGACGCTGGTTGGCTTCCATGAAAAGCGCAGCAGTTACGTTGCAGACATGCAGTGCTGTGAGATCCTTGCACCAAAGATCGCAAGGCTGTTGCCGTTGATGGCGGAGTTGATCGACGGTCTTTCGATTCGCGAACGCTTGCCACAGATCGAGGTGGCGGTCGGTGAACATGTCGATGTGCTGGTATTGAGAGTCATGGATCCGCCTTCAGTGGAGGATCAAGCATTATTGCGTGCCTTTGCCGACAAGCATGAGATTCAGTTTTGGCTGCAATCCAAAGGACCGGAAACTATCGTTCCGTTCTATCCCCTGGATGCACCTGCTTTGTCATACAGCCTGCCAGAGTTTGGTATCACGATGCCATTCGCGCCGGGGGAGTTCACGCAGGTGAACAGCGCGTTGAATCGCGTCATGATCAGCCGCGCGATGCGCTTGCTGGCACCTCAAGCGGGCGAGCGCATCGCGGATTTCTTCTGCGGTCTGGGCAATTTCACGCTGCCGATTGCGCGCCAGGGCGCAGAGGTGATGGGTATCGAGGGTGGCGCAGCACTGGTCAATCGCGCCATCCAGAGTGCCTCTTACAACGGTTTGTCGGCGAACACAGTTTTTAAGGCGATGAACCTGTTCGCAATGGATGAGGCAAGTCTTGCACAACTGGGAAGATTCGACAAATGGTTGGTTGATCCGCCACGCGACGGAGCAATAGAGTTGGTGAGGGCTATTTCGCCGGGGATCGCACCTGAACGAATTGTATATGTGAGCTGTAATCCCGCGACGCTGGCGCGCGATGCGCAGATTCTAGTTGAGGTTCATGGCTACAACTTAAAAGCTGCAGGCGTGATGAACATGTTTCCGCATACTTCACACGTGGAATCCATAGCTGTGTTTGAACTTAAGTAGTTTGTGAAGTATGGAGGCATCATGTTGGTAGAAGAAATGAAAGGTTGAACATGAAAAGCTACGATGACCTTGTTGATGAAGCCCTATCACGCGTAAAGGAACTGATGCCCTGGGACCTAAATAGATTGATCGCCAGCGGCCGTAACCCAGTATTGCTCGATGTGCGCGAACCGGCGGAATTCTCTATGCTGCGCATCCCCGGTTCGATCAATGTTCCGCGCGGTGTGCTGGAGCAGTCCTGCGAATGGGATTACGACGAGACAATGCCGCTGCTTGTAGCCGGGCGGGAATTGGAGATTGTGGTGGTGTGCCGTTCAGGTAAGCGGTCGGTACTTGCAGCGGACGTTTTGCTCAGCATGGGGTACACCAAAGTTTTCTCGTTGAGGACAGGCGTGCGCGGTTGGAATGATTTTGAGCAACCCTTGGTGGATAACGAAGACAGGCCAGTGGATGCAGATTCTGCAGATGAGTTACTGGCCCCTAGGCTTCGTGCCGATCAGCGCAGGCCAAAAGCATCCTGACGATCCAAAGTCTCAGTGTGAGAAAAAAGGCGACCGTTGGGTCGCCTTTTTGTTGTCATTGGAGAGGGTTAATCACGTTCGCCGCTGAAAGCCATCAGTAAGCTAAGCAGATTGATGAACAGGTTGTAGATGTTCAGGAACAACCCAAGTGTTGCCATTACATAATTGGTTTCGCCGCCATGTACGATGCGGCTGACGTCAAACAGGATGTAAGCCGAGAAGATGAGAACCGCGATCGAGGAAATCGTCAACGACAATGCAGGTATCTGGAAGAACATGTTCGCCAGCGATGCGATGATCAGCAGGATCAGTCCGATGAAAAGGAACTTGCCCATGAAGCTGAAGTCCTTTTTGGTGACTGTGGCTAGCGTCGCCAGGCTGAAGAAGATGATCCCGGTGCCGCCGGCCGCCATGCCGATCAGCTGTGCGCCGTTTTTCAGGTGCAATGCCACTTGTAGGATCGGGCCAAGGAACACACCCGCGACGAAGGTGAAGCCCAGCAGGGCCACGACACCCCACACGCTGTTGCGCAGTGCGGTAACAGCGAACATCATGCCCATCATCGCGCCAAACATCAGCAGCGCGCTCATGATCGGGCTTTGCGCCATAAACGCGAAGCTCATCGACATGCCGACGAACGCGCCTATGACTGTCGGAATCATTGTTAGCGCCAGCATCATGTAGGTGTTGCGTAAAACCTTGTTCTGTTCGGTTACGACCGTACTGATCGGTGCGGCGGTTTGGTACTCCATGTGTAGCCTCCTAAATATGATATTCAATTCATTTGCAGGGGTAAGACTAACGAATTGCAACAAAAGTTTCAATAATTTGTGAAGTAGGGGAATTATACGCATATCCTGTAAATTGCTTGAAGGCAACCAGATACAAATATCGTCATGCGGATATCATTGCAAATAACTGCTCAGTATTGCCTGAAAAAACCCGGATACGTTTATGTATCCGGGTCAGCTGGTAAGTCCTGATTGCGGGGCACGATGCACTGTGCCTGGGCAGTGTCAGAATGCAGTTATCATTTTTGATGAACGACCGCTGCATCAGCAATTCTGCCTACACCATGGCAAATCAGGCAAGTCTCTGTTTTCAGGAGCGCTAAACTGCGTATCGCGTAGACTGACCCACCATTATCGGTGATATGTGCCTTTGCCAGACTGGTGTCATGGCAGGAGAAGCAAGCAGAAGCGATCGGTGAATTCACCAGTGTTGTGGGTGCCGCCTCCGTAACAACTCCGGTGGTGCTAACTGATGCTGGTAGACCATAATCAGTAGCAGAGTTGATCCAAGGCGATATGGCCCAGGTTTTGTCGGTTGTATTAGGACTTGGGCACGCAACCGTTACGCCAGTTGCACGTACGCACGTTGAGGTGCC
>JAHEDW010000051.1 GCA_024641025.1 Gallionella sp.
CACAATGCCCCCGGCAATTGAACGTCGACTGCGACTGTTAAACATATTGGCTTCCTCTGCTATTCTCCGGATGGAGCTTTAAGTATAGTGTAGGTAACTAATTCCGGTCGAGATGATTTTCTGTGCGCAAGCATGGCAACCTGTCAAGACTTCGGCTATGGAGGCACATATGAAAAAAATGAAGCATGAGGCGGAGTTATTCAAGGAGGCCTTTCTAGAGGCTATCAAGTATGCTGAGGGGCGTGGTGTTGTCGAATTCGAACCGACGGATTCGGCCAGCGAGAAACTCTTATATATCTACCGGTTGATGGTGCACGATAAGGTCATGCAACCGTTGCCCGAAGACCAGGTTTCTGAAAAAGCATTACGCCACAAACTGGCAATGTGGTACTCGAAAAAGCTACCGAAAGATCATCCGCTGTTAAAATAGCCTGCCTGAATCGATGGTATCTTGTAGGAAATTTGCTCATTACTTAAAAAATGAGAACAGAAGAGAATATTGAGAAATTCCGTGTCGACAAATGGCTATGTGCCGCACGATTCTTCAAGACGCGCGCTCTTGCTTCAGACGCTGTCGAATGTGGTCATGTGCTGGTTAACCAGGAACGGGTCAAGCCTGCCAGAACGTTATCACTTGGCGATACGTTGTTTATCCGCATCGGGCAGAGGCAATTTACGGTTAAGGTGCTGGGCTTGTCCAACAGGCGAGGTCCGGCTTCCGAGGCGCAGCAACTTTATCTCGAGACTGACGAAAGTCGCCAGTTGCGGGAATCAATCGCTGCCAGACTGAAGGCTGATCCGCAGGAATTCCGCTTCAGGGGCAGGCCTACAAAGCGTGATCGACGCGAGATAGAGCGGCTGATTAAGGGAAAGACATGATTTTGTGAGCGTCAAGATTGCATTGGACGTGGTTCGCCACGAGCAGATCAGTGTGGATCGATTTGCGACAGGTGCCTAGTCACTGACAGCCAGGCACCCAACCAGCCGAGATACATCGAGAAAAGCAATAGTGTCAGGCTGTCGCCAGCGGATAGTTGGTGCAGCGAGAACTGGCTCGTGTAGAGTTGCGACAGCTCTTCGAGTTGCCAATTGAGTAACATCACACCCAGTGTGATGATGAGCCAAGCCATGATTCCTCCCAGCAACCCTTGTATTGCCCCGAAATAAAGGAATGGGCGCCGAATAAATCCATTGGTCGCACCTATCAGTCTGGCTACATCGATCTCGTCTCTCTGTGTAAGGATCTGTAGACGAATGGTGTTGAACGTGATGGCGATCAGCGCAACACTGAGCAAGCCTGCAAGTATCAGCACTGCCATCCGTCCGAAATTAAGCAATGCCTCTAGCTTGTATGCCCATGCAGAATCAAGTTGTGCCAGTTCTACAGTGGGCAGCTTCGCAAACTCCTTTTTCAATTCGTCCAGTGCTTTTGCTACACCGCTTTTGGGGTAGATGATAAAAGCATCGGGTAATGGGTTTTGCTTCAGTCCTCCGATTACGTCCGATAGACCCGTGCTTTCCTTGAGTTGTTGCAGTGCCTGATTGCGAGAAACAAATTCTGCGCGAGAGATGGATGGATGCTGTGCAAGTTGAACGCGAAGTTTTTCAACGTCATCCACTGAAGCATCCATTTTCAGGAACAGGCTGATTTGCGGTGTGCCTGAAAGTTGGGCGACCATACCTCGCGCGTTTTGCAACATCACATACATGCCGGCAGGGAGGCTGAGCGCGATACCGATGACCAGTATGCTTAGCATGCCGGCGAGCTTAGAGGCGAACATTCGATGTAAAACGCCGCCAATCTGGGAAAGTGCGTGTCTCATGCAAGCTCCGAACCAGACGAAGCGGGTTGCCCTGAGCCTATCGATGTGGTGGCAGACGAATCGTGCAGCAACTCGCCCTGCCTGAGCGCGAGCACGCGCATATCGGTATCTTGCAATATGCTTTCATCGTGGGTGGAAATCAAAAGCGTTACACCGACCTGATGGAAGGACTCGAATATCGCCATTATCTCGTGCGCATATTCAGTATCGAGATTCCCGGTCGGTTCATCTGCCAGCAGGATAGAGGGACGATTCACAATCGCCCGGGCGATACACAGTCTTTGCTGCTCGCCACCAGAAAGTGCGATTGGGTTTGATTTTTCCCGATTGAGCAAGCCGACCTTGTCAAGTGCTGCGCGCACCCGCTTGTGGCTTTCTCGGAAGTCAAAACCACAAATCTGCAGGGGTAACATGACGTTGTCGAATACGTTACGGTCGAACAGAAGCTTGTGATCCTGGAAGATGATACCGAGATTACGGCGAAGATAGGGAAGGGCGCGTTCCTTGAGTACGCCGACGTTCTGATTGTTGACGATAACGCTGCCGAGGTTGGGGCGCTCAATTGCAGCGATCAGTTTTAGCAGGGTACTCTTGCCGGCGCCAGAGTGTCCGGTTATGAACACCATTTCACCCTTGGCGACCTCGAAAGAAACATTTTTCAAAGCCTGATACCCACCTGGGTATCGCTTGTTGACCTGGTTGAAGCGGATCATTCGTCCAGTCCCAATAGACCAATAACAAATTCTTCAGCGACGAACGGGCGTAAGTCGTCCATGCCTTCACCCACGCCAATGAATCGCACCGGAATCGGATGCGCCTTGGCGATCGCTGCGATCACACCTCCCTTGGCCGTACCGTCAAGCTTGGTCAAAACCAGGCCGGTTACGCCGAGTGCCTGGTCGAAGGCTTTGACTTGGCTAAGTGCATTCTGTCCAGTGTTGGCATCAAGCACCAGCAAAACTTCGTGTGGCGCGGCTTGGGATGTAGGTGTTTCTGGCATCGCTTTGGCGATGACCCGCTTTACTTTCTTGATTTCCTCCATCAGGTTAGACTGGGTGGTCAGGCGTCCAGCAGTATCAGCCAGTACCACGTCGACATTGCGTGCTTGGGCGGCCTGCACAGCATCGTATATCACCGCAGCAGCATCTCCGCTTTGCTGGGTGATTACCGTCACGCTATTGCGCACACCCCATGCCATCAATTGTTCCCGTGCAGCGGCCCTGAAAGTGTCCCCAGCCGCAAGCATCACCGAAAGCCCCTGCCCCTGTAAATGTTTTGCCAGTTTTCCAATTGTCGTGGTTTTACCTGCTCCGTTCACACCCACCAGCATGATGACGAAGGGCTTGCTCGTGGCGGGTTGAAAGGGTTGGACCAAGGGTTTGAGCAGCTTGAGCAGGCTTTGGGCCAGTGCCTCCCTTAGTTGCACAGCTTCGCTCAAATGCTTTTCCTTGGCCTGGTGACGCAGATCCGCAAGAAGTGAATTGGTCGCATCCATGCCGACATCTGCAGTGATAAGGATGGTTTCCAATTCTTCGTAGAGATCGTCATCAATTCTCCCTTTGCGGCTAAACAAATCGGCGAATTGTCCCCCGGTACGAACCAACCCGCTCTTCAGTTGATTGACCCAACTGCTGTTGAACTTGTCTTTCGCAGTTTGGTCTTTGTCAGGTTCGGGAGATTTTTTTTTCAGGAAGCTGAACATTGGATGAACTTGGTTTATAGATGTAAAAATGTCGCATAATGCATATGCATTTTAAGCCGATTACAGATTGAAGGGTTAGGGTTATGAAAAGAGTTTTATTCTACATCGTATTGTTGATGGGCTGTTCCTTGAACATTTCACAAGCAGAAGTGTTCGAGCGCACACTGTCCAATGGGCTGAAAGTGATTGTCAAGGAGGATCATCGAGCTCCGGTGATTGTGCAGCAGATCTGGTACAGGGCAGGTAGCATGGACGAGCGTACGGGTACTACTGGTATTGCGCACGTACTGGAGCATATGATGTTCAAGGGGACAAAAACCGTACCCGCTGGAGAATTTTCCCGGCGCATCGCGGCTGCAGGAGGTCGCGAAAATGCTTTTACTAGCAGTGACTACACCGCTTACTTCCAGCAATTGCACAAATCCCAGTTGCCGTTGGCGATGAAACTTGAATCAGACCGGATGCATAACCTGAATCTTTCTGCAGATGAGTTTTCCAAGGAAGTAAAGGTGGTCATGGAGGAACGCCGTATGCGTACCGATGACGAACCACAGTCGTTATTGTATGAAAACATGATGGCAACTGCCTATTTGGAGCATCCTTACCGTCATCCAGTGATCGGTTGGATGAATGATTTGGAGGCATTATCAGTAAAGGATGCGCAGGATTGGTATACACGTTGGTATGCTCCGAATAACGCAACGCTTGTGATTGCCGGTGATGTGGAAGCTAGCGAAGTATTCAAGCTGGCTCAACGCTATTACGGTTCCATCCCGAAGGTCGACCAACCGGCAAGACGCGAATTTAGCGAGCCTAAGCAAATAGGGATCAAGCGGCTGCATGTGAAAGCTCCCGCCGAATTGCCGCAACTGTTTATGAGCTATCACACGCCCACGGTCAAGGATCCAGCAAATGATTGGAAACCTTATGCTTTGGAGATTCTGGCGGGGGTGTTGGACGGTAATGAATCAGCTCGCCTGAACAAGCATCTGGTTCGGGAGCAGCAGATCGCAAGTTCGGTTGGTGCTGGTTATGATTCAACCTCTCGCGGCCCAAGCATGTTCATGTTGCAAGCCACACCGAGCTCGGGCAAAACCGTTCAGGATGTCGAAGCAGCATTGCGCAAGGAAATTGCCCAACTGGTGAAGGATGGCGTCAATGAGGACGAATTAAGGCGTGTCAAGGTACAAGTCACTGCAGGAGAGGTTTACAAGCTTGATTCGCTGTTTTATCAGGCGATGCAGATTGGCCAAATGGAAAGTATCGGCCTAGGCCATATGGCAATCCCGGTGATGCTGGACAAGCTTCAATTGGTGACGGCGGAGCAAGTACAACAAGTCGCCGGAGAATTGCTGAACGACGACAACCTGACTGTCGCGGTACTCGATCCACAACCGCTTTCAGGCAAGCCAAAACACAAGTCTGAAGGGGGTGCACATGTACACTAAAACCATATTGGCAGCGGTTTTATGCTGTGTTGCTACCATCGCCACTGCAACACCCAGCATTCAGAGCTGGCAAAGCGCAAGTGGCGCGAAAGTTCTGTTCGTCGAGGATCATAATATTCCGATGCTGGATGTAGCAGTGAGTTTCCCCGCTGGAAGCAGTTTCGACTCAGCAGACAGCTCAGGCGTTGCAGGATTGACGCAGCATATGCTGGATGCTGGATCGGAAGGGTTGAGTGAAGACGAGATCTCGCGCGGCATGGCTGATATCGGTGCACAATTCGGAGGTGGTTTTGATCAGGACAGGTCAAGTGTTTCATTGCGTACGTTGAGTAACCCACTGGTACGCGACAAGGCCTTGGATATCATGGCATTGGTACTGCAACAACCAGTGTTCCCTGGGGAGATATTGGAACGTGAAAAGGCACGGTTGATCGACTCACTGAAAGAAGCCGAGACAAAACCTGAAGTCATCGCAAGCAAGGTGTTCCAGAAGGCAGTTTATGGAAGCCATCCCTACGCGTTGCCGGTAAGCGGTGAGATTGCGAGCGTTCAGAAGATCGCCATCCAGGATCTGCACAATTTCTATAATTCTCACTATAACGCCGTCAGTGCAGTGGTCGCGATCATGGGAGATGTGACTCGAGCGGAAGCTGAGGCAATAGCGCAGAAACTTACCGCTAAGTTACCTCCTTCGACGGGGGAGGCAAAGGAAAGCCTGCCAGATGTGAAAATGCGGATCCAAGCTTCCGAGGAACGCATCAGCCACCCTGCAACCCAGAGTCATATCCTGATTGGTGCGCCTGGAATGTCGCGAACAGACCCTGATTATTACGCTCTATATGTTGGAAATTACATCCTCGGCGGTGGCGGGTTCGTATCGCGCCTGATGAATGAGATACGCGAAAAGAAAGGCTTGGCTTACAGTGTCTATAGTTACTTTAATCCGTTGAAGCAGCCCGGCGCATTCCAGATTGGCCTGCAAACTAAAAAGGAGCAGGCAGACGAGGCATTGCACCTGGTGCGCAGCACGCTTGAAGAATTTGTTGCCAAAGGACCAACAGAGAAGGAATTGCTGGCAGCAAAGCAGAACATCATCGGCGGATTTCCTCTACGTATCGATAGCAATAGCAAAATAATCGGCTATCTCAGTGTCATCGGTTTCTATGACTTGCCGCTGACTTATCTGGATGACTTTACGAACAATGTCGAGCGGGTGTCCGTCGCGCAGGTACGAGATGCGTTTGCGCGTCATATCGATCCTCAGGCAATGGCGACCGTGATTGTAGGAGCGCCATCGTCGGGCAAGCAAGATGATTTAACTGTACCTCCCGAAGCGGCAAAGAAATAAACAGGCAGCGTGTAAAGGCAAAGGGCACCTTGAATAAAGTCAGGATAATCGGCGGCGATATGCGCAGCCGGCTAATCAGGTTTCCTGATGCAGAAGGCTTGCGTCCCACCCCGGATCGCGTCCGCGAGACACTTTTTAACTGGTTGGGCCAGACTTTGCATGGACGCACATGCCTAGACCTCTTCGCAGGTAGCGGTGCGCTAGGGTTTGAGGCAGCATCCCGTGGAGCAGAGCGTGTTGATATGGTAGAAAGGAATCCTGGAGCATGCAAAGCTCTACAGGAAAACCTTAAAAATTTTGGGTGTACAAATGTTTTCTTGCACTGCCTGGATGGGCTAGAATTCATAGGGCGTGATGTTCAACGATATGATGTGATCTTTCTGGATCCTCCATTCAGTGAAAATTATGTGCCGAAGTTGCTGGCGGAATTGCCTCGGCATCTGGATGAAGACGGTATGCTTTATCTGGAATCTGGTGAGCAGATTGAAGCACCGCTGCCTTGGCATGTCGTCAAATCAGGCAAGGCCGGCCATGTACATTTCCAATTGCTGAAAATTGGGAAACTCGCCTTTCGAGATGAAGCAGAAATAGGTTGAACATGATCAGAGTGATTTATCCGGGTACCTTCGATCCGATTACGCGCGGGCATGAGGATGTCGTTCGTCGAGCTGCAGGGTTGTTTGGCGAAGTCATCGTCGCGGTAGCGGAAAGCCGGGAACAAACTCTTTTCACGCTGGATGAGCGTGTGGAGATGTCGCGCGAGATCTTCGCTGACTTTATCAACGTGCGCGTGGAAGGATTCAACGGCTTACTGATGAACTTCGTTCAGGAACATGATGCGCGCGTTGTATTGCGGGGATTGCGTGCTGTGTCGGATTTTGAATATGAATTTCAGTTGGCAGGAATGAACCGCAATCTGTACCCCGAAGTAGAGACGCTATTCCTGACGCCTGCGGAACAATATACTTTCATCTCGGCAACGATGGTGCGCGAAGTTGCACGATTCGGAGGAGATGTCAGTAAATTCGTGTCTCCCTACGTCGTTGGAAGGTTGCAGAAAAAGATAGCCGAAAAATATTGAATAGTAACAAGGAGATGCAGCATGGCACTGATAATTACCGATGAATGTATCAATTGCGACGTTTGCGAGCCCGAATGTCCGAACGATGCGATCTCGCAAGGTGATACCATTTATGTGATCGACCCTAATAAATGTACTGAATGTGTGGGTCACTACGATACTCCGCAGTGTGTGGAAGTATGCCCGGTTGACTGCATTCCCAAGGATCCGAATTACGCTGAGAGCCAGGAGCAGTTGCAATCCAAGTATGAGAAACTGATGGCTGCAAAAAAATAGCAGAACCGTGATGCCCTTGAAAAGGCCGTGATGGAAACACGCGGCCTTTTGCTTGCGGAAAGCGAAAAATCAGCGGTCCAACCAAATTCCCGTGATCGGTTCCGCAACAGAACTCTCGCCGACCGGCGGCAAGTTATAGATGTCGAGCATGGTTCGCAACACGCTATAGTGATTAATGGTTTGGTCGCTCGTTCCAACCCTGACCATTGGGCCTACAAGTATCGTAACGATTCGATTGTTTGACTGGTAGTGGTCCTCGTCCCAGGTGAGTATCAACAGGCTGTTGTTCTTCATCGCCCAGTCTACATAGGGTGATATGTGTAGTTTGAGCCAGTTATCAGCGTCAGAAAAGCTGCCATCGTGCATGTCGTTAACCAAGTCTGGGATAACAAAGGAGATGGTTGGCAGTTTGGAAAAATCTGTTGGAAAATCGACAAAGCGCTTGTTTATCGATGCGGGCAGTCTGGTACCCTGCCAGTTTGCAACCGGGTTGTGCTTTCGTTGGTAAGCTCCAGACTTGCATCTCAAATCTCCCGATTCAGGCATTGAATCGGAGAAACTGGCAAAACTCAATCCAGCATCCAGTAAGGCCGACGCAAGATTGTCAGAATCGAAGCTTAATGGACAAATATTGTTGGTGACTCCATGCGTTGAACCGGAGAACAATGCCAGGTAGTTAGGCTGACTTGGATGCGTGACACCGAAGGATCTTGTTAGCAGCATTCCGCGTTTTGCCAGTGCGTGGATATAGGAGCCCTGATTGCTTGGATCCATGACCTGCAAAAAACTGCGATTTTCTTCAATGACGACCACCACATGATCCGGACGCGGCAAAAGCCCAGCATGAGTTAAGTGAACGAGGCCGAAATTGAACAGGATGAACAATAAGAAGCGTAGTTTGAACAAGCTAATATCCTTCCGCCTCTTTGGCCTTATTCTGAATTTCTTCTGCATTTTTTTGAATAATCAGATCCACGTCCTTTGCTTTTTCAAGCACATCGCGCTGCGGGGCAGCGATCTTCGGTGCAAGGGTGGAGTTGTCGCAGGCTGCGAGCAATAGCAAAGTTGCAAGCAAGAAATATTTCATCTGCCTCCCATTAAGTGGAGATTGCAGCCGTTGTGTTAGCCAGAACCGTTGAATCATGTTCCAGAACGGGACACTCTATCATACTCTTGCAAAGTATCAATATTACTTCTGGCAGCGCGGGCAATAGAAACTGGATCGCTGTCCTTGGCGGATGTGCCTGATTGCCAAACCACAATTCCTGCAGGGGCTTTCTCCGCGACCATAGACCCAGTAGTTCTGCTGGAAGTAGCCGGGCTGTCCGGCGCTGTTAACAAAGTCTCGCAGGGTACTGCCTCCCTGTGATATAGCCTCCGTTAGTGTTGAGCGAATCTCGTCGACCAGCTTTGAGCAGCGTGGTAGCGAGAGTTTGCCTGCAGTGATTTGCGGCCTGATTCCTGCGCGGAACAGGGCTTCGTTGGCGTAGATGTTTCCCACCCCGACAACAATATGGTTATTCATGATGCACTGCTTGATACTTATACTGCGGCCACGCGTGACCTGATAAAGGTAACGCCCGTCAAAAGTTGATTCAAGAGGCTCAGGACCTAAAGATGCGAGTAAGGGGTGGGGCTGGGTGCTGCAATGCCACAGCACGGCACCGAAACGTCGAGGATCGCGCAGACGCATCAATGAACCATCGCCCAGCATCAGATCGAAGTGGTCGTGCTTGGCCGGCGGAATATTTGCTGGCAGGATTCGCAGGCTGCCAGACATGCCCAGATGTAATATCAGTGTTCCATTTCCACAATCCATCAGTAGATATTTTGCACGGCGCTTGAGCGAGACGATCGTTCTTCCACTCAACAAATTTGGCAGGTCTCTTGGAATCGGCCAGCGCAGGCTGTGGTTTCGTATGACAACATCAGTTATGGTCTGATTGGTAAGGTGTGCTACCAGCCCGCGACGCGTAATCTCAACTTCTGGAAGTTCAGGCATGGTGGCTCATGAACGGCGGCGCTTCCGCCAGACATATAATCCTGTGGCTATCAGTAGCAGCGGCAAGATGATTAGAAAACCTATACTGATGACATTGAGCTCGGTCCTGCTAAGCACCAGACTGTTGTCCTTGGCGGCACGCGGTTGCAAAGTGATAAGGTGCTCATCGCCGGTCAGCCAATTCACCATGCTCATCCCCAGATCTACATTACCGCCGTTGCCGGCATAGCTGTTGGATAAAAAGGCAGCGTTACCGACTACCACGATACGCTGGTCGCGGTCATTGATATGACGTTGCAGGGCCATTGCGATGACAAACGGGCCAGGGGTGTCTTGCTGTTCGTTGAATGCAGGCAGGGGGGAGGTGGGTTTGTCCAAAGTCAAGTTGCGGCTTAACCAACCACGCGTTGCGACTTCCACCAATGCGTTGTGCTTCCAGTCAGGATTTTCATCCCACACCAATGGTCGAGCAAAGGGGAAGGCGGTGATCAAGTTGAAATTGCGTGTGATTGCATGTGGCGGATAGGTTGCTCCCAGCGACCAGGTCGAGGGGGCGTTCATGCCGGCAGCCGCAGGATCGATCACAATGCCAGGAGGAAGCTGTATGTCGAGTTTTTCGGCCAGTGGTTCGAGTCCGTGCAGCGATCCAGTATCCAATAACCAAAGTAAGTTGCCACCGCGGTCTACAAAGCGCAGCAACTTGCCCGCCTCGCCGGGCATCAGATCGAGTCGTGGCTGGGTGATAACCAACACGCTAACGTTCGCAGGCACATCCTGGGCTATTGCCAGATTAAGGCTGTTGAGTCGAAAACCATTCTGTTTTAACTTTGTGCCGAAAATGGAGCCGAGGTCATGATTTGCGACGCCATCCAATTTGCGCTCGCCGTGCCCGTCCATATACATCAGGATTTGATCACGCGTGTGTGCCAGGCGCAAGAGAGTGCTTGTAACGATCTGCTCGTTGATCTGGGTAAGGTGTTCGCTGCGACCAGCAAATTCGACAACCATCTCGCCGTTGAGTTGGATACCGGCGGCTCGGGCCTTTTCCGCCTCCTTTTCCGGATCAATGAACACAAGATTGATGTCGGATTTGTAGCGTTGATAGAGCAACAGGAAATCTCGAATTATCTTACGGATGTCGCCTAACCGTGCATCATGCTCAGTGGCATACACTGTGATGTTTACAGGCCCGCTCAGTTGCCCGAGAACTTCCACACTCTCAGGTCCGAGACTGTTGTTGGCATTTTGGGTCAGGTCTTCTTGCAGATGATATCGCGTTGCCAGGTAACCCAGGCCAATCGCAGTTCCCAGCACCAAGATAACGAATATTAAATTTCGAAATAGGGAATTGTCTAGAAATTTACGCATGACTCATCCGTAAATCCGGTTGTTGTTGATACGGCGAATCGTCAACATCAGGAACACCGCACTGAACAGAATAAAGAATACGACATCGCTACTATCCAGCAAGCCGGCATTGAATTTTTGAAAATGATTGACTGGGGAAATGAAATGCCAGTGAGAATCTTCTACGGACGATGCAATGTCGGCTAGCCACAACCCGACAAGTACTGCCAGTGCGCCGATTGCCGCAACGATGGGTTGAACGGTAAGCGATGAAACATACAATCCAAGAGAGACATAACTGGAAGTGAGCAACAGCAGGCCGAGCAGGTTACCCAGAATCAGTCCGTGATCAAGACTCGTGCCGAGCGCTAATGTATAGATCATCAGCGGTACACCGGCCATCATGATAATCAGGAAGGTCAGTAGGCCGAAAAATTTACCGAGAACGATATCCCGGATAGGCAACGGTGCGGATAGCAGCAGCGCAAAGGAGTGATTGCGCCTTTCTTCTGCAATCATGCGCATCGTCAAGATTGGTACCAGCATCATTAGCAACAGGGCCATCAGGTTGAAAAGCGGGACCGCAACGACGGTCGTCACGCCAGGAACATTGGCAAGTTGAGCCAACTGCGGCTGAATTTCAAGGAAAGTCTGTAGCGTGTTGAGGAAGAACCATGTGAAGATGAATTGCAGTATGGCCAGCATGAACCAAGTAGAAGGCATGGCAAAAAGGCCACGCAATTCGCGCAGGGCGAGCAGGCGGATCATCGCGATGTCTCCTTCAAGTCTGTCTCGTCTTTCCTCTCCTGGGAGGTGATCCTGACATAGACATCTTCCAGAGTGGCTTGCAGCGGGGTGAGTTGTTCAAGCTTCCAACCCTGTTGTTCTGCCATGCTGAGCAGCGTGCTTTTGGGGTTGTCTTGCGGGTTATGCAGCACGCGGAACTTTGTGGAAGTGATCGGCTCTACGTGACTGATCCCGTTGATGGCTTCAAGCGTGGCCAGTGATGGCGGGTTATGCAAAACGACGATAAAGCCGGATGCATTTGCATGTTGCCGCATATGTTCGCTGGTATCGCTGTAGATTAGCTTACCCTGCTGCATGATCTCGACACGATCGCACACGCTTTCAACTTCGCTTAACAAGTGGGTAGAAAGCACTACGCTGTGTATATTGCCCAGATCGCGGATCAATGTACGTACCTCGCGGATTTGTGCAGGATCGAGGCCTACGGTGGGTTCGTCCAGCACGATTACCGCGGGGCTGTGGATAATGGCTTGTGCGATACCCACTCGCTGCTGGTAACCCTTGGATAATGTTCCTATGATCTTTTTTCCGACAGTTTCCAGACCGCAATTGTTTATTGTTTGTGCGAGCGCATCGGCAACGGTCGGTGCCTTGATGCCTCGCAGTCGGGCTGCAAAGCTAAGGTATTCGTTGACGCTGAGCTCACGATAAAGCGGCGGTATTTCAGGTAAATATCCTAGATTCGCCTTTGCCTTCACGGGTTGACGCAACAGATTGATGCCACATATCTCGATCTCGCCGGAGTTTGGCAACAGGCAACCCGTGAGCATTTGCATCGTGGTCGTTTTGCCAGCACCATTGTGTCCCAGTAGACCAAGCACTTCGCCGCGTCTCAATTCCAGAGATACGTCGTTGATGACCAGGTGATCGCCAAAGTGTCGCTTCAGGTTGCGTGCAGAAAGCGTTATGTCGGAATTTTTGTTGGGCAAGGTAAGTGTTTAGGAGACTATCGTGGTTGTGAAGTTGGTTAAATATAACCTATTATGCGCGTCCACATCAAAAGCAGTAAGGTTATGAACCAGTTCAAATACATCATCTTCGTCAGCCTACTTTGCAGTGCTTGCGCTCAGGGGCCGGTAAGTCCGATACCCATGCATCCAGTCGATGTCCCGGAAGAGCACTCGGAAGAAGCCCCTGCACTGCCTAATATCGAGTTGAGCGAGGAGTTGCTCTATGAGTTCCTGTTGACCGAGATTGCCAGCCAGCGAGGTGATGTTGAGCTCGCGGTACAGGGTAGTTCGGATCTTGCCAATAGGACCAAAGACCCACGCCTTGCCATGCGTGCAGCGCAACTGGCGCTCCAGACTGGACAGTTGGACAAGGCTATCGAGGCTCTCAAGCTCTGGCGTGAAATCGACCCTGCTTCAACAATGGCTATGCGTATGCACGCAACGGCTTTACTTCGCACGGGAAGGTTGGACGAGGCAGGCCAAGAGTTGGCAAACGTGTTGAAGACCGAGCAGGCCAATGTTGGCCACATTTTTTTTCAAATATATCAAATGATGGCCTCGTATCCTGACAGGGAGGCTGCGCTAAAGTTTATGCGAGAACTTGCCCAACCCTACCCCCGTGTAGCCGAAGCGCATTGGTCAGTGGCACAGCTTGCGCAATCTTCAGGTGACGAAAAGCTTGCTCTCGATGAAGCAAGACAGGCGCGAAATTTGCGTCCGGAGTGGGATACGGCGGTTTCGCTGGAAGCTTTCCTGCTGAAAAAGCGCGATCCGCAGCAAGGCCTTGAATTGCTGCGCCAATACTTGTCGGGTCATCCGGATTCGCAAGAGATCCGCTTGCAGTATGCCCGTGCCTTGCTCGAGCAAAAAAAGTACAAGGAAGCGCGCGACCAGTTCAAGTATCTGGCGGATGAAGATCCCGACAATCCTGAGACTGCATACGCGATCGCGCTGATTTCTTTGCAAATGAAGGACTTTGAAGGTGCTGAAGAGAACCTGAAGCAGTCCCTAAGCAAAGGAAGAAAAGATCAGAATACGGTGCGTTATTATCTCGGACAGTTGGGTGAGGCCAAGCAAAACAACGATGAGGCCATTGAGAACTATCAACAGGTCAAAGGCGGTGAATACCAGTTTGCCGCTCAGCTACGTATCGCCTACCTTCTGAATAAAAGCGGTCGGTTTGACGAAGCGGTACAGCAACTGCACCAGATTTTTCCAGTAGACAATAAGCAGCGCGTGCAACTTATATCGGCCGAGGCGCAGATCTTGCGTGAAGTCAACCGAAAGACCGAGGCATATCTGGTATTCAAGCATGGTTTGGAGTTGCTACCCAATGATCCCGATCTGCTCTACGGAACTGCGATGCTGGCTGACATGCTTGGCAAGCCAGATGAGTTCGAGGAATTGATGCGCAAGCTGATCAAGATCCAGCCCGACCATGCGCATGCATACAATGCGCTGGGTTACGGACTGATGGAGCGCAATGAAAGGATTCCTGAGGCAATGGAGCTGGTTGAAAAAGCCCTGCAACTCGCACCCGATGACCCTGCCATCATGGATAGCGTAGGGTGGGGTTACTACCTGAGCGGCAAACTGGATGAGAGTGTCAAGATGCTGCGAAATGCTTTTGCTAGCAACCCTGATCCCGAGATCGCTGCTCACTTGGGTGAAGTGCTATGGATGCGCGGGGACAAAGAGGAAGCCAGGAAGATATGGCAGGAAAGCCTCAAGGAGAATCCAGACAATGCCAAGCTTCAGGCGACACTCAAGAAATTCATTCCCTAGAACTCCTTGAGTGCATCCGCCATATACTACAATACTGCAGAAACCCGGGAGAACTCTGCTATATAACAAGCCTTTTCTTTTTTGCAATTTTTAGCGCGCATCATGTCAAAAAACATTTCTTCGGCGATACAGGCTGCTCTCGCAAAACATCAAGCAGGAGACTTGCAATCTGCCGAGCAGATGTATCGAAAAATCCTTTCGAAGACACCAACGGATGCCGGTATCGTCCATTTGCTGGGAGTGGCTCTCTTCCAACAAAATAAATTGCAGGAAGCTGAGGAAAAGATACGAAAAGCCATCAAACTTAATCCGTCTGAGCCGACATTCCATTTTAATTTGGGCAACACTTTAAAAGTGCTGGGGCAAAATTCCCAGGCTGAGGCCAGCTATCGCAGTGCGCTCCAACTCAAGCCGTATTATCCCGAGGCAACTCAAAACCTGTGCAATCTCCTTGAGGCCCAGGAAAAATTCGCAGAAGCCGTATTTCTATATCAAGAAGAAATCAGACGAAACCCCCAAAGGATTGATGCCCACTTTAAACTGGCTGACCTGTATGCAAAGACAGAGAATTGGCCAAATGCTGCAGCTTCCTGCCAGAGGATCCTTGCCTCACAGCCGAATAACATGGAGGTCCGGTTCTTCTATGCGCAGGCCCTACAAAGGAGCGATCAGACGGCCCTCGCAATAGCCCAGTACAAGGTTGTCCTGCAGAGCAATCCC
>JAHEDW010000011.1 GCA_024641025.1 Gallionella sp.
CGTGTGAATATCCCTTCCTATCAAGTGCGTCCCGGAGACGTGGTTGAAGTAGCCGAAAAGTCCAGAGCGCAACTGCGCATAAAGTCGGCGATCGATGCGGCCGAGCAACGCGGTTTCCCGGAATGGATCGAAATGGACACCAAGGCATTCAAGGGTACTTTTAAGGCCAAACCTCAACGTTCCGAATTGCCAGCAACCATCAACGAGCATCTCGTGGTTGAGTTGTATTCCAAGTAATCCACGCGGAGTAGCGTATGCCTAAGAATGATTTTTTGAAGCCACGTATCATTGATGTACAGAGAATAACTGCCACCCAAGCCAAGGTGGTGATGGAACCTTTTGAGCGAGGTTATGGCCACACGCTGGGGAATGCGTTGCGTCGTATCCTGCTTTCCTCGATGCCAGGAGCTGCACCGACAGAAGTGAAAATGTCAGGTGTACTGCATGAATATGCCACCATAGATGGTGTGCAGGAGGATGTTGTTGACATCCTGCTTAACCTCAAGGGCGTGGTTCTGCGTTTGCATAACACACAGGAAGTTGTGCTTTCCCTCAATAAGGAAGGACAGGGAGTGGTTACAGCAGCTGACATCAGTGGCAATGCAGATGTCGAAGTGATTAATCCTGACCACGTGATTGCACATCTTACAGCTGGTGGCAAACTTGATATGCAGATCAAGGTGGAACAAGGTCGTGGATATGTTTCTGCTATTTCACGCATGTCGCCGAATGAGACTCGCGCAGTCGGCCACATCGCACTTGATGCTTCATTTAGTCCGGTCAGTCGAGTGAGCTACGCGGTGGAAAGCGCGCGTGTAGAGCAACGAACCGATCTTGACAAGTTGGTGATGAGCATCGAAACCAATGGTGCCGTGGATCCTGAAGAGGCGATACGCAATGCGGCGCGAATCCTAGTGGATCAATTCTCGGTATTTGCAGCGCTTGAAGGCACCGAGCCGGTTGTAGAAAAAGAGCAGGCACCCAAGGTTGATCCTATCCTATTGCGTCCGGTCGATGACTTGGAGTTGACCCCTCGTTCATCGAACTGCCTTAAGGCACAGAGTATCCATTACATTGGCGATCTGATCCAGTATACCGAAAATGATCTACTGCGCACCCCGAATCTGGGTCGTAAATCGCTGAACGAAATCAAGCAGGTTCTCGCCGAGCACAACTTGTCGCTTGGAATGAAGCTGGAAAACTGGCCAGTTACTGCCGCTTAAGGCTGCGCCAATTAAAGGAAGTAAGAAAGGCAAATCATGCGTCACCGTTTAGGTTTAAGAAAACTCAACCGCACTAGCAGCCATCGTTTGGCTATGTTCCGTAACATGGCCGTGTCTTTGTTGCGTCACGAAGTCATTAAGACAACTCTCCCAAAGGCCAAAGAATTGCGCCGCGTGGCAGAGCCTATCTTGACACTTGGTAAGAACCCGAGCTTGGCAAATCGCCGTCTTGCATTTTCGCGCTTGCGTGACAGAGAAATGGTCACCAAGCTATTCGACGAGCTTGGCCCACGTTATGCGACACGTAATGGTGGCTATCTACGAATTCTAAAATTTGGATTCCGTAAGGGTGATAATGCACCGATGGCACTGATTGAGCTGATGGATCGCCCAGAGGAAACGGCTGTGGTCGATTTAGAGTAATCTAGCGCAGCCAGATAACAAAAAAGCCGGAGAAGTCCGGCTTTTTTGTTATCTGGACCTGCTAATCTTGGACCTTGCTGCGCAGTGTTTTTAACTTCCCGCGCTGAATTTTGCTGTCAAGACGCTTTGTCTTTGAAGCCCGGGTTGGCTTGGTTGCGGTACGATGTTTTGGAGTGTAGGCAGCACTTTCGATCAATGCTTGAAGTCGTGTCAGTGCATCTTCACGGTTCTTCTCGCGGCTTCGGTACCGCTGTGCCTTGATGATGATCACTCCATCACCAGAGATACGTCTATCAGATGAGAATCTGAGCTTATCCTTGTACTCATCGGGTAATGATGAGGCACTAATGTCGAAGCGAAGATGTATGGCGTTTGAGACCTTGTTGACATTCTGACCGCCAGCCCCTTGGGCACGGATGTCATGCAATTCTATCTCGGTATCGGGAATGTTATATTTGTTGGAAATTAGCATCTTGACCAGGTCTAAGCAATCTTTCCGAACAAGCTCCGTAAGTATTTTCCTGTCACGCTGTTTTTGTTTTGCGCAATATCCTTGGGAATGCCTTCAGCAATGATGCGGCCGCCGCCATCACCCCCCTCGGGGCCAAGGTCGATTACCCAGTCGGCTGTTTTAACCACATCCAGATTGTGTTCAATTACCACCACAGTATTGCCTTGATCGCGCAGCTTGTGAATTACTTTGAGAAGCAAAGCGATATCATGGAAATGAAGTCCGGTAGTGGGTTCATCAAGGATGTAAAGGGTACGCCCTGTGTCGCGTTTTGAAAGCTCTAGCGATAGCTTTACTCGTTGTGCCTCCCCACCCGAGAGCGTGGTGGCTGATTGTCCCAGGGATATATATCCCAGTCCAACATCGAGCAATGTCTTTAGTTTGCGTGCTATAACGGGTACAGACTTGAAGAATTCGTGGGCTTGCTCAACCGTCATCTGCAAAACCTGGTGAATATTCTTGTCCTTGTACTGAATTTCCAAGGTTTCGCGGTTGTAGCGTTGACTGTGGCATACGTCGCACGGCACGTATACGTCCGGTAGAAAGTGCATCTCGACTTTCAGTACGCCATCCCCCTGACAAGATTCGCAACGCCCACCTTTAACATTGAACGAGAATCGGCCCGGGCCATAGCCGCGTTCGCGTGAAGATGGCACGCCGGCAAACAGCTCGCGGATTGGTGTGAACAGGCCGGTGTAGGTGGCCGGATTGGAGCGGGGAGTGCGTCCGATGGGGCTTTGGTCTACATTGATTACCTTGTCGAAAAATTCTAGGCCATTTATCTCGGCGAATGGAGACGGCTCGGCACTACTGCCATACAGATGCTTAGCAACAGCAGGGTATAACGTATCGTTGATAAGCGTGGATTTGCCAGAACCAGATACTCCAGTAATGCATACCATGAGTCCTACAGGAAGATTAAGCGTAACTTCCTTCAAGTTATTTCCACTTGCACGAACTATTTGAAGTATTCGATTTGGGTCGCGCATTTGATTCTTTTTTGGCAGTTCGATGCCTCTTCGGCCAGTCAGATAATCTGCAGTCAATGATTCCTTGCTCTTGCAGATTTCGTCCGGGGTTCCTTGTGCAACTATCAAACCACCATGTTCCCCGGCGCCAGGCCCCATGTCCACTACATAATCAGCCGCACGGATTGCCTCTTCATCGTGTTCCACAACAATCACGCTGTTGCCCATATCACGCAGCTTTTTGAGGGTCGTAAGCAGTCTATCGTTATCCCTCTGATGCAGGCCAATTGAAGGCTCATCCAATACATACATAACACCCGTCAAACCGGAACCGATTTGAGATGCCAGCCTGATGCGTTGTGCCTCGCCACCAGATAATGTTTCAGCGGAGCGCTCTAGTGAAAGATATTCGAGTCCGACGTTGTTGAGGAAGGTCAACCGGTTGGCGATTTCGTGGACAATCTTTTCCGCAATCGACTGTTTGTAGCCTTGTAGTGTCAAGGTTTGAAAAAAAGTCAGCGCCTGTTTTAGTGGTAACGCACTGATCTCATAAATGTTCCGATTATCGACACGCACATGTCGAGCCTCTAGGCGCAGCCGTGAGCCATTGCACTCAGGACAAATGCAGCTATTCAGATACTTGGCCAGCTCTTCTCGCACGGTAGGCGAATCAGTTTCTTGATAACGACGCTCGAAATTATGAATAATTCCTTCGAAGCTATGCCGTTGTAATGTTGGCTTCCCACGCTCACTCATATATTGAAAAGCAATTTCTTCCTTTTTGCTGCCGTAAAGGATTATTTCCTGGATTTTATCCGGCAAACTTTCAAAAGCGCGCTCAAGGTCGAAGTTGTAATGTTTTGCGAGACTGGCAAGTAACTGGTGATAGAACTGGTTGCGTCTGTCCCACCCTTTGATCGCACCTGAACTTAGGGAAAGCTGGGGGAAGGCAACTATGCGCTTCGGATCAAAAAAGCTGATGCTTCCTAGGCCGTCGCACTTTGGGCATGCGCCCATCGGATTGTTAAATGAAAATAATCTCGGCTCAAGTTCAGGGAGTGAATAACTACAGATCGGACAAGCGAATTTTGCAGAGAACAGATGTTCCTTTTCGGAGTCCATCTCCACCGCTACCGCACGGCCATCAGCGTGACGCAGGGCTGTCTCAAAAGACTCGGCCAGTCTTTGCTTGGATTCTGCATTTACCTTGAGCCTGTCAACTACGATTTCGACAGTGTGCTTTTTGGTTTTTTGTAATGCGGGTAATGCGTCAATCTCACATACCTTGCCATTTATTCGTAAACGAGTAAAACCTTGGGCGCGAAGTTCGTCGAACAGATCCAGTTGTTCGCCTTTGCGCTCTATAACAAGTGGCGACAGGATCATAATTTTGGTGCCTATGGGCAGTTCAAGTACATGATCCACCATTTGGCCTACACTCTGGGCTTGCAAAACCAGATCATGCTGTGGGCAATAGGGGTCACCCGCGCGCGCGAAGAGCAGGCGCAGATAATCATGAATTTCTGTTACCGTGCCGACTGTGGAGCGTGGGTTGTGTGAGGTTGCCTTCTGCTCGATCGCGATAGCCGGGGACAAGCCCTCGATAAGATCTACATCTGGTTTTTCCATCAATTGCAGGAACTGCCGTGCGTAAGCAGATAAGGACTCGACATAACGCCGCTGACCTTCGGCATACAATGTATCGAATGCTAGTGAGGACTTACCTGAGCCGGATAGGCCGGTAATCACTACAAGCTTGTGCCGAGGCAGGTCGAGGCTGATGTTTCTTAAATTGTGGGTGCGTGCACCCCTTATGTGTATCTGTTCCATGCAATCTATCTGGGCTGAGGCGACCTAGTAGTTTACGCGATAATTTGCGCTTTCCCAACTAGTGTTACGGCAAAATATGCTATAGAACTCTCATTCTGGCCTTTTCAATTGGTATTCAGAACAGGTGAGAATCGCTCTAGTGGGCGGGCTATATTTAAAGTTGGGTGGACATAACATCATTTTGAAATTACATAAACCTGTCAGCAGGCATGTTGACCTGCTAAAATGCGCGACTTTTATCGATATTCATTACTTACATGCAACATATCTCAGAATCCATGACCGCGGCTGAACGACGCGCCAGTACCGGCTTGGCAGGAATTTACGGCCTGCGCATGTTGGGCCTGTTCATCATTCTGCCAGTTTTTGCACTTTATGCGGAGCATCTTCCGGGAGGCGAGAGCCATTTGTTGATGGGGATTGCATTAGGGGCTTACGGCTTAACGCAGGCTATACTTCAGATACCTGCTGGATGGATGTCTGATCGTTACGGTCGCAAGCCGGTTATCTACATCAGTTTGATTCTTTTCGCAATTGGCAGCTTCATTGCCGCATATGCAAGCGATATTTACTGGGTGATCATTGGTCGGGTGGTACAGGGTGCGGGGGCGCTCAACGCTGCAGTGATGGCGCTTACAGCTGACCTGACCCGCGAGGAACATAGAACCAAGGCAATGGCGATGATAGGCAT
Organism: Gallionella sp.; assembly: GCA_024641025.1. Classification (GTDB taxonomy): domain Bacteria; phylum Pseudomonadota; class Gammaproteobacteria; order Burkholderiales; family Gallionellaceae; genus Gallionella. The sequence goes on from JAHEDW010000011.1 coordinate 5,647, forward strand.
TACCATCGGTATCACTTTCTCGATCTCGATGGTGCTATCTCCACTGCTCAACAGCGTGATTGGCGTGCCTGGCATCTTTGCGATGACCGGTGTGCTGGCGATACTAGCGTTGGGAGTGGTTAAGTGGGTGATACCCGATCCTGCGATCACCCGCTTCCACAGCGATTCTGGCGCCAGTAGCAAACGATTCGGCGAAGTGTTGCGCAACAAGGACTTGTTGCGCCTTGATTTTGGTATCTTCTCGTTGCATGCGATACTAATGTCTGTATTTATGCAGGTGCCTTTTGTGCTTGAGCGTGATGGCTTGGTTGTCGCCCATCACTGGTATGTCTATCTGCCGGTGATGCTGATTGCTTTTGTGCTGATGGTCCCGCCCATCATAATTGCGGAAAAAAAGGCCAAGATGAAGCAGGTATTTATATTGGCGGTCTTTTTGGCAATGTGTGCACAAGCCTTGTTGATGTTCGCGCAGAACAGTATTTGGGGAGTGGCGGCGGCGCTGCTTGTATTCTTCACCTCTTTTAACATACTTGAAGCTACATTACCTTCCATGATCAGCAAGATTGCACCACTGGCTGCAAAGGGTACCGCGATGGGTGTTTATAGTAGTGTACAGTTTCTGGGGGCATTTACCGGTGCGGCGGCAGGCGGTGCACTAATGCAGTATGTCGGTCACGATGCAGTCTTTATGTTCGCAATTGCATTGCTGTTCATATGGTTGATCGTAGCATATGGAATGAATCCTCCTGCTGCGGTTAGTACCAAGATGTATCATCTAGAGGAAATAACTGGACCACAGGGAGCATTGTTGCAAGAGCAGCTCGCTAGGCTACAAGGCGTTCGTGAAGTTATGGTGGTGGCTGCGGAAAACATCGCCTGCCTCAAAGTTGACATGAAGGGATTTGATCAAGATGCAGTCGAGCAACTCGTGACGAAAGGAGCATGACATGTCAGTAAACAAGGTAATTCTAGTAGGGCGTCTTGGCAAAGATCCGGAGACCCGTTATATGACCAGTGGCGAAGCAGTGACCAACTGTACCCTTGCTACCTCAGAGAACTGGAAGGACAAGAGCGGAGAAAAGCAGGAAAAAACCGAGTGGCATAACCTCGTATTCTATCGCCGCCTCGCGGAGATCGCCGGCGAATACCTGAAGAAGGGGTCCCAAGTCTACGTCGAGGGCAAGTTGCAAACCCGTAAGTGGCAAGACAAAGAAGGGAAAGATCGCTATACCACTGAAATCGTCGTCAACGAAATGACCATGCTGGGCGGGAAATCCTCTGGCGCGGGTAGTTTCGAAGTTGTGGAGAATAAGCCTACTTCGACATCATCAGGCAGCAAGGCAGCGCCAAGCAAAGCCGCCCCTGCTTCGAAAGGCGGCTTTGATAATTTTGACGACGATATTCCTTTTTAGCGGTTACCTGCGACTATAAACGTAATCTAAGCCCCTGAATTAAGGGGCTTTTTATTTACGCCATATAAATCCGGTAGTTATCGATCTTAGGTCGATTTATCAGGATGAGCGGTATGCGAAGAGAGATGAGCGGTATTGCAGGAGGGTGGCATAACGGGCAAAGTGAAACTGTTCTGGGTGTGCTTCATGCCCAGCCCAAAACGAGGCGCCTAATTATTGGCGCCAAATATACTGAACTTGCAAAGGGAGGGAATAGTTATGGGTGAATGGCATTCTTGGTTGTTTTGGCCCGACAGTGTTGCACTATCAATCCTGGCGCTGTCTGTTCTGTTGATTACATTCATGTATGCTGCTCGCGAACCGATGCACGGAGTGATCCACTCAGTATGCAATCTGGTCACACAATCCACACGATTCGTTTCCCGCTGGCTTTTCTTGAGTGCAGATTCCATGCGCCTGAGAAATCAATCGGTATTGATGGCGCATAGCCATGAAAGTATTGCGACCCTGATCGATCGTGAGTTCGAAAGAGTTTCCAACATCATACGCAAAGATATGCAGGAATTTCCTGCATTGCAGCGCAAATTGATGGAAGAAGTAACGCGTATCGAGGATGACTACCGAAAATGCGGTGAGGTGCCTCCTCCACCTCCGGAGTGGGTTAACGCACTTGAATCGGTCTCGCAGATCAAAGCGGGAGGTGATATCCCCCGTAAATTGCTTGAAGATATCAACAAGTCAATTCAGAAGATACACGACAAAACAGTAGCGGAGTTCAGGCGTTCTTATGAAGAGAGGCACAAGATCCTAAAGGGAGCTCAACCCTCCTGGCGCTCAGTGGAAAAGCTGATGGGGGAAATGGACAAGAAGTTAGTCACCCTTAATTCCAATGCCAAACAGATTGATGGCCATATGGCAAAATTTTCTAGCATCCGCGCTAAAGATAGCAAAGCAGAACATGCTTTGACCACCTCCGCTTTTGTGCAACTGGCCATCTCGTTGTTGGTCATGATGATCGCGATGGGCGGCGCATTCATCAACTACAAATTAATTGCGCTGCCAATGTCGGAAATGGTCGGTGCCAGCGATTACATTACCAATGACCTGAAAACTTCTGATGTGGCTGCCCTTGTGATCATCCTGATGGAGGCATCGATGGGGCTCTTCCTGCTGGAATCTTTGCGTATCACGCAATTGTTTCCAAAAATCGCAAGCATGGATGATCGCATGCGTCGCCGTTTGATGTTTGCTTCCCTGATCTTTCTGGTGATATTGGCTGCCATTGAGTCATCACTGGCATTAATGCGTGACATCTTGATCTCGGACAAAGCTTCCTTGATGAGAGATCTGGCCTCGGTTGCACCGCCAGTATCAGAGAGTTGGATTTCAAACATCCCGATGGCTGGGCAGATGATCATGGGTTTCGTGTTGCCGTTCGCCTTGGCATTTGTTGCGATCCCGTTGGAGAGTGTTGTTCATTCGTTGCGGACAGTTATTGGCGTCCTGCTGGTACAAACAATGCGTGGTCTAGGCTTCGGACTCAGGTTCATCGGCGTGGTATTCAGGCGATTCGCCAGGGTGTTCGAGTTGGTCTACGACATCCCGATCGTCATCCCATTGATGATTGAACGCTGGGTAATGACGCTAAGAGACACGCAGTCTGTTCGAGTACATGCCAAACAAAGGGTAACGTCATGAAAAATGGGTTGCTTATCTTGATGCTGCTGTCCAGTTCACTCTTTGCCAGTGGCTGTGGCGACAGCCGTATTCACAGTCAAGGGGTATATATGCTGGTGGATACCTCTGGAACCTATTCGCAGGAATTGGTCAAGGCAACTAAGATCATCAATTATCTTCTGGCTACACTCAATCCAGGTGATTCGTTGGCGGTGGCCAAGGTGGAGACGCGCAGCTTCACCGAGAAGGATATCATCGCAAAAGTCACTTTCGATAATCGACCTTCTCAAGCAACTCAGCAAAAACGTGCATTCAAAGCAAAGATCGATGAATTTTCAGGTCAGATCAAGGGTAGCGCATATACCGATATCACCGGTGGATTGATTCAGGGGGCGGAATACCTGAATGAGACCAAGGCAGGTACTAAGACCATCGTTGTATTTTCTGACATGCAAGAAGAACTGGGGACGGGAACAGTGCGCGACTTTCCGATCAAGCTCGATGGAATGCGTATCGTGGCGTTGAACGTAACCAAACTTAATGCTGACAACGCTGATCCCAGAATCTACCTTGATCGGCTAGCCCGCTGGGAAGAGAAGGTGCGAAAAGCAGGTGCCACCGAGTGGATCGTGGTGAACGACCTCGACAACAACATTGAATCCATCCTGAAAACTCGTAAATAGCAGGACCATGTATTTTGATACAGCCCGCTTTCTTGTAAAACTTCCCGGGCTCTTATTTTCTGGAAGAATTCTTCAGAAAACAAGGGAATATCCGTATTTTCAGGTTGAATAACTTCATGCCGCAAACCCCTTGAAATCTGCAATACAGTCACCATTTACCCAAATGTTATTTGTAATCATCCAAAGGGGAAAAATATGACTGAAAGTGCTGCCGCAAACCGAGAAACTCTAGGTTTTCAAACAGAAGTCAAGCAGCTGCTGCAATTGATGATTCATTCTCTGTATTCCAATCGTGAGATATTCCTGCGCGAGTTGGTCTCCAATGCTTCTGACGCTTGCGACAAATTGCGTTTCGAGGCATTGCACAATGCGGCACTATTCGAGGACGATTCCGATTTAAATATCCGCATTAGTTACGATACCCAAGCTCGGACCATAACGGTCAGCGATAACGGTATCGGGATGAGTCGAGACGAGGTTATCAATAATCTGGGAACGATCGCAAAATCGGGCACCCGTGAATTTTTCTCACAACTTAGTGGCGATCAACAAAAGGATGCTGGCTTGATCGGGCAGTTCGGCGTCGGGTTCTATTCGGCTTTCATTGTGTCCGACAAGGTTACTGTCGTGACGAGACGTGCAGGGGAAACTTCGGACCAAGGTGTTCGCTGGGAATCTGATGGGGGTGGAGAGTTCACCATTGAAATGATCGAGAAGTCGCATCGAGGAACCGAGGTGACATTACATCTGAGACAGGAACAAGACGATTTGCTAAGTGGGCACAAGCTACGTGAGATTATCCACAAATACTCGGATCATATCGTTCAACCAATTTTGATGAAGAAAGAAGAATGGAAGGATGGTAAGCAGGTGACATTGGAGGACGATGAAACGGTCAACCAGGCATCTGCTTTGTGGGCTAGGTCCAAGAGTGATATCTCAGACGATGAATACAAGACATTCTACAAGCATGTGGGCCATGACTATGATGACCCTTTGGTTTGGATTCATGCGCGGGTTGAAGGGCGGCAGGAATATACGCAGTTACTCTATATTCCTTCACACGCGCCCTTCGATATGTGGGACCAGAAGGCTAGGCATGGCATAAAACTTTATGTTCGCCGCGTGTTCATCATGGACGATGCAGAGCAACTGCTTCCTTCGTATCTGCGATTCGTGCGTGGCATCGTTGATTCCAATGACCTACCTTTGAATGTCTCGAGAGAGATACTTCAGGAATCAAGAGATATCGAAGCGATTCGCTCTGGGTGTACCAAGAAAATTCTTGGTCTACTTGAGGACCTGGCATCGGAAGACAAGGAAAAATACTCCAAATTCTGGGCAGAATTCGGCTTGGTCTTGAAAGAAGGAACTGGGCAGGATTTCGTTAATCAAAGAAAAATTGCAGGGCTGTTGCGTTTTGCCTCTACTCATACAGATACTGCCGATGAAGCTGTGTCATTGACAGATTATATCGGCCGGATGAAGGACGGTCAGGACAAAATCTACTACATTACCGCTGAAACATTCAATGCCGCTAAGAACAGTCCTCACTTGGAGGTATTCCGCAAAAAAGGAATCGAAGTGCTGTTGCTTTCCGCACGCATTGACGAGTGGGTTGTGGGTTCTTTGCTCGAGTTCGAGGGAAAGCAACTGGTGTCGGTGGCAAAAGGTGGGCTCGATCTCGGTATGCTTGAGGATGAGGCAGAGAAACAAGAGCAGGAGAAACAGGCAAGTGACCATAAGGAGTTGATAGAGAATATCAAAGCTAGTCTGGCTGAACGCGTCAAGGAAGTTCGGATAACCCATCGCCTGACAGATTCACCTGCGTGTTTGGTTGCGGATGAGCATGATATTGGCGGTAACATGGCACGTATGCTCAAGGCGGCCGGTCAGAAGATACCCTTAACCAAACCAATTCTTGAGATAAATCCGAACCATCCAGTCGTGAATAGGTTGAAGGTTGAGCAGAAATATTTCGACGACTGGGCTGCGGTACTTTTTGACCAGGCTTTACTTGCCGAAGGAGGGCAGTTGGACGATCCGGCGGGATTCGTTAAGCGTGTCAACCAATTGATGCTTGAAATGCGGACTGGTTGATTCTCCTTTACAGTTTGGCTTGTCTCTGTGCAGGCAAGCCTGACAAGGTGAATAATTTGAAAAATCGAATCAGGATAGATTTTGTATCCGATATTTCATGCCCATGGTGTGCAATCGGGCTGAAATCCCTTGAAGCTGCACTTGCTCGATTGAACGATCAAGTTGCGGCTGGATTGTATTTTCAACCTTTCGAACTTAATCCAAAAATGCCAGCTGAGGGGCAGGAAATCAGTGAACACCTCATGGAGAAATACGGCCTGACGCGTCAGCAGTACGAACAGAATACTGAGGTAATCAGGGTGCGAGGTGAAGAGGTTGGCTTTATATTTGGTATTGGCAAGCGAAGTCGAATCTACAACACTTTCGATGCCCATAGGCTTTTGCTTTGGGCAGAATTGGAAGGCCTTCAGTTGGAACTAAAGCATGCTCTTCTAAAGGCCTATTTTTCTGATGGGGAAGATCCTTCCTCACATGAGGTTTTGATCAGCGTGGCAGAACGTGTAGGCTTGAACGTGACCCGTGCTAGACAGATACTGTCAACAGGTGAATACGCTCAGCAGGTCAGGGAGCAGGAGAGCTACTACATCGAGAAGGGAATAAATGCGGTACCTTCGGTAATCATCAATGAACGCCAATTGATTCGGGGTGCTCAATCTGCAGATATTTACGCACAGGCATTACGTGAAATTGCCATGATGCAATAATAAGTGGAGTCTATACTGAACTTTTTGCGGGAGTAGCAGCACAAACCCACTCAATATCAAAATCATCGGGAATTGTAATGAAAGTAACTGTACTAGTAATGTTTCTGGCCATTTTTATCAGTGGCTGCGATAAAGGTGCAGATCCACGTGAGGAATTGGCAAAGCGCCAGAAGATTCCCGGTTATCGTGAAGCCAGGATCTTTTGCACGCAATGTCATAGGATGCCTGACGCAGTCCAGCATGAGCCTGCAGCTTGGCCTGGTGTCATAACACGCATGGAAGGGATTATGCAAACGAACAAGAGGAAGGTGCCAACAGTTGAAGAACGTGAAGCGATTATTGGATATTTCAAAACCAACCCCAACTGAATAATGTGTGAAATTTGAGATAGTGGCGTATTTGTAGGGGAATGAAAAAGGCCGGTTGCAATAACAACCGGCCTTATTTTTTGGATAGTTTACAATGTTTCAGGCGTAGCAGCGTAATTGTCTCGAGAACTTTTGCAGTGCCTCGATACCACTTTCTTCAGCACGATGACACCAATTTTCTAGTTCCTTAGCCATCTGCTCCTTGGTCGCTGTAGAACGATGCCAGATTGCAACCAGATCTTGGCGTAAGGTATACGCGATATTAAGTTTCTGGCAGGTCTGTATGACCAATTCTAGTTTCAATTTTTCTCGCTCGGTCAGATCGGTCACTTCGATATGCAGCCAATGCTTAACTCGCTTGATATCGAGCTTTCCAAGGTCTGGCATACGCTGTTTAAGTTGTGCGATCTCCTCATGATAAGTTTTCTGCAGTAATTTTGCGTACTTCGCCAGTACTTCATAGCGATTGGCCAGTACAGCACGTAATGTGTCGGCATCGCATACTGTTTTCGCTTTATCAAGACGTACCTTTGGGGCGACTCTCTTGACCTCTGCCAGTCCCAGCATGGCCAGGCTTTGGATATATAGCCAGCCGATGTCAAACTCGTACCATTTGCTTGAGAGTTTGGCAGAACCGATATAGGTATGGTGATTGTTATGCAATTCTTCGCCGCCAATCAGAATGCCCCAAGGCAAAAGGTTGGTCGAGGCATCGGCAGGCTGGAAGTTCCGATAACCCCAGTAATGTCCCGCCCCATTGATGATGCCAGCAGCAGTTATCGGTATCCACGCCATTTGAACTGCCCAGATGGTCAGGCCGATTGCGCCGAATAATAGAACATTTATGACGAGCATCAGCATGATACCTAGCATGCTGTGTTTGGAATAAAGGTTGCGCTCTAGCCAGTCATCAGGTGTGTGTCGACCATATTTCTCCAAAGTTTCCAGGTTTTTCGCTTCCTTGCGATATAACTCTGCACCTTCAAGTAATACCTTTCTGATGCCGAGTACTTGTGGGCTGTGCGGGTCATCGACGGTCTCGCATTTGGCATGATGCTTGCGGTGGATGGATGCCCATTCCTTGGTCACGATGCCGGTGGTCAACCACAGCCAGAAACGGAAGAAGTGACTGGCGATAGGGTGCAATTCCAAGGCGTGATGAGACTGGTGGCGGTGCAGGTATATGGTTACCGATGCGATTGTGATATGGGTGAGCGACAGGGTGGCGAGCACATAGCCCCACCAAGGCAGGTCAACCAAACCGGCAGATAAGATAATGAGTAGATCTGAGAACATGCAACCTCCTTGGAATACTTCAAAAATATTAAATATTCGACATTCTTATAGATGCAAAAGTGCCTCAGTTGGTTAGATTCGTTCTAATATTGCCGCAAAGAACCCGTCAGTACCATGTATATGTGGACGCAATTCAAGAAAATCGTTGCAATCCAGCGGAATCTTTTGTTTCTGCAACACTTCCCCTGCTGGCAGCAATACAAAATCAGGGTTTTTTTCGATAAAGGATTGCACAATATCCTGATTTTCTTCCGGGAGTATGCTGCATGTCGCATAAACCAGACGACCGGTCCTTTTTAGGAGGCGGCTGGCGGAAGAAAGGATGGCTGATTGCTTTATTGTCAGCTCCTTAATGCTCTCAGGTGATTGGCGGAATTTCAGGTCAGGGTTGCGACGCAGTGTTCCGAGCCCACTGCAAGGTGCATCGACCAGCACACGATCGATCTTGCCTGCCAGACGCTTTACCTTGAGGTCATTCTCGTGGGAGATCAACATTGGCTGGATGTTGCTTGTTCCGGAGCGTTTGAGGCGCGGTTTTAGATTGGCGAGGCGCTTTTCCGAAACGTCCATGGCATACAGGCGACCTTGAGAGTTCATCATTGCAGCTAGCATCAATGTCTTGCCGCCCGCTCCTGCGCAAAAATCCACAACCATGTCATTTCGTTTGGGGGCTAGCAGGAAACCCAGCAGTTGGCTTCCTTCGTCCTGCACCTCGATTTTACCTTCGGTGAACAGCGGATCCTTGTTCAGCGGTATCTTCTCCCTTATGCGTATGCCGATAGGCGAGTAAGGGGTAGCGAACGCTTCAATATTCTTGGCTTGCAATTGTTGCAGCACATCCTCGCGCTTTGCGAGCAGGGTGTTGACCCGGATATCCAATGGTGCAACCTGTTGCATTGATCTTCCCAGCGTCAGGATGTCGTCATCGTTATATGAGGCACCCATCTTCTCTACAAGCCATTCGGGAATTTCCGACTGTATTGATAATGGCAAGGTCTCGATCTTGATGCCCTTTACGATAGTGAGCCATTCCTTTTCGCCACGTTTCAATAATGGCTCGACCTCGCGAAGGTTGTAACCACCGAACCTTAGAAAATATGCAAGCGCCATGCGTCGAGGTGTGGGGACCTCGGTACTGGGAGGATAACCTGTGCAGGCATACTCCAGAAACAAGCGGTGCCGCAGCACGCCAAAAACGGTCTCAGCGACCAATTCGCGTTCCTTTGATCCGATGCGTTCGTTCTTGAAAAAGTAACGTAGTGTGGTATCGGCAGGGTGAGCTAGCGGCAGTATCGTGCGCAGGGCCTGGATGACAAAATCGAAGCGATATGTGGTGATCAGCATGGCTGAGACACTACAGTTTGAATTGTCATGATCTTTAGGGTCGTGAAATGAGAAAACTTGAAAATAAGGCTGAACGTATCAATCTTGAACATGTTCATTCACCTGATTTCGAGTTTGCTCAATATCTGCATGAGTTGATCTCCGTCAGCATCGGTAATGATCATTTTGCATGGAAGATTTAAATGTTGGATGGCAAGCCAGATTTCGGTCCGGCTCTCTCCCTTTTTGGCCTGACTATCAAGATATAGTGTATTGAATTCTCCGGCAGGAGTATTAAGCGTTTTCCCATCCGAGATTGCGTAATGGTAGTTGTCCAGTTTCCTGCCGTTAGTCATAGGGAAATCCAGGGTATTTCCAGCTTTAAGCGACAGGAACATGAATTGATACATGGCGCTCAAGCGATCCTGTGTGCCTTTTGGAAGTAGGACAGATGTGCGTCGCGTATGTTCGATCAGGGTAAGTTTTTTTGCATCCCAATCAAGTTCAGCACCACGATTCAAATGCTCGTTGTTTTCACGCTTATCACTGAAGTGTATCGGCTGTAATCCGCTGCTATCTACCAGTCCACTACTGCTGAGTTGTATCTTCCCAGGATTGAAAACTGCCAGCCAGCCGGCTGTCCGGGTGGTGCTGGTCAGAGTGTAATGATCCTTTTGGCGGACATAGCGCTCCTCGAGCTGACCAATTTTCAAGCTGCCCTTATAAACATCGTAGGTAGCCTGAATGTCAGTGGGTTGTTCAGCAACAACGCTGCCAGAGAAACTGAGCGTTAACCAAGCAAGAATAATTAATTGGTATTTCACGATTGTTCCAGATCAGGAGATATAAGCACGGATCGTAACTGATTTTGACACTTGAGTAAGACCTTGCCTTTGTCGGTCAGTTCGATCAGGTTGGTGCAAAGCCAGCGTATAGCTTGCGGATAAATTTGATGCTCAGCACGAAGGACGCGGTCTGACAAGGACTGCACGGTATCGTCTTGCATTACCGGGACGGCAGCCTGGATGATTATCGGGCCGTGATCAAGATCAGGAGTGACGAAGTGGACCGTGCAGCCATGGATCTTAACTCCATCGCGCAACGCACGAGCATGTGTTTCCAGACCGCTGTATGCCGGGAGCAATGAAGGGTGAATATTGACAAGCCTGCCATGATAGTGTGAAACGAAATTCGCGGTAAGAATTCGCATGAATCCCGCAAGTGCAACAAAATCAGGGTGAAAATTATCTATCATTTTGGATAATGCAGTATCGAAACTGCCTCGATCAGGATAATCCCGATGATTTACAACGGCCGTAGGAATGCCGCGCGCTTTCGCGATCGCTAGTCCTGCTGCATCCGCACGATTGCTGATCACGGCCACAATGGTGCATGGCAACATTGCATCGAACAATGCTTGCATGTTGCTGCCACGACCCGAGATCAGGACGACGATGGATTTCATTAAACGACTTGGGTCTGTGCCTCGGTGCCCTGCCGCGCGCGAATCATACCTATGACAGTTGCACGTTCTCCAGAGGCATTGAGATGAGACAGAGCAGCATCGGCATCTTGAAAGGCTACGATCACTACCATGCCGATTCCGCAATTGAAAGTTCGATACATCTCTTGAGGTGCGACGTTACCTGTTTCGCGTAACCAGTGGAACATTGCAGGAGTGAGCCATTTGTTGCTGTCCAGTTGGGCGACGACATTTTCTGGCAGAACACGCGGTACGTTTTCCAGCAAGCCTCCGCCGGTGATATGTGCCATGCCCTTCACAGTTATCGATTTCATCAGTGCTAGTAGCGGTTTTACGTAGATGCGCGTGGGCGCCATGATCAGGTCAGACAACGACTTGCCGTCTAACATTTGGTTTAGGTCGATCTTGTGGTCGCTGATGATCTTTCGTATCAGCGAATATCCGTTTGAATGCGCACCGTTCGAGGCAAGTCCGATCACAACATCGCCCGCCTCTATACTCTTTCCGTTAATGATTTCGGCTTTTTCAACTATGCCTACCGCAAATCCAGCAAGATCATATTCGCCGGTCGGATACATGCCTGGCATCTCTGCTGTTTCACCACCAATCAGAGCACAACCTGCCTGCTCGCAACCGTGGGCGATACCCTTTATGACTTCGGTTGCAGCATCAACATCAAGTTTGCCGCAGGCAAAATAGTCGAGGAAAAACAGTGGTTCTGCTCCCTGCACCAGAATGTCGTTGACGCTCATGCCGACCAGGTCGATACCAACCGTATCATGTCGACCAAGTTCGAAAGCCAGTTTGAGCTTGGTGCCGACACCATCAGTTCCTGAAACAAGTACAGGCTCTTGGAATTTCTTCGAAATCTCCACCAAAGCTCCGAAACCACCTATGCCACCAAGAACCTCCGGGCGCATGGTCCGTTTGGCAAAAGGTTTTATGTTCTCTACCAGGCGGTCGCCTGCGTCTATGTCCACGCCGGAATCACGATAAGAAAGGCTGCCCTTGCGCTGCAAAGTGGGTTTGCTGCCAGGATTGTTCATGTTGTCATGGTTGTTCAAGTTGAGTTTTCGCTTTCTACAGGATAAAGTGCGGCAAGATTTGACGCGAATTTTACCTTAAATGACCTTATCCCGCTTCGCTGCCGTGCAATGGCTATCTTTCATGGCGGTGGCCTTATTACTGCTGTACCTGCTCAGCTCGATACTTACCCCTTTCGTTGCTGCTGCAATCCTTGCCTACATCTGCAATCCGATGGTGCAACGTTTGTGCTCATGGAAGGTTCCACGTACTTTGGGCGTGTTGCTGGTGATGTGCGGATTGTTGCTGTTGCTTGCTGTGTTGCTGCTGATTATGCTGCCATTGCTCGAAAAGGAATTCGCCCGGTTCATGGTGAAATTTCCTGACTGGATAGAAGCAGTTCGCCTGCGTCTGTTGCCATTGCTGCAAAGGTGGGTGGATCCTGATCTGCAGTGGGACAGTCAGGCATTAAAGAATATGCTTCTGAGTCATTTAAAAGGAGCGGGCGGTATGGCGGCCAAACTGCTGCCATGGCTTGGAAGCAGTGGTGGGGCAATCATCACCGTAATGATCGATATTTTGCTGATTCCGGTTGCGATGTTTTATCTGTTGCGCGACTGGAATAAACTGGTGAAACACATCGATGATCTTATGCCACGCCATTGGCATGCCAAGGTCAACGAGATTCTGGACGAGCTGGATCGGATATTGGCAGAGTTCCTGCGTGGACAGCTATCCGTTATGCTGCTGATGAGTGCATATTACAGTATCGTTTTATGGTCTGTCGGGCTGGAATTCGCTTTACCCATAGGTATTGTTGCTGGCTTGTTGGTTTTTATACCCTATTTGGGCATGATTGTCGGGTTGACGCTTGCAACGCTCGCTGCTTTGATGCAATTTCCAATATTTAGCGATGTGCTGTGGGTGTGGGGCGTATTTGGTGCGGGACAGCTTATTGAAGGTATGATTGTTACGCCATGGCTGGTGGGCGAACGCGTAGGACTTCATCCGCTGGCAGTGATATTTGCGCTACTTGCCTTCGGTAGTTTGTTTGGCTTCTTTGGCATACTGCTGGCACTGCCGTTGTCTGCCATCCTGCTGGTCGCGTTGCGACATGGGATAACGTGGTATCTCAGCAGCGAAATGTATCGCAGAGCATGAGATGCCAGTGAGTCAGTTATTACTCGACATATCTCCCGAATGGAAACCATCGCTTGATAATTTTGTGGTTGGCCGCAACCAAGAATTGCTCTCGGTATTGCGCCAAGCAATTGCTAGCGACAGTGGCGAACGGATTTTCTACCTGTGGGGCGAGCACGGTTGCGGCAAGAGCCATTTATTGCATGCCTGTGTGCTTGCAGCGCTTGATAAACAGCATAGCGGGATTTATACACACGGCAGCATTCCTCCGCAGAACATCGGAACGGGTAGGGTGGTGGTCGCAGTGGACAATGTCGAGACACTTGACGAAAACGAGGAAATTACGCTTTTCAACCTGTTCAACCAAATACGCGATAACGGCGGCATGTTGCTGGTAAGTGGTATGGAATCACCGCAGCACCTAAAGTTACGCGATGATCTGCGCTCTCGTTTGGGTTGGGGCATGGTGTATCAGGTGCATGCCTTGAGCGACGAAGAAAAGGCCCAAGCACTAACGAAACATGCTTACGAGCGTGGATTCCTGCTACCAACTGAGGTTTCGCAGTATCTGTTGCGTCACGGACGGCGTGACCTGCCCAGCTTGATGGCGGTGCTAGATGCGCTTGATGAACATTCCTTGCGGTTGCGTCGTGCACCGTCTGTACCGCTGCTCAAGGAAGTACTGCAGCAGGAATTGGAGATAAAGTGAAATTAACCTTGTTCGATCTGGATAACACCTTGCTCAATGGCGATAGCGATTTCGAATGGTCGCAATTCCTTATTCGCATTGGCGTGTTGGACAGAGAACTTTTCGAGGCGAAGAATCTTGCATTCTACGAACAATACAAAGCAGGCACGCTGGATATCCATGAGTTTCTGGATTTTCAGTTAAAGCCTCTATCGCGCCATTCCCGCAATACACTGGATACGTGGCATAAGCAGTTCATGCGCGAGCAGGCTGTAGGTATGATCACCCAGTCGGCGCGAGATCTGGTAGCACGCCACCGTGAAGCGGGCGATGTGTGCGTCATCATTACTGCTACCAACAGCTTCGTCACCGCTCCGATCGCACGCGAATTTGGCATTGAGAATCTGATCGCTACCGAACCAGAACACAAAGATGGCGAATTCACTGGGAACGTAGCGGACGTCCCGTGTTTCCGCGAGGGAAAAGTCGTCAGATTGGACAATTGGCTTGCCAAGCGTGGTTGGAGCATTGACAGTTTTGCTGATAGTACGTTTTACAGCGATTCGCTTAATGACCTACCGTTGCTTTGCAAGGTGAAGCATCCGGTTGCAGCGAATCCTGATCCAACGCTCCGCGCGCATGCAGAACAGCATGGTTGGCAGATCATCAACTTGCATTAGCTGTATGCCAGGATGCCTGTCCTAATTCTTTACAGTACCTCGAACTGCCATCTTTGCGAACAGGCGGCAACCACCTTGAGCAGGATGCGGCTTGCAACAGAGAAAATCGATATCGCAAATGATGCTGCTCTGCTGTCGCGATATGGAAAGCACATACCGGTATTGCGTCGAACTGACAATGACAAGGAGCTCGGCTGGCCGTTTGACGAGATTGCAGTAAAGCGATTCTTGTCTTGATCGAAGTGGGAATGTTGCCGGCTATCCGAGCAACAATATCAGGCGATATGCATAGCGAGTCGTAACTGCCAAATCTGGAATAACCTTAACGCTGCAATCCTGCTTCGACTTCATGGCGCTTCGGCATACCTGCCAGACGTTCAACCAGCGTGAGCGCGAAATCGATAGCTGTGCCGGGGCCGCGTGAGGTGATCAGCTTTTCGTCCTCTGCCACAGCCGTACCCTGCTGCATGACTTGCGGGAATGGGTCGAGTGAACCAGGGAAGCTGGTAGCTCGCTTGCCGTCGAGCAGTCCTGCGAAGGCCAGGACCGAAGGTGCTGCACATATCGCTGTCACGTATTTGCCTTGATGTGACATTTGCTTTAATAGCTTCGATACCCTTGGATCTGCCTTTAGATTGTTCGTTCCGGGTTGCCCGCCGGGTAAGACCACCATGTCATAGTCATGTGCCAGCGCTTCGTGCAAAGTGGTGTCTGGTATCAGCACCACACCGCGACTCCCCCTCAATGCTCCCTCATCCAGTCCCGCCAGCGTCACTGAAATGCCTGCACGACGCAAAATATTTACGATTGTAATCGCCTCTAGTTCTTCGCTTCCTTCTGCGAACAAAACCAATACACTTTTCATGTGAAATTTCCCTGACAAATTACTTTGATGACCAATTTCAAACACTTTAAATTTTCTTTAGTCTCGCGATACCTGAATTGTATTACTTTTGAGCAGTGGCCCCTAAAATTTTCCATTGAGTCGAACACCTATCAATCCTGGCATAATTTCAGGCAGCATTACTATTTTGGGTGAGCGCTTAGTCCTGTTGTGGGTAACCACACTTTTCCCGACCAGTGTACCGATCATTGCACCTGCAACCACGTCTGAGGCGAAGTGGGCATCGTGGTACATACGCGCTACACCTACAAAGCTGGCAATCGTATATGAAGAATAAGCCACCCATGATTCCTCATAGTGATTTGCGATGACAGAGGCTACCGCAAAAGCCTGTGTGGTGTGACCAGATGGGAACGAGGAGTTCAAAGCGTAGCTCAGGCTGAATGGGTTAAATGTGGCGATGCCGAGATTTTCACGCGGGCGCGCTCGGCCAGTTATGAACTTGATCGTCGGTGTAATTATGCCGCTTGCGATAATGCTGGCGGACAATCCGTCTTGAGCGACGGATAATGCCGTATCGTTATTGCCTATCGTACCAGCGAGATAAAATCCCCCAAGCACACCAAAAGAATATTCTGCCCCAAAACGTTCGATATGATGCAGAAAGAGATTGTCGTTGGGAGTATGGCGTCGCATCTCGTCACGGATGGGGCGGTCCAATATTGCGGCCACACCTACTACGCCGACCGCAGCGAGTGAAAAGTATTGCCAATCCTGTTCTTGCCATCGCGCTGGGGAGCTGAGGACGAATTTGATGTCATCCCAGAGAATTTCTGGGTAAGGCGGGTGGTTTTCAGTCGCTTGAGCTGTGCCGCTTAGGCACAGCAGCAACATGTTCAGCCATAGCAGATGTTTATAAATCTGGCCCATGACTTTTAGTTATTCAATAGTGCCTCCTGGTCAAACCTGGATTTAGTCGCGGAAGTTTTGATATTGTAACGGAAAGTCGGTTATGGTCTTTTTGATGAATCCAATCGCTTCCTGAAGGTCATCACGCTTCTTGCCGGTGACACGTACGGTGTCACCCTGGATGCTGGCTTGAACCTTCAACTTGCTATCCTTGATGTGCTTTACGATCTTCTTGGCAAGTTCGATGTCCACCCCGACTTTCACCTCACAACCCCGCTTGACCTTGTTGCCGCTTACCTTTTCGATCTTGTCGCTGATTTCTAGGCATTTGATGTCCACGCCGCGTTTGGTGAGTTTTGCGTTCAAGATGTCCTGAACCTGATCGAGCTGGAATTCATTATCGGCCCATACGGTGAGCTTGAGCTCGGTTTGTTCCACGCGTGCATCAGATCCCTTGAAATCAAATCGGGTGCTGACTTCCTTGTTTGTCTGTTCTACCGCGTTCTTGACTTCTGTCTTGTCCACTTCAGAAACGATGTCGAAGGTTGGCATTGTTCTCTCCTGTATCAGCCGAAGCTACAAACATAATTTACTACTTCCTGAGCTTCGATGACGAAGTGGCTGTTTGCAGCAACCGAGAACTTGTCGCCAGCAGCATAGGTCTTGAAGTCTGGTTCATCTCCAATCTTAACCCGGCATTTACCCGAAGTGATCTCCATAACTTCGGGAGTGCTAATGTTGAAAGTGAGGGTACTGGGAAGGATTACTCCCACGGTCTTTCGCGAACCATTGGGAAATATCACCGAGTGAGACACACATTTTCCATCGAAGAAAACATTACCCTTTTTATCCACACTGACATTATCAAATTTCGACATCGAATATCCTTCATTACCTTATTTAGAATTGGTTGGCTCATTGGCCTTGATGCCCTTCTGGTAGCTGGCGTAAACGTAAACCGGTATATCCAGATTGCCAAGATGATTGTCAATCAGTGGTTTCACTTCAATCCAGTTCAGACCGGTCAGGCCACAAGCCAATCGTGGCAGCGCAATGCTACTGATCTTTTCCTTTTGTACCAGGGCACGCAAGGCATGCAGGGCATGATTCACATGACTGATCGTGGCGTGTCCCGGTTTGCTGCCGTGATCGTATGCGGCATCCCTGGTGAACAGGCTGACAATATAACGCCCATCGCCGCTCACCCATGTCCACAGGCCACCAGATTTTGGGTGGCGAGTCTGGCAATAGTGACGGAAGTCCTTGTAAAGAGCAGGCATACGCTCTCGCAATTGTAGCGCCAGCCCGCTGTGAAAATCATCATTGGGGGCAACGCCCTGAACGATGGCCTTTGCACGACTTAACAGTATGTCACCGCTCAGTTCGTGGATCATGATTTCCTCTGTTGTTCTATTTTCGCTTCTGCAGGTTCGCAGCGATGCGCAATCGCAGGGCGTTCAGCTTGATGAATCCGGCAGCATCTTTCTGGTCGTAGGCACCCTTGTCATCTTCGAAAGTTGCGATGGTCGGGTCGAATAATGAATCTGTTTTTGAGTCTCGGCCGACAACAATCACATTTCCCTTGTACAATTTTACGCGAACCCAGCCATTCACGGTCTTTTGCGTGTGATCGATCAGCGTTTGCACAGCGAGACGCTCCGGGCTCCACCAGTAACCGTTATATATCATGCTCGCATAGCGCGGCATCAAGTCATCTTTCAGGTGCGAAACTTCGCGATCCAGTGTGATTGACTCGATCGCCCGGTGGGCTTTGAGCATGATGGTGCCGCCTGGGGTCTCATAACAACCGCGCGACTTCATGCCGACATAGCGGTTTTCTACCAGGTCGAGACGGCCGATACCATGTTTGCCGCCAATCTCGTTCAGCTTGGCCAGCACTGTCGCAGGTGTCATCCTGGTGCCGTTTAGTGCCACGATGTCACCATTGACGAATTCAAGTTCAAGATATTCGGCGGCATCAGGCGCTTTTTCCGGAGACACTGTCCAGCGCCACATACTTTCCTCAGCTTCGGCGGCAGGGTCCTCCAGATGGCGGCCTTCGTAAGAGATATGTAGCAGGTTCGCATCCATTGAATAGGGTGAACCGCCCTTCTTGTGCTTCATGTCGACCGGGATGCCATGTTTTTCGGCATAAGCCATCAGTTTCTCTCGAGATAACAGGTCCCATTCGCGCCATGGCGCGATGACCTTGATGTTGGGGTTCAGCGCATATGCACCTAGTTCGAAGCGCACCTGGTCGTTGCCCTTGCCGGTTGCGCCGTGCGAGATTGCATCCGCGCCGGTCTTGCTGGCGATTTCGATGAGTCGTTTCGCGATCAAGGGACGTGCGATCGATGTGCCAAGCAAGTATTCGCCTTCATACACCGTGTTGGCGCGAAACATCGGGAAAACGAAGTCACGGACAAACTCTTCGCGAAGGTCATCGATGAAGATGTTTTCAGGCTTGATGCCGAACATAAGTGCCTTTTGCCGTGCGGGTTCAAGCTCTTCACCTTGGCCAAGATCAGCAGTGAAGGTAACCACTTCACATTGATAGGTATCGCGAAGCCACTTCAGTATGACCGATGTATCTAGTCCGCCGGAATAGGCGAGCACCGCTTTGCTAATTTTGTTCACAGTGGGGTTCCTTTTGATCCTAAAATTTCAATCGAGACAAATCCAAAGCCAGTCATTACGAGAAGTATCATTCCGACCATGAAAACAAGGTCAGCAACTTTTTCGAATCTTTCACTTTCCAGTTCGTGGCGTAGTGCCCAGTAAGACAGCAAGGTGCTTGCAAGGAAAATCATGCTGTCGAGTGAAAGGGCGTCATCAACCCAACGGGAGACCGCTTCCTTCGGGATCAATTGAATGATGGAAAGCATAGTCATGCAAACCCCGACCATCGTAGCCGAGACATACAGGATATGATTTGACAGGTTGTTGTTCCTCATTCGAGATTCCCTGGGTGTTCCTCTATTTGCTAGTCATCTTGCTTCAAACTGTAAAAATTGTGGTGCGTATCAATTCTCAACCTTTCCTAAAAGCAGGTACTCCAAAAGGGCTTTTTGAGCATGTAAACGGTTTTCTGCCTCATCCCACACGACTGATTGCGGACCGTCGATGACGCTCGCTGAAACTTCTTCGCCTCGGTGCGCTGGCAGGCAGTGCATGAATAGTGCATCCTTTGCTGCAATGCGCATCATATCCTCGTCCACTTGCCAGTCGGCGAAGTCCTTTATGCGTTCTTCGTTCTCTGCCTCAAAACCCATACTAGTCCATACGTCAGTATTTACCAGGTCAGCTCCACGAGCAGCTTCCATCGGATCCGAAAATTCTTCGTAATTGCTTGCTCCAAACAATCCGGCCCTTTCCGGTTCGACTTCGTAGCCGGGTGGTGTCGAGACATGCACGTTGAAATCAAGTATTTCTGCGGCTTGCAACCAGGTGTTACACATGTTGTTAGAGTCACCGATCCAAGCCACAGTCTTGCCCTGGATACTGCCGCGGTGCTCGATGTAGGTGTAGATGTCGGCAAGTATCTGGCAGGGGTGATATTCGTTGGTCAGGCCATTGATCACCGGCACGCGAGAATTCGAGGCAAAGCGTTCGATGATGGATTGCTCGAAAGTACGGATCATCACGATATCACTCATGCGAGAGATTACCTGACCGGCGTCTTCAACGGGCTCGCCGCGTCCCAATTGCGAGTCGCGCGTGTTCAGATAGATTGCAGAACCGCCAAGTTGCTGCATTCCCGCCTCGAATGACAGACGGGTGCGTGTGCTTGCCTTCTCGAAGATCATGACCAAAGTGCGGTCTGTCAGTGGCCAGTATTGTTGGTAGGACTTGAACCGTTGCTTGATGATGCGTGTACGCTCGAAAACGTATTCGAACTCTTCGCGTGTGAAGTCCTTGATTTGCAAAAAATGCTTGAGGTTTGTTGTCACAGCTTGTTTTGCAGGCATAATTCAGTTCCGATCAGTTGCGCAAAAAATCTTTTATCAACGGGCATAGTATGTCGATCAACTGCTGAGCTTCGCTCTGCACCATTACTAGCGGTGGCAGCAGCCGGATCACATTCTCGGCCGTCACATTGATCAATAATCCTTGGGCAAGTGACTGTTTGACCAGGTCTCCGCATGGTTTGTCGAGTTCTATGCCGATCATAAGGCCTTGGCCACGGATTTCCTTGACTCCCGTAACGCCTTGGAGCGCATCAGCTAAACCTATGTGTATGAACTGCCCGAGGCTGTCAGCATGGGCGAGTAACTTGTCCTGCTCGATGATGTTCAGTGTTGTTAACCCGGCGACACAGGCCAGTGGATTTCCGCCGAAAGTCGAACCATGATTCCCCGGTTGGAATGTGCCTGCTGCTTTTCCGGCTGCGAGGCACGCACCGACAGGAATCCCCGAGCCCAGTCCCTTGGCAAGCGTCATCACATCGGGGAGGATCCCTGTATGTTGATAAGCAAACCACTTGCCGGTGCGACCGATGCCGCATTGCACTTCGTCTAGCATCAGCAGCCAGTTCTGTTCGTCACAAATCAGTCGCAATTGTTGCAGATACTCTACATCCAGCGTACGAATGCCACCTTCGCCCTGGATCGGCTCGACCAGCACGGCGACTACTTCCCGGTTGTTTTGTTTCACTTGGCGGATTGCGTCAAGGTCATTATAGGGAACCCGCACGAAGCCCTTTACCAGAGGTTCGAAGCCTGCCTGCACCTTGCGGTTGCCGGTCGCGGAAAGGGTTGCCAGAGTTCGCCCGTGAAAGGCCTTTTCCATCACGATGATGGATGGGGATTCGATGCCCTGCTTGTGACCATACAGCCGCGCCAGTTTGATTGCTGCCTCATTTGCCTCACAGCCGGAATTGCAGAAGAAAGCTTCCTGCATGTTCGTCAGGCCGCAAAGTTTTCCTGCAAGTTGTTCCTGTTCGTTCACTTGGTATACATTTGAGCAATGGATCAGTTTGGTGATCTGCGCTTTGAGCGCGGCAGTAAAACGTGGGTGAGCATGCCCGAGGGTATTTACAGCGATTCCCGCCAAGGCATCCAGATAGCGCTTGCCTTCCGTATCCCATAACCAAGCTCCTTCTCCCCGCTCAAAAGTGACGGGAAGACGAGGATAAGTGTTCATTAGATGTGACATTTTGTTTTCCTAAAAAACAATACGGCGGACATGCCGCCGTCGAGTCGTTACCAGTAGCCATTATCACGCCAAACAAGCCCGCAAAGCAAACAAGCCGACATCACTGTCGGCTCGTGCGGTGAATCAAGCGCCCTAGCTTAAGTTCAGGCGATTAGGCCATTGCCTTGATTGCCGCAGACATGCGACTCTTGTGTCGGGCGGCCTTGTTCTTGTGAATGATCTTCTTGTCGGCGATGCGATCAACAGTGCTGACTGAAGACTGGTATATCGCCTGGGCAGCAGCTTTGTCTCCAGCAGTGATTGCCTTGGTTACCTTCTTGATCGCAGTGCGCAATTCTGAGCGCATGCTGCTGTTATGAGCATTCTGTTTATCTGCCTGACGTGCACGCTTGCGGGCTTGTGCGCTATTTGCCATTACTACTCCTTGAGATCTCTGCTTACTGGAAAGGCGAGCATTCTAGTGATTCACCTTTACTTTTGCAAATTTATTTGAGGAACACCTAGTTGGGGGCGGTTCCGCTTTGCACGGTGTTATCATGCCCGGCGTTTAGTGCGAACTGACAACAACTAGCATGAATCTTCTTAAAGCCTTAGCCACCATTAGCAGTCTGACGCTTGTTTCGCGCGTACTGGCTTTTGCCCGCGATGTCCTGATTGCCCGTATTTTCGGCGCGGGAATGGCTACTGATGCGTTCTTTGTCGCCTTCAAACTGCCCAATTTGCTGCGCCGGTTATTCGCTGAAGGCGCATTTTCCCAAGCCTTCGTGCCGATATTTGGTGAATTCAAGAGCCGCAGGTCGCAAGATGATACCAAGCTGTTGGTGGACCACGTGGTTACCCTGATGGCAATCATATTGTTCATCGTAACGCTCATCGGTGTCATCGCCGCCCCGATACTGGTGTACATCAGCGCACCAGGTTTCGTTCAGGAACCGGAAAAATTCACTCTCACCGTGCAGTTACTACGTATCACCGCACCCTACATCTTTTTTATCTCGTTGGTCGCGGTAGCAGCAGGCATCCTTAACAGTTACAACAAGTTTTGGGTGCCCGCAGCGGCGCCCATACTTTTGAATATCTGTTTCATATGTGGTGCCTTGTGGCTCGCGCCATACTGTGATCCGCCTATTATGGCGTTGGCGTGGGCGGTGTTCGTTGCAGGTGTCGTTCAGCTAGCATTCCAGGTGCCGTTCCTGAAAAAGATCGGCATGTTGCCGCGCTGGCGGCTGGACCTGAAAGATCCGGGCGTTTGGCGTATTATTAAACTGATGGGGCCGGCGGTATTTGGTGTCTCCATCGCCCAGATCAGTCTGATCATCAATACCATTTTTGCCTCCTTTCTTGCGGTGGGTAGCGTTTCCTGGTTGTATTATGCCGACCGCTTGATGGAATTCCCTTCAGGGATGCTTGGTGTTGCACTCGGTACTATTTTGCTGCCCTCGCTTTCCAAGCACTACGCCGATAACAGTCCAGATGAGTATTCCAGACTGCTGGATTGGGGGCTGCGCCTAACATTTATGTTCACTTTGCCCGCTGCTTTGGCGCTGGGCATGATTGCGGTCCCTTTGCTCTCCACGTTCTTTCAACACGGCGAATTTGCGATACGAGATGTGCTGATGACTCGTGAGGCGCTGCTCGGCTATAGTATCGGTTTGGTTGGCATCATTCTGGTAAAGATCCTTGCGCCGGGATTCTACGCTCGACAAGATATCAAGACACCAGTGAAGATTGCCGTTCTTACTCTGATTGTCACGCAAGCGATGAACGCGCTGTTCATCGGATGGTTGCAGCACGCAGGGCTGGCGCTTTCCATCGGTCTTGCTGCCTGCTTTAATTCTGCTATCCTGTATCACTTTCTTCGCAAGCGAGGCATCTATCGTCCCGAACCCGGCTGGGCTGCATACTTCGCCAAGCTGTTCATCGCTTTATTCGCGCTTGGCGTCACACTCTGGTTTGGAATGGGCAGCGAACAGCACTGGTTGAATACCCACGGCTGGAGCCGAATCATTCATTTGGCGTGGTTGGTGTTGCTGGGTGTCGTGGTTTATTTCACCGTGTTGTGGATGCTGGGTTTCCGTCTGAAGGACTTTTCGAAGCGGACAAAGAACTGACGGTGAAACTTTATTGTATTGATATTAGGAGCGATTTCCTTTGAGTGATTTTTCTTGCAATGTTGAAGAATCGGACTTCGATCAGCTCGTCTTGGCGCGTTCGCATGAGTTACCGGTGCTTTTGGATATCAGTGCTGACTGGTGTGCACCTTGCCGGGTGTTGGCACCTCTATTGCATAAACTTGTAGTCGATTACAGCGGACGGTTTATGCTGGGTATGGTTGATGCCGACGAGAACATGAAGATCGCAGGTCGTCACAAGGTGAGAGGTTTTCCTACAGTTGTGGCTTACAGTCGAGGGGTTGAGATTGGGCGTTTTCACGGCGCTCAGAGTGAAGGATACTTGCGGCGCTTTATAGATGGAGTGATCGAGCAGCATGCCACTGGCAAGCCACAACCTGTTGGTGTTGCCGCCACGCAGTAAATTTCATCCTGAATGGCACCTTGGCTTTAGTCGAAGTTCATGACTGTGACCTAACGGAAACCTTTCTTGACGATTTTCAGCGCCTGAAAGATATGGCGCTTATTAAGCTTCTTTCAGATTTGCTAAAAACGGATTGCGTATTGAGCTAGTGCGCTGTTGAATTTGCCGTCTCCCCTGATTGGGTCTTCCTCGAACCTTGAGTTGAGTAGCTCCAACTTCAGTGATGTCTTCGGGTTAAGGCTGTAACTCAAGCCGACAGATTGACGAGAATATGACCTGCCGGTTTCCTGGTCTCCGAAATAGTTGTCCTGTTGGTTGAGTACTGCTCTTTCCAACCGTATATAAGGGGTCAGGTCGTTGAATTTTTTACCGACCTGCAGGTATGAAGCCCAGCTTTTATAAGTGCTTCCTGGAAAAACGGAAGTCCCGCTCCTGTCCTTGTTGTTGAAATGATAATACTCGCTCATCACTTCCCAATCGTCCCCGATATACACTGCGGAGCCGCCCAGCATGTTGAAATCGGTACTGTTTGCCAGTATATCGCCCGGGTCATATGCATCCACGATACCCTGAAATCCGTTCACAGCCAGTCGCAAGCCATCAAGTTTTCCTGAGAATTCGTAACCAACATTCAGCCCGACCATTGGGTCGTGATTGTTGTCTCCGGCCATGTTCGAGTCCATTGTGCCAGACCCAGGACCTGTTACACCAACAATTTTAGGACCGTTGCCAGCAAAAGCATCGTAGGTGATCTTTCCTTTGTCAGCACCAATTTTGCCGGTTGCCCATAACCCCACCATGTGCGATGGCAACACTCCGCCCTTGTCTCCGAAAGCGAGGAAGCGTGGTCTAAGTACTGACGTCTGGATTTGTGCGCCATTATGAAACGCGGTATTCCAGTAACCATATGGTGTATGGAAGCGACCACCCCACAATGTAATTTGGTCGTTGAAGGTATAACCTACCTGTGCTCGCTCGAAATCAGTCACCACTTCTCCGTGAGCATCAACCTCAAAGACGAGTTCTATCAGGCTTTTAACGTTATCAGTAAATTGTGGCGTTAGATAAAAGTCAAGCGATCCAATGTTAAACCCATGCAGCTTGACGGCCACGTCTTCATAGTTGTTGGAGGCGATGCCGATATCAAGGAAGCCGCGCAAAGGCAATCCGTCTATACCAGAGCGGTTCGCAATTGAGGAGGTTATTTCAGAAATTTCCCTTTCAAGCGCTTCGATGCGCTCTGTATCGGATAATGCAAAAACGGGGTTAGAAAATAGCAGGCCTAATACCGGTATGTGCCACAGTTTAGTGAAATTCCAGAAAACCATGTTATTGGTTTCAATATTATCTGACCATGTATTTTTCATTTTTAGCTTTCAGTGTTAAGTAATGGAATAAATATCATATTCTCTTCCTGGTTTGCCTTTGCCTTGTGCAGCCATGATACGAGCAATATATGGCGATGCTTGCATTAATTAATCTGTTTCCTCTGCACCCTATCATTTAATTGTCACTTTGAGCAAAGTGGAAATTACAGGGGTGGCAAAGTTTCTGCTTGGTCATTAATTATTTTTGCATGTGCCATTCAACAATTGGCATTAATATATATCATTGAAGTGTTTCATACAAAGTCCTCGCTGCAACAAATCGTTCATGTGAATTGTTTAATCCGGCAAGCGGGAGAGATGCATCGCCTTGGCAACAACATCGCGAGACAGGTGTGGGGCGAACAGTTCGATGAAGTCGTATGTGTAGCCCCGCAGGTATTCGTTCTGCCGTAGTGCGATGCGAGTTGTGCTTGGCTTGAATAAATGGCCAGCATCCATCATGCGCAGATGCTTGTCACGCTCTGGTATGAAGGCCATTTTGGCCAGGATACCAATGCCCAGACCCAATTCCACATATGTTTTGATCACGTCAGCATCGATTGCGGTTAGTGCAATTGCTGGCTGGATATTGGCAGCCTCAAAAGCTGCGTTGATCTTGTTGCGCCCAGCAAACGCAAAATCGTAGGTGATGATCGGGTACTGAGCGATCTTAGCTAGCGTGAGTTTTTTTTCAGCAAGCAATGGATGATGCAGCGGCACGATTACGGAGTGATTCCATTCATAGCAGGGCAGAGTGACAAGCTCGTCATAAAGCGCAAGGCTTTCAGTCGCAATACCGATGTCGGCCTCTCCGCTCAATACTTGTTCAGCAATCTGTGTCGGGCTTCCCTGATGCAAGCCAAGCTTCACGTCAGGGTAACGCTTGATGAACTGCTTTACTGTTGGAGGCAGTGCGTAGCGAGCTTGAGTGTGCGTAGTTGCGATAGTCAGGTTACCTTTGTGCTGCGAGTGAAATTCCTCTGCAATCTGCTTGAGGTTTCCTGCATCTCGGAGCATGCGTTGAGCAATTGCCAGCACTTCCTTGCCGGGTTCGGTTATTGCAACGATGCGCTTGCCGTTGCGCACAAAGATCTCGATGCCTAGTTCCCCTTCAAGAAGTTTTATCTGCTTGCTGATTCCCGGTTGAGAAGTGTAAAGCGCGCCTGCAGCCTCTGAGATATTCAGTCCTTGGCGCACGATTTCGTTAAGAAAGCGAAGTTGTTGCAGATTCATGATGGTTTTCTATATTGTGATTGGTTATAAGATTCTAACATAAAAGTATTTGTGGATATAAGTACCACACCCTAGAATCAGCGCATTATTTCGAAATGGTGGAAGTGTAATGGACGTCATTTACACACTGTCTGGCTTTCTGGTCGGTCTGGTTGTCGGTGTTACCGGTGTGGGTGGCGGGTCGCTGATGACGCCAATGCTTGTGCTGCTTTTTGGTGTTTCCCCTGCCACTGCGGTCGGCACTGACCTGCTGTATGCCTCTTTGACCAAGACGGTTGGCGGTTGGGTACATGGACGCCGCGGAACGGTGGAGTGGAAGGTAGTGGGCTTGCTCAGCCTGGGTAGCTTGCCTGCCGCCGTGGTCACGATAGCCCTGCTGAAATATCTGGCGCTGGACGAGAAGACCCTGCGCAGCTTGGTGACCAGCGTGTTGAGCGTGGCCCTGTTGCTGACTGCTACCGCGCTGCTGCTGAAAGGCTGGATAAGGAAGATCGCCCAGCGCAAGGATGGCACGGTGTACGAGTTGCATCATCAACATCTGCCCGCCGCGACAATAGTCACCGGCATCATCGTCGGTACGCTGGTGACGATCTCTTCGGTTGGTGCGGGCGTGCTGGGTACGGTCGCGCTGTTGTTCCTGTATCCGCGCATGCCAGCGGTGAAAGTGGTGGGCACCGACATCGCGCATGCAGTGCCGCTGACCGCAGTGGCCGGGATCGGGCATATGGCGCTGGGTACTGTGGATTTCATATTGCTGGGCAGTCTGTTGCTAGGCTCGTTGCCCGGGATCTATATCGGCAGTCATCTGAGCGCAAAAGTGCCGGAAGCGGTATTGCGCCCTGTCTTGGCGACCATGCTGTTGATCATTGGGACTCGAATGGTTCTGTATTAGTTTGGTAAGGAGAAAAGCAATGAGCATAAACACACAGGATTTATCAGATCTGGAAGAGATAGACCGTCTCGAACAGGCTATCCAGACGTTCATCGAGGGCCGTATCGATCCTGATCGTTTTACCGCTGTGCGGCTGCAGCAAGGCGTGTATGGCCAGCGCCAGGATGGCGTGAACATGCTGCGCATCAAGATCCCCGGTGGGCGTTTGAACGCCGACCAGGTGGATGCTATCGCCGATGTGACGGAATCTTTTTCGCAGCGCGGTATCGCGCATCTGACCACGCGCCAGGCGATACAAGTGCACTTCATTCCTCTGGCGAAAATGCCCAGTGCGATGCGCCGTCTGGCGCAAGTCAACATGACCACGCGCGAAGCCTGCGGCAACACGGTGCGCAACATGTCGGCGTGCGCGTTGTCAGGCGTATGCCCAAAACAGCACGTGGACGTGGCAACGCATGTCGACGGCGCGGTGCAGCACTTTTTGCGCAACCCGCTGAATCAGCAGATGCCGCGCAAATTCAAGATCAGTTTTTCCGCATGCGAATCAGATTGCGCCCAGTCGCTGTTGCACGATGCGGGTGTGATCGCCATCAAGAAGGACGGGCAACCTGGTTTCAAGGTCAAGGCCGGCGGCGGATTGGGACACAAGCCGCGCGAGTCCATAGTGGTAGAGGAATTCATTCCCGAGCGCGAGTTGTTGTTCTCGCTGGAGGCGCTGGTGACGTTGCACAACAAATATTCGGATCGCACCAAGCGCGCGAAGTCGCGAATCAAGTTTTTGGTCGAGCGGTTTGGCGCAGACGGATTCCTGGAAAAATATCGCGAGGAGTTCGAGCGCACCAAGCAAGCCTTGGCTGACCAGCCCTATCCCACAGGCGAGTGGCAAGAACAAACCGGGCAGCAAGTTCGGGGGTCCGGCGCGCCACGCAAGTTGTTCGCGCAGCGCCAGGCCGGGCTGTTCGTGTTGCCGGTCGCGTTGCCGATAGGCGACATCAAGCCGATCCAATTGCGCGGCATTGCGAAGTTGCTGCGCCAGCATGGTTTGAATGAGGTGAATACCACGCAGGATCAGAACCTGATCATTCTCAACGTCCCGGAAAATAAATTGGCGCAACTGCGCAGCGGCCTGGCCGAACTGGGTCTGCGTGAGCCGGTCACCGGAGACAACGTGGTGGCATGCCCGGGCACCTCGACTTGCCGTCTGGGCATCACTGCCAGCACCGTGGTTGCGCCGCAGTTGTCCGGCGGCAAGGCAGATCTGCGCATCCGCGTGTCGGGTTGCCATAACGGTTGCGCGCAACCTGAGACCGGCGACATCGGTATCTACGGCGAAGGCAAGCGCATGCACGGCAAGCTGGTGCCGCATTACCAGATGTACTTCGGCGGCGACGGCACTGGCGGCGGCAAACTGGCCTTGAAAGGACCATCGTTGCCGGTGGCGCGCGTCAAGCAGGCGATAGCCCGTGTGCAGCAAGCCCACCTTGAAAGCGGCGAAGCCAACTTTTTCGCCTGGGTGCGCGCGCAGCAGCCGGATTATTTCAAGCAATTGCTGGCAGATCTGGGCGAAGTGAAGGCTGAGGAATTGCACTCCGTGATGCAGGATTACGGCGAAGCAAGCGACTTCCGCGTTTTGCAACTGGGCGGCGGGGAATGTGCCGGCGCATCGCAGGTGTTGATCGGTGCGAATTTCTTCGAGGCAGCGCACGAGCGAGAATATCGCAACGCGCTGGTATTTCAGCGCAAGTACGACGAGGCGGCCCAGTGTAATGAAGCCATCCTGCGTTTGCTTGGTTCGGGCGTGGTGCAATTGCTGGGAGGTATTCGCGAGGATGATCTGGACAAGCTTGCCATCCAGTTGCAGCAACTGCTGCCAGGTGAGATTGCTGACGGACTGGCGCGGGCAGCTGATGCTTTGGCGAGAGCGGAGGAGATCAATCACGAAGAACTAGCGATCATCAGCGCGACCGTGGATGACTGGACAGTGAAGGTGGCGGCGTTCGCGATGCAACAAGATGCGCAACTGGACTTGACCGAAGCTGCAGCCGGCTTATTGGTTTAGGAGATGCATATGCGGCAAAAAATCGAAAGTGTGGTAAGCGTGCTGCAACAGGCACTGCGTGATTTTTCGCCGGTCTGCTTCGCCAACAGCCTGGGCGCTGAAGACATGGTGCTGACCGATCTGATAGCCAGGAACCAGCTGGAAATCGAAATGTTCAGTCTGGATACCGGGCGCCTGCCGCAAGAGACTTATGACTTGATGCAGGAAGTGCGTGAGCGTTACAGCGTGCCGCTGAAGATTTATTTTCCGGACAGTAAGGCGGTGGAAGAATATGTCACAAGGAACGGGGTGAATGGTTTTTACGGCAGCGTTGAAGCACGAAAAAGTTGCTGCTTCGTGCGCAAGGTCGAGCCATTGCGCCGTGCGTTGCGGGGCAAGAGGGCATGGGTCACCGGGTTGCGCCGCGATCAGGCTGTCACGCGCGGAACACTTGAGATATCTTCTTTCGACGCAGATCAGGGCCTGCAGAAGTTCAATCCTCTGCTCGATTGGACCAACAGGGATGTGTGGGCTTACATCCGCCAGCACGACGTGCCATACAACAAGTTGCACGACCAGTTCTACCCCAGTCTGGGCTGCGCACCTTGCACGCGTTCTATCTCGCCGGGTGAAGATATCCGCGCTGGGCGCTGGTGGTGGGAGGACCCGATGAGCAAGGAATGCGGCTTGCACGTGACCCAGAGTCCAAGTGTTGCGCATGGAACCGGCGTTCAGGCAGTGAGCAAGCTCCGTGAGAACGCCGATGAGTCGGCATCGAAAGTCGAAGCAAAGCAGGAAGTTTCTGCCTAGCGACGGAACGAAATACATAATGAAGATAGCCGAAAAATATATGACTGCACACACTTTTACCCATCTGGACGCGCTGGAAAGCGAGTCCATCCACATCATGCGCGAGGTTGCGGCGGAGTGCAAAAATCCCGCACTGCTGTTTTCCGGCGGCAAGGATTCCATCGTGATGCTGCGCCTGGCGGAGAAGGCGTTCCGTCCGGCCAGGTTTCCGTTCCCGCTGGTGCATATCGATACCGAGCACAACTTTCCCGAGGTGATCGCGTTTCGCGACAAACGCGCCGCCGAACTGGGCGAACGGCTGATCGTGCGTTCACTGGAAGATTCCATCAGGAAAGGAACGGTCGTGCTTAAAAATGCGCTGCATAGCCGCAATGTGTTCCAGTCGGTGACGCTGCTGGAGACCATCGCCGAATTCGGATTCGATGCATGCATGGGCGGTGCAAGACGCGACGAGGAAAAATCGCGCGCCAAGGAACGGATTTTCTCTTTCCGCGACGAGTTCGGCCAGTGGGACCCGAAGAACCAGCGCCCCGAACTGTGGGATATCTACAACACCCGAGTGCACCCGGGCGAGAACATCCGCGTTTTTCCGATCAGCAACTGGACTGAGATGGACATCTGGCAATATATCGAGCGCGAGCAACTGGAGATTCCCAGCATCTATTTCGCGCATGAGCGCGAAGTCATCCAGCGCCCCGGTGGCATCATGCCGGTAAGTGAACTGGTGCAACCGCGTGCAGGTGAGAAGGTTGAGATAAAGACAGTGCGTTTTCGCACCGTTGGAGATATTACCTGTACATGCCCCGTGGAATCCGTCGCCAGGAACGCACGCGAGATCATTGAGGAGACAGCGATCACGCGCATTACTGAACGCGGGGCAACACGCATGGACGATCAGACTTCAGAAGCTTCGATGGAATTAAGAAAAAAAGAAGGATATTTCTAATCATGAGCAAAGTTACACAACTATTGCGTTTCATAACTGCAGGCAGCGTGGACGACGGCAAGAGTACGCTGATCGGCCGTTTGCTGCACGACTCCAAGTCCATATTCGAAGATCAGTTGTCCGCGATTTCCAGAACCAGTGCCAAGCGAGGAATGTCTGCCGTTGATTTGTCGCTGCTCACGGATGGCCTGCAGGCGGAACGCGAACAGGGTATAACCATCGATGTGGCTTACCGTTACTTCGCTACGCCCAAGCGCAAGTTCATCATCGGTGATACTCCAGGACACGAGCAATACACTCGCAACATGGTGACTGCAGCCAGTACGGCCAACCTCGTGATCATTCTGGTCGATGCCCGCAAGGGCGTATTGGTGCAGACACGCCGGCATACCTATTTGGCGAGCCTTGTTGGTATTCCGCATGTCGTGCTGGCAGTCAACAAGATGGACATGGTGGATTATTCCGAAGCGCGCTTCAGTGAAATATGTGCGGAATATCTCGATTTTGCAGCTCAACTGGGCCTGACAGACGTCACATGCATCCCGCTTTCGGCATTGATGGGTGACATGCTGGTGGAGCGAGGCAATAATCTGGATTGGTATCAGGGCACCACCCTGATGAATCTTCTGGAAAACATCGTCATTGATCACGACGTAAATACCACTGATTTCCGTTACCCGGTGCAATGGGTATGTCGTCCACAGTCGGACGAATTTCACGACTTTAGGGGATTCATGGGACGAATCGAGGCGGGGGAGATTGCAGTCGGTGACGAGATCACCGTGCTGCCTTCGGGGCGTTGCACTAAAGTGAAAGAGATCGTTTCCTATGATGGTAGTTTGCAGCGTGCTTTCGCCCCGCAATCCGTCACGTTGGAACTTGAAGACGAGATCGACATTTCCCGCGGAGATATGTTCGTGCGAAGTGAAAATCCACCTAAAGTGGAAAAACAATTCGAGGCGATGTTGTGCTGGTTATCCGATATCCCACTCGACAAGAACCGCAAATACCTTGTCAAGCATACTACGCGAACTGTCAAATGCTTTATATCAGACATTAAATATGTGGTGAATGTAAACACGCTGGATCAGCATGGTACGGCTACTTTCAATATGAACGATATCGGGCGTGTTGCAGTAAAAACACAGCAGCCGCTGGTCTTCGACAGTTATTCTGTCGACCGAGCAACTGGCAGCTTCATCATGATCGACGAGACGACCAACAATACGGTTGCTGCAGGAATGATCGCCTGAAGGATATGAGCTACCTCCTGTTATTCCGGTATCACTGATATCGCCCGTTCTTCTTGGGGTGGTTTTCGATGGGAAGGATTACCAAGCTTCGATATGAATTTGAAATGGGGAATTGGGTCTAGTAATTGATAGTGATATTACGGCTTGTGTGCTATGTTTGGCATCACTCGTCGTTGTGAGCTTCTGATTCCATGACCTTGTTCGCCCTGATCACTGCGTTGCTCCTGGAGCAAGTTCAGCCGCTTTCTTCGCGCAAACACCTGTCTGTATTGTTATCCGGTTATGTGAATGTTTTTCGGCAGCGTTTCGATGCGGGCCAGCAGCGTCATGGCATGATTGCCTGGTTTCTGGCTATGCTGCCGTTGATTGCCGGTGCAATCTTGTTGTATCAGTTTCTTTATGGGCTAAGTCCGATCCTTGCATGGGCTTTCAACGTGCTTGTACTTTATCTCACAATGGGATTTCGCCAATTCAGCCATTACTTTACTGATATTCATCAGGCGTTGCGCGACGAACGATTGGACGAGGCACGCAGACTATTGTCAGCTTGGCTCGGCATCCCTTTCCAGGAATTTAATAGCGAAGAAGTCGCGCGTCTTTCCATTGAACAAGCCTTGATTGCATCCCATCGCTACGTGTTTGGTGTGATCGTGTGGTTCGTGTTGTTCGGTTCCGTGGGTTTGGGTGGGGCGTCAGGCGCACTGCTTTACCGACTTGGGCAATATTTGCGCTGGAATATGAGGGATGAATTCCAAGAGGGTTTGCCTGTACACACTGATCATGCTCAGCCTGAAGCTTTGGCAGAGGGAGATTGGGGAAATGGTGAATTCGGAAGTTTCGCGCGCGTGGCATTCTACTATCTGGACTGGTTGCCAGTTCGCCTGACGGCGTTGACTTTTGCCATCGTCGGCAACTTCGAAGACACGATCTACTGCTGGCGTAACCAGGCGGCAAGTTGGAACGAGCAGGAAACCGGGATTCTGCTTTCCAGTGGTGCAGGTGCTTTGGGCGTGTGTCTTGGAATGCCGATCTTACGGGGGGGGATATTGCAGGAAAGACCGGAGATCGGTATCGGCGATGATGCGGATCCTGGTTTCATGCAAAGTACGGTTGGGCTGGTTTGGCGTTCGGTTGTTTTCTGGCTTGTCCTGCTGATGCTGCTGACATTTTCGAACTTTCTGGGCTAGTGTTTGTACTTCAAATATTATTTGTTACATGCATGTTCGTTCTTCTCTTCACGATAAATATGGAATAAATATATAATTCTGCTCGAACATGGTTGTGTCTGCGTCTGATTTCATTACTGTTAATATTTAATAGGAAGTACATTTTTATGCCTCGTAGTTTTTATTTGATATTTCCGATATTGGCGCTGTTGCTGGCTGGATGTAGCACCGTTGAGGAGAAAAAGCCCTTCGATGGCCCGTTGAGTTGGCCGCAACCACCTGATCAACCACGATTCGCCTATGAAACGGAACTTCGGTCTATTGCAGATGTAGCCTTTGTTCCTGAGGAAGTCAGCATACGTGCGAAGTTGACCGGTACCTCGGCAGTGTCCGATCAGCCGGTCACGGACAAGCCTTCTTCTATTGTCGCCAGAAATGGAAAAATTTACGTGGCCGATACTGGCTCGAATACCATCGTTGTATTTGATGTGCCCAGTCGCAAGGTATATCGTTTTGGCATTCGAGAACCAGGCAACCTGAAAGAACCGGCAGGATTGGCCATGGATGAGAAGATGAATATTTATGTTGCAGATTCCGTCAGGCGCACCGTGTTCGTATACGATGGATTCGGGCTCTTCCTTCGGATGATTGGAGGTCCGGAGGATCTGGAGCGTCCGACCGGAGTCGCAGTGAGCCGGGATGGGGAGCGCATCTACGTCATTGATCGCTCCTACAACGATAGCGAAAATCACCATGTGCTCGTCTATGACAAGGAAGGCAAGAAAATTCAGGTGATCGGCAGTCGCGGTAATGGGGATGGACAGTTCAATATACCTATTCAAGGTGCGGTTGCGCCTGATGGGACGCTTTACATCCTTGATTCCGGCAACTTTCGCATTCAAGCTTTTGATAAAGAAGGCAACTTCCTGCGAAGTTTTGGCAATCCAGGCAAGGAGTTCGGCAATTTTGGGCGACCAAGGGGCATCGCTGTAGATGACGATGGCCTGATTTATGTCACCGATGCCAGTTTCAATAATTTCCAGATTTTCAATCCGGAAGCCCAGTTGCTTCTGGCAATCGGGCAGTCAAGCCTGGAAAGTCATCCTGGGGAGTACGGCATGCTAAATGGGATCGCGGTTGATGAAACCGGAAGAGTCTATGTGGCAGATCAGTTGTATAACAAGGTGGAAGTTATCCGACGCCTGACTGATGAGGAGGGTGAGCAGATGCTGAAGGAAGCCCAGCAGAAGGAAAAAGCCAAATAGTAGAATATTATTTATGATTAATGATAGTTATCCAGGGATAATTTTGGTTCTGCATGGAATAGTTGAGCTTTTTAAGCGGGTTTGGATTGTAGTTACTCCCGAACTTAGGAATTACTCATGTTGAACTTCCCTTTAATGGGAACATCGCGGTCAAATGAGAACACAGTCTATATTAAAATCAATTAGTTATATCTGTGGCACATAATATGCTTATTTATTGCTGAAGTGATTTGGTATCTGGGTGTTTAAGATTTCCAACGGGGCTCTAAATAAAAAATAACAATCCCCGAACTACTTGGTTAATTTTTCAAGATTTTTATAGGCTGTTGTTTTTAGTTGGCAAATCTGTACCTAGCTAGATCGCACATTTTACTGATAATTTATATACAAAGAGGTCATCGTGAATAATTTTTCGTACTCCAAGCTCGTGATAGCAATGGTCGCTGGGGGCATTCTGGCAGCATCTGCATATGCTGGTGGGCCAACGATTGCGAACGACAGGTTTACCAACATTGGCAGCATTGTCAATACGCGCCATAACTTGTCGCAAAGTAGTGCCCCTTTGATCGTGTCACCCATGGACCCCTTCCGAAATGATTATGGCGAAGTCTGTGTCTATTGTCATACTCCTCACGGCGCCAACTTGGCAAATGGTTTGACAGCACCATTGTGGAACCGTACCATCAAGGTCACCAATTATCAGACCTACAACGAGCTTGGCACGACTACGCTGACACAAGACGTACTGTCAACCCCAGGTTCCGCTTCGCTGACCTGCTTGTCCTGCCACGATGGGCAGACAGCTATCGACTCGATTATCAACATGCCTGGTTCGGGGATGGGTCGTGTCCAGCAAGCGACCACCCAAAACACAGCTTTCCTTGATACATGGACTGGCAAGCCTGGTCACGTTGAAGCAACCCAGCACATGGGTCTGAACAGTACCAACAACGTTCTCGGTAGTGGTGATGGTTCCGCTTCAGTATACATTGGTACTGGACCTGGGCCAGGTTGTACAAATCTCGGTGGTACATATTTTTGTATTCAACCCGGACAAGGCTGCTTGTCTTGTCACGCAGACACCGGATCGGCACCTGGCGCTGGCTCCTACGTTGATTTCAGGATGTTCAATCTTGGCACTGACCTGAGGAACGATCACCCGATTGGGATCACCTTCCCGGCTCCGCCAGGTTCACCATTGCCTGACTGGAACACTCCGGCTGGCGTTAAGGGTGCATCGAATTTCTTCGATGAGAACTCAAACGGCAGAATGGAGAAAGCCGAGATTCGCACCTATGAAGGCCGGGTCGAGTGTGCGTCCTGTCATGATCCGCATGGTGTACCTTCTGCAGGCGTCGGTACCGTGTTCAATAAGACTTTCCTGCGCAAGCAAAACACCAACGGTAGTGCGGTGTGCCTGACTTGCCACAATAAGTAAACCTCAAGTAATTATAAAAGGGGCCGTCCATTGGACGGCCCCTTTTTTTCGTATATTCCAGATTCTTTGCCCTGATATGAGGCAAATATGATTAAGTTACTGACGCTTGGCAGTGATATGTTGGAATAATTCCAGCCTGCGGGAATCGATCTTTGCTTCATCGACTGCTTTGCGTATCGCACAGCCGGGTTCTTGCCGGTGATGGCAATCATGGAAGCGGCACTGGCCGAGGTACTGCGCGAACTCCACGAATCCCTGTTCTATCCTGCCAAAACTCAAGTGGTGCAGACCGAATGCCTGTACCCCGGGACAGTCAATCAGGCAGCTGGAATCATCGAGACGATACAGCCGGGCGTGAGTGGTGGTGTGTTTGCCGGAATCTAGCGCAGTGGATATTTCACGCGTGGCAGCGTGTGCATCTGGAAGCAAGGCATTTATCAGGGTAGATTTGCCCATACCGGATTGTCCGACCAGTACGCTACTATGGCTGGTCAGGTATGGACGCAACGGTGATATATCTTGCCTAGCGCTGATCTCTATCACGCGGTATCCGATGGCTGAGTAGGGCGCCAACCGCTTGCGTGCAGCCACAGCGGGCTCGATCAGATCACATTTATTCAATATGATCAGCACGTCGAGATTTTGGTCGAATGCCGCTACGAGACAACGCGCCAGGAGCTCGTCGTTGAACGATGGCTCGGCTGCAACCACGACGATGACCTGTGTGATGTTGGCAGCGATGATTTTTTCACGGTGTGCCTCCGAGCGATACAGCAGTGAACTACGTGGCGCGATTTGCTCAATAACGCCTTGCGCTTCAGCAGGGCGTTGATTCGAAGGCGTCGACCTGAGTAAAGTAGATGGATGGTCAGTGCGCCGAACACCCACGATATCGCCACAAGCTACCTCACTTTTCTTGCCGCGTGTCAAACAGGCCATCTCGCTATCATCGGTAAGGCGAACCAAATATTGGCGCCCGAAAGCTGCGACGACAGTAGCGCTGAGAATTTCGCTCAATCAGGAATTCCAGACAGCGCGTCAACCTTGGCAGCGCAGATAAAATCGTTTTCCGACAGGCCGTGCATGGTATGGGTTGTGTATTCCACATGACAACTGTTGTAGTTGACAACCAATTCCGGATGATGATCCTGACTGTGAGATATCCAGGCGACCATGTTAACGAAGGCGATGGTCTGGAAGTAATCCTTGAAACGATATGTCTTGCTGATCAGGTGGTCGTATTGTTGCCAGCCATCAAGATGTTGTAAAAGGTCGTCGACTTCCGATTGCGCAAGAGGTGGCGTACCGGACTTGCAGGGTTTGCATTGCCTGCTGATAAAGTCGCGCGTTTGGCTCATGTTTTACTTACTTGAATTTGTAAAAGATGTTCAAGTATGCAGCGATATCCTGAATTTCTTGTGGTGTGAGATGTGCATTTACGTTGCCACTGCACATGCTGATCTGCTCGACTAATCCTTCAGGGCTAGTTCTCTTGCGATCAACGCGTGTGAATATCCTATTGCCATCGCCACCCATCATGGAATTATGGCAACTGTTGCAATCGTATTTTTCGAATAGTTGTTGCCCAGTCTGTGCATTGCCTTTTGGAAAGGGATCCGCTGATGCTGTAGCTGCGATAGACAGTAATGCAAATACGATTATCATTTTCTTCATGGTTATCTCCTTA
Source organism: Gallionella sp. (assembly GCA_024641025.1). GTDB lineage: Bacteria > Pseudomonadota > Gammaproteobacteria > Burkholderiales > Gallionellaceae > Gallionella. Next base: position 43,761 of record JAHEDW010000011.1, read on the forward strand.
TTGAGTCTGCAATTGAGCGATGCGCGCCATGGCAGGAGGGTGCGAATCGTAAAACTTTGAATAAAGCGGGTCAGGGGTGAGCGTAGCAGCATTATCCTGGTACATCTTTACCAACGCGCTAACCAGATCGGCGGCGGCAGTCTGACTGGCGGCATAGTTGTCTGCTTCAAACTCGTGCTTGCGCGAAAATGCCGACATCAGCGGATGCAGTAAAAAGCTGAATAAGGGCAATATCATGAAGAACAGCAGCAGTGCTATAGCAGTGGATTTCGTGCTGACTCCCAGCCCCTCATAGAACCAGTCAGTCTGCATAAACAGCCCGAGTAGCCATAAGAACAACAGGCTCATCGCGAATGTTGCCGCGATACGCTTCAATACGTGACGTCGCTTGAAGTGTCCCAATTCATGAGCAAGTACAGCTTCAATCTCGTCACCGCTCAAACGCTCAAGAAGGGTGTCAAAAAACACGATTCGCTTGGTTTTGCCGAAACCGGTGAAGTACGCATTGCCATGAGCGCTTCGTTTTGATCCATCCATCACGAACAAACCCTGAGCAGCAAACCCACATCGGGAAAGTAATGCTTCTATTCGCGCTTTCATTGCTTCATCCTGTAACGGCGAGAATTTGTTGAACAAGGGTGCGATGAAGGAAGGATAAATGAATAGTATCAGAATGTTAAATGTAATCCATGTCAGCCACACATAAAGCCACCAATATTCACCCATGCGCTCCATCAACCACAAGACGCCTAAAAGAAGCGGCAATCCGATGATTGCACCGAGCAATATACTTTTCAGCGCGTCCGCAAGATATGTCAACAAGGTTGTTTTGTTGAAACCGAAATGCGCTTCGATTACAAACGTGCGATATAGGCCGAAAGGTGCTTCCAAGAGCGTCGATATCATCAGCACAGCAACGATGGTCAACACACCCTGTACTAACGGGGTGTCGGACCAAGAGCGGGAGAGGTCAGCGATGAACTGTATTCCGCCAGCCAAGGTAAAAAGTAGTAGCAATGAAGCATCGAAAAGCACACTGTATAGCCCTATTCGGGTTTTTGCAGATGTGTAATCAGCCGCCTTTTGGTGGGCTTCAAGTTCGATCTTGTCTCGGAAAGCCTCGGGAACCGATGCGCGATGTGAGGCTATATGATCAAGATGCCTACGCGCTAGCCAGAATTTGGCGAGCGTGGTAAGTGCCAAGGTGGCCAGGAAAATAAAGGTGAACTGTTCTGCAGTCATTTAGCGTTCTTTCAAGATGGTCCATATTGAAGCTGTTCAAGCAACGCGCTTGTGACACAATACGTGTCTGAGCGTTCAATTTGGGCAAGTGAATTATGGCACAAAATCAAAATCATCTTATCTGGATAGACATGGAAATGACCGGTTTGAATCCGGATGCTGACCGCGTGATCGAAGTAGCGCTGGTTATTACCGACAATGATCTTCAGACTGTCGCCGAAGCTCCCGTTCTGGTGTTGCATCAACCGGACAGTGTAGTTGATGGCATGGATGCATGGAATAAATCAACCCACAGCAAGTCCGGTTTGATCGAAAAAGTAAGAGCCTCGACGCTTGACGAACCGATGGTTGAGGCCGAAATGCTCGGATTCTTGAAGGAATATGTCCCAATCCGTACATCTCCGATGTGTGGCAACTCCATTTGCCAAGATCGGCGTTTCCTGGCTCGCTGGATGCCAAAACTAGAGGAATATTTTCATTATCGCAACCTTGACGTTAGCACGCTCAAGGAGCTAGCCAAGCGTTGGAAACCCGACGTTGCTCAGGGAATCAAGAAACACGGCAAGCATGAGGCGCTCGCAGATATCTATGAGTCCATTGGGGAAATGAAACATTACCGGGAACATTTCATCAGGCTCTAAACCGATCATTGACTAGTTGGCATATACTTTTTACCACATACTTTGGCTGGAGGCATTTATGACTACCAAAAAGACCCAATCTATCCTTCCTGACTATGATCAAGCGAGAGTCATTGAGCGCCCGGATGGTTTCTACTGGCAGGACGACGAGCTTGCGGATAAATACTTCGGACCATTTTCTTCCTTGTTAGAGGCAGTACAGGATATGCAGCTTCAAAGTGACAGTGATACAGAGCTTGAAGTAGGGGAGACGCTGGAAGATGCAGAAGATGAGATCGGCATCTCCAACTGGATAGATCCTGAGACCGGTGAGCCTGCAGAGGATTCCTCAACCCGTCTCAATGATGACACTTAGCTGCAGTTGCCTCATTATGAGTCGAATTCGATTGAACAGCGGCTCATAGGAAAAATCCCGTATTTCACTTGAGCAGGACTCATCCTTACCCTATTTTTCTGCACCCATCCCAACAGCTCTCAGCCTGCTTTGCTCCAATTCCTCAGGATTTTGTTCAACGAGCCAGCCATTGAGGTTTTCCATAACCAAGTCGGTCAACGCGTGCATCCAGTCGTTGCGCTCGTTTAGGCAAGGGATGTAGTGGTATTCCCCACCGCCGGCATGCTGAAAATCCTCTTTACCTTCCTGTGCGATCTCTTCCAGGGTTTCAAGGCAGTCGGCAACAAAGCCTGGGCAGACAACGTCAACTCTCCGGGTATTTTTTTTGCCCAATTCCTCCAGCGTCGCAGTTGTGTAGGGTTTGATCCATTCCGCCTTGCCAAAACGAGATTGGAAGCTAACCTGGTATTGATCGGGCTTCAATCCCAGTTGCTGCGCAAGTAGGCGCCCGGTCTTTTGGCATTCACAATGATAGGGGTCGCCCTTTTCCAGAGTGTAACGAGGTACTCCATGAAAGCTCATTACCAGCTTGTCCGGACGATCATTCTTCATCCAGTATTCGTTTATGTTGTTCGCCAGTGCTTTGATATAACCCGGGTGGTCATGATAATTCCTGATGGTGCGTAATGCTGGAGTGTTACGCATCCGTTGCAGTTCATTGAATACTATGTCGAAGGCGGTGGCGGAGCTGCTTGCTGCATATTGAGGATACATAGGTACGATAAGGATGCGCTGGCAATTCTGCTCCTTGAGTCTGCGCAGTACGCTTGGAATGGAGGGGTTTCCATAGCGCATTGCAAAGTCAACTACTAGCGGAGCATTGGTGCGCTCACCAAGGTAACCTTGCAACAATGTAGCCTGCTTTTCAGTATGGACCCGCAGCGGAGAACCTTCCTTGGTCCAGATGGTGGCATATTTCGCGGCAGATTTCTTCGGTCGTACATTGAGGATGATCCCGTTGAGTATCAGCCACCAGATCGGTTTTGGAATCTCCACCACGCGAGGATCACTCAGGAATTCCTTCAGGTATGGCCGGACTGCTTTGGCTGTGGGTGCGTCAGGCGTGCCGAGATTAATCAGTAATACGCCAGTTTTGACCGGTGTACCATGCGTGAAGCTGGGTTCAATTTGATAGGCCATTTATTTATTCCTTGCAGTTGATATATTGAATCTAATTTTTGGAAAGCGCGTTGCCAAGTAATCTTGCTGTGATATCGACAATAGGGATGACGCGTTCATAGTCCATGCGCTTTGGGCCAACAACTGCAAGCGTTCCGACTACCTGACCGTCTACTGAATAAGGGGCGGTGATTACGCTGCACGCGTCTAATGAGGCCAACCCGGATTCGCTGCCGACAAAAATGTGGATACCCTGTCCCCTGCGGCTAGCATCAAGCAATTGCATCAGTTCGGTTTTTTGCTCAAACAAGGCGAACAGGCTACGCAATCGGTTCATGTCTGTGGAGAAGTCCTGTACATGCAGCAAGTTATGTTCGCCACTGATAACATAATCCTCCGATTTCTTTGCTTCAGCGGCATCGCCTGCTGCCAGGGCTGCAGCCATCAAAGTACTCATGTCCTGATGGAGTTGCTGCAATTCGCCGCGAAGCCGGTCGCGGATCTGAGAGAAGCTGCAGCCGACATAATTTTGGTTAAGGAAGTTTCCGGCCTCGGTAAGCTGCGACTGTGAATAGTCGCGATCCATCAGAAGAATGCGATTTTCAACTTCACCGTCCGGCATAACAATGATAAGCAGTACACGCTTTTCGCCCAAGCGCAAAAATTCGATCTGTCTTACGGTAATTGCATTGCGCTTGGCCGAAGCAACTACGCCAGTAAACCTGGTCAATTCAGACAGGATGTTTGATGCCTGTGTGATCAGGCGGGAAGGATTGTCAGGTTGTAACTGGTTTTCCAGTTGCTGCACCCGTGCACTATCCAATGGTTTTGTGACCAGCATGGTGTCAATGAACAGTCTATATGCCAACCCAGTAGGTATACGGCCAGCAGACGTGTGCGGGCTACTGACCAAGCCGATCTCTTCAAGGTCTGCCATTACGTTGCGAACGGTTGCAGAACTGACTTCTAGCCCGGAATATTGTTGCAGCGTGCGTGAGCCGACTGGCTGGCCTTCGCTGATATAGCGCTCCACCAGGGTCTTGAGCAGGATTTGTGCGCGTTCGTTGAGCATGAGCAGGATTCTACCATTTTGCACAAGGCGACCGGTCAAGGGATTCGTCGACCGGGGCGGGCATTTCTTTCCAGTTCATGTACTTGAATTCCCTGTCTTGTCCGCTCTGGCTTTGTTGCGGCGATCCATACGCTTTATAGCCAAGATTTGGGGGGCTTGATCAAAGTAGTTTCCCCATACTTTCCGGTCTTCCGAAGACAG
>JAHEDW010000012.1 GCA_024641025.1 Gallionella sp.
CCTTGTTTTGCAGATCCACCAGCCGAATCACCCTCTACCAGATACAATTCTGATAAAGCCGGATCCTTTTCCTGACAGTCTGCAAGCTTTCCAGGTAATCCCATTCCATCAAGCACCCCTTTGCGTCTTGTCAGCTCGCGAGCTTTGCGTGCCGCTTCTCGAGCTCGTGCAGCATCAATAATTTTATTGACAATGATTTTTGCATCATTTGGCTTTTCAAGCAGAAAGGCACTCATTTGCTGACCGATCAAGTCTTCAATTACCGGTCGTACTTCAGAAGATACTAATTTGTCTTTTGTCTGTGACGAGAATTTAGGGTCTGGTAGCTTCACCGATAAAACTGCTGTTAGACCTTCGCGCATATCATCGCCCGTTGTATCTACCTTTGCCTTCTTAGCCAGCTGTTCAGTTTCGATATATTGATTCAGCGTGCGAGTCATTGCTGCACGTAAGGCGGTTAAATGCGTACCTCCATCACGTTGAGGAATGTTGTTGGTAAAACATTGTACTGACTCCTGATAGGAGTCGTTCCATTGCATGGCAATTTCAGCGGTTATTCCGTCCTTTTCACCAATCGCGTAAAATACTGAAGGATGCAAAGATGATTTATTGCGATTCATGAACTCTACGAATCCTTTTATTCCACCGCTAAACGCAAAGTTCTCTTCCTTACCATTGCGGTGGTCGATCAGAGCAATTTTTACGCCATTATTCAGGAATGAAAGTTCACGAAGCCGTTTTGCCAGAATGTCAAAATGGTATTCAACCAATCCAAAAGTTTCCTTGGCTGCCAGGAAATGTACGATAGTTCCTTTTTTGTTTGATGGACCAATTACTTTTAGCGGGGCTACTGGTTCACCATGATTGAACTCCATGAAGTTTTCCTTGCCGTCACGATATATGGTCAGCTTCAACCATTCCGACAAGGCGTTTACAACTGATACGCCTACACCATGAAGACCACCGGATACTTTGTAGGAATTACTGTCGAATTTCCCGCCCGCATGTAAAACTGTCATGATCACTTCTGCAGCAGATCGATTTTCTTCTTTATGGATATCAGTAGGAATTCCGCGTCCATTGTCACTTACGCTTACTGAATTATCTGCATGAATGACTACATTAATTTCATCACAATGGCCAGCTAGAGCTTCATCAACGGCATTATCTACTGCCTCGAATACCATATGATGCAGGCCGGTACCATCATTGGTATCTCCGATATACATACCCGGGCGTTTACGTACCGCTTCTAATCCCTTTAATACTTTTATGCTACTTGAATTGTATTCGGTCATGTATTTCTCTTAAGTAATATTAGTTATCTTTGGTATTAATAGATATTTAGATACGCATTGGCATTACTACGTAACGAAACTCCTGGTTATCGGGTGTAGTTATAAGAATGCTGCTGTTAGGATCACCAAATGAAAATATCGCTGTCTCGCTATTTATATTATTCAATCCATCCATCAGATAATTTACGTTAAATCCGATATCTATTGCTTCGCCATGATAATCGGTTTCTATTTCTTCTTGCGCTTCTTCCTGTTCACTATTGCTGCTGATGACACTAAGATTCTTCTCAGTTAATACGAAGCGCACTCCACGGAATTTCTCGTTTGACAAGATGGCTGCACGTTGCAATGCTTGTTGAATTGCAATTCTGTTCATTTCAAGGTGATTTTCATATTTTGGTATTACACGTTCATAGTCAGGGAATTTTCCCTCGATTACCTTGGTTATCAAAGTTATACCTGAAAAGCTGGCTTTTACTTGTTGTTGGGAAAATTCCAGGTCAATTAATTCTTCACTGTCTGTAAGCAGTTTGCATAACTCCAGTATTGCCTTCCTAGGTAGTATGATTTCCTGTTTTTGATGATTACCTTGGATTATTGCTGCATTAAAGGCCAACCTGTGCCCGTCAGTTGCGACAGCCTTTAACTTATTGCCTTCTACAATAAGCAATACGCCATTGAGGTAATAACGTACGTCTTGTTGAGCCATCGCGTATTGAACCGAAAGCAATAACTTTTTCAATTCCATTTGACTTAGCGATATTTTATTTGCTCCGTCAAGTTGGTTGCTTAAAATTGGAAAATCCTGGGCTGGAAGAGTGAGTAAGCTGAACCTACTCTTACTGGATTTAATTTGAGCCTTATTTTCCTTAACATCAATTGTAATTTTGCTCTGTTCAGGAAGTACTCGCAAAATTTCTTGGATTTTTTTTCCGCCGACAGTTATTGCTGAAGTTTCGTCATCACCTGTCCTGCCTTCTATGCTGGTGGTTATTTGAATCTCCAGATCAGTTGCAGTAAAACGTATTTTGCCCGGTACCTTTTCAATAAGCACATTCGATAATATCGGCAAGGTTTGTTTCCGCTCCACAATTCCAATAACTACTTGCAGCGGTTTTAAAATAGTTTCTTTGTCTGTTTTTTCAATAAACATAATATAGATTCCTAATAAGACTAATAATGTCTTAAGCTAACGTTGGTAAGTCTGATATATTTAATAATAACAATAATTTATGTAAATTTTATCTTGGTTGTCTGGTTGTTCATTGAGGGATGGATAATTGTGCATAACTTTATTTTTTGATAAAAAATCGTAGTTTTGAACATTTTATACTCAGACAATACACAGGCTTATCCCCTTAAAGTTTGGAGCAATATTTTATAGTCAGCATCGATAGTGGTGTTGGTCGATCGTAGGTCAGCCATAGTCTTACAGGCGTGAATCACTGTTGAATGATCCTTTCCCCCAAAAGCATTTCCAATTTCCGGCAGACTCATTGTGGTTAATTCCCTCGCAAGTGTCATAGCCATTTGTCTTGGTCGTGTAAGGTTCCTGGTGCGTTTTTTTGAGAGCAGATCCACCATTTTTATACGGAAATAGTCAGCAACTGTTTTCTGGATATTTTCTATTGATATTTGCCTGCTTTGTGCCACCAGAATATCTTTTAGTGCCTCTTTAGCGGTATCTACAGAAATATTACGCTTGTGGAACTTGGCGTATGCCTCCACACGTTTTAGTGCACCCTCCAGTTCACGAACGTTCGAACTCACATGTTTTGCGATAAAAAAAGCGACTGCATCATCGAGCGAGTAACCGCCCAAAGAGGCCTTTTTAAGTAATATGGCGACGCGCATTTCCAATTCCGGAGGCTCAATCGCTACAGTAAGACCCCATCCAAATCTTGAGACCAAGCGAGTTTCCAATCCGGAGATTTCCTTGGGAAAGGTATCACTGGTTAGGATTACTTGCTTGTGTGAATCTACTAATGTGTTGAAAGCGTAAAAGAATTCTTCCTGAGTTTTTGCTTTTCCTGCAAAAAACTGAATGTCATCAATAAGTAATACATCAAGTGAGTGGTAAAATTGTTTGAATTCCTCAAATTTATTTGTTTGATACGCGCGAACTACATCTGCAACATATCTTTCGGCATGCATATAGCATATTTTTATTTGTGAGTTGTTTGACCTGACTTGATTGCCGATTGCTTGCAATAAGTGTGTCTTACCTAAGCCTACGCCGCCATAAATAAATAGTGGGTTATACGAAACTCCTGGCAATTCAGCTACTTGTGTAGCAGCTGCAAATGCCAATTGGTTTGCCTTGCCTATTACAAAATTTCCAAAGGTGAGATTTGGATTCAGCTTTCCGTAGCCTCTAAAGGAGGTTTCTACTTTAGGCTTATTATCTGTTGGAGGCGTAGATTTTGTAACTTGTATTGGCTCGGTTGGTCTATTTGCTGGCGTCCCTTCAAGTACTCTGAACTCGAAGGGCGGAACACTTGAGTAGGCTAATTTTGCCTGCCTGCTTATCTCGGGTAAGAACCTTTCTTGGACTAATTTCAGAGTAAAACTGTTGGGAGCAGTAAGAATCAGAGATCCGTTCTCAATTTTTAGTAGTAATGGCTTTATCCATGAGTTGTATTGTTGCGGCGGCAGGCTCTTTTCGAACGAGCGTAGGCATGAATCCCAGAAAGAAATATCCTGCATGTTTACTTGGGGGAGAGGTTTGACCAACAACTGTAATAGTGAATGCATTCTACAATGCAAAGCAAAACTTATCCACAGGCAAATAATGTAAAATAAACTTGACACTAGAGCTTTGACGCTTTGTAATAGCGTGCTTTACGATTTACCGAGGATTGATCATGAAACGCACTTACCAACCATCTGTAACCAAAAGAAAACGTACCCATGGATTTTTGGTGCGCATGAAAACTCGTGGAGGCCGCGCTGTTATTAGGGCTCGTCGCGCCAGAGGCCGTGCGAGACTCGCTGTATAATGCACACGTTTCTTGTGAATTTACTTCTGCATATCGAATATTGCGAGCAGAAGGGTTCAACCATGTAATTCAAGCAGAAAATCTTACCAACAAATTTTTCAAAATATTCTTTGTTCGCAACGGCAAAAGAAATGCCAGACTTGGAGTTATTGCGAGCAAAAGAATATTAGCTGGTGCAGTACAGAGAAATCGAATTAAAAGAACGATTCGAGAGGTGTTTCGCCAACATAGCATCAAGGCTCAACCACTTGATCTGGTTGTTATGGTAAGAGGCGCTGAAGCACAAGCCTCGCAAAGCGAAGGTTTGAAAATGTTGCTCAGTCGAATAGAAAATATATGCGCAAGCTCGTGATCAAGCTGATACATGGCTATCAGTATCTGATTAGTCCCCTTAGCCCTCCAACGTGCAGATTTACTCCTAGCTGCTCAAGTTATGCCTGTCTGGTCGTTGAGAAACATGGTGTAATCAAAGGAGGGTGGCTAAGCTTCAGAAGATTGCTGCGCTGCAACCCTTGGAATCCCGGCGGATATGATCCCGCACCCTAACAATTAGGCTTGATAATGGATTTACAGAGACTGTTTTTGTTTTTGATCTTTTCCTTTTCCTTGGTTCTGGTTTGGGATGGGTGGCAACGTTATCAGCATCCGGAACGGTTCGTTCAGCAAAATGAACAATCAATCAATGGTTTACCTACTCCACAAACGACACTTCCAAGTGGTACCGGACAGTCAACTCAACCCGACCTGGGGCAGCAAACAATCGCTCAGCAACCTGTTGGTCGTCCGTCAGGAAAATCTATACTTGTAAAGACTGACTATGTTGAAGCGGAAATCAGCACCATTGGTGGTGATATCGTTCGTTTGGCTTTGCTAAGGCAACCCGATGTTCAGGATAAAAGCAAACCTCTTGTGCTCTTTCATCGGGGAGAAGGAACTCATAACTACCTGGCACAAAGCGGCCTGCTTGGAACGGGACTGCCGAATCACACAACCCAGTTTGTTTCTGAGCAGGACAGTTATGAACTAACTGGAAATTCTGATCAGGTACAGGTTCGTCTGAATGCTGTGGATAGTGGATCACTAAAAGCGACCAAGGTAATTACCTTCCATAAGGGAAGTTATCTGATTGACATATCCTATGAACTTGAAAACTTCGGAAATCAAGTTGTGTCAGCTAGTAGTTACTTTCAGCTCGTTCGGGATAGCCTCCCACCTACAGGCAGCATGAAGTTCCTCCCGACCTATACCGGCGCAGCAGTCTATACAGACAAGGAGAAGTTTCAAAAAGTCCAGTTCGCTGAAATTGAAAAGGGCAAAACTGAATATCCGAAGCAGGCTGAAGATGGTTGGATAGGCATATTGCAACATTACTTTGTTGCGGCTTGGTTGCCTAAAGAAAAATCCAGCCGAGAGTATTTTACCCGCAAACTTGAGGGGGATTCTTATTCGGTTGGCGTAATTTTGCCTGCACTGACGATCAATCCTGGACAGAAAGTAGTAGAAGGCGCTTCACTGTATGCAGGACCTGCCCGAACTAAGCTTGACAGCATTGCGCCCGGACTGGGTTTGACGGTCGATTATGGTTGGCTGACCATAATATCCACACCTTTGTTTTGGCTCATGTCAATATTTAATGGCTGGATGAGCAACTGGGGCGTTTCTATCATTTTGCTGACGATACTGATAAAAATGCTGTTTTTCCCGCTTTCAGCAGCTAGCTATCGTTCTATGGCAAAAATGCGCGTAGTTGCTCCTAAGCTAGAGAAAATCAAGCAGCAGTACGCTGATGACCGTGAACAGTTGAATCGCGCAATGATGGATTTGTATAAGAAGGAAAAAATCAATCCTTTGGGGGGATGTTTGCCGGTATTAATACAAATTCCGGTATTTATCGCTTTGTATTGGGCCATTCTGGCGAGTGTAGAATTACGTTATGCGCCATTTTTTGGTTGGATTACCGATTTGTCCGCGCCAGACCCTTATTACATTCTGCCGGTTATCATGGGCGTCAGCATGATCGTTCAGATGCGGCTTAACCCGAAGCCACCCGATCCAATTCAAGCCAAGGTGATGCAGATCATGCCGATCGCCTTCAGCGTGATGTTCTTCTTTTTCCCAGCCGGCCTGGTGTTGTATTCCATCGTGAACAACGTCCTGTCGATTGCTCAGCAGTGGTTCATCACCCGGGCCGCAGAGGCAGAGAACAAAGGTGCAGCTACCAAACGCTGATACCATTGCAGCCATCGCTTCTGCACAGGGGCGAGGCGGCGTGGGGGTGATTCGTGTTTCTGGAGCAGATATCGAGGAACTGATCCGTAAGATCCTCGGTAAGATTCCTGCAGCTCGAAGCGCCTCCTACAGTAATTTTCTCGACGAGGCTGGCGATATCATTGACCAAGGTATCGCCTTGTTCTTTCCTGCGCCACATTCATACACTGGTGAAAATGTGCTTGAGTTGCAAGGTCACGGCGGATCTGCCGTGCTGCAAATGCTATTGCAACGGTGTCTCGATCTGGGTGCCCGTCTCGCCCAACCTGGAGAATTCACCCGCCGCGCATACCTGAACGGCAAACTGGATCTGGCACAGGCTGAAAGCGTCGCTGACCTGATCGAGGCAAATACCACGCAAGCTGCCCGAAGTGCGATGCGCTCTTTGAGAGGGGAGTTTTCTGCCTCGGTGCATGCATTGGTTGATGGATTGATCGATTTGCGCATGCTGGTTGAGGCGATGCTTGATTTTCCTGAAGAGGAGTTGGCGGACGATGATATCGAACGGCGGGATGGACAGCTGAGCAGTCTTCAATTGAGCTTGCAGCACACACTCGAAACAGCAAAACAAGGAAGCTTACTTCGCGAAGGTGCGCATATCGCCATCGTCGGACAACCGAATGTTGGCAAGTCCAGTCTCTTGAATAGGTTGGCAGGCGAAGAGTTGGCCTTGGTCAGCACCATACCTGGCACTACTCGTGATGTGATACGTCAGTCCATTCAGATTCGTGGAGTCCAAATGCATATCATGGACACGGCTGGTTTGCGGACTTCCCAGGATGAGATAGAGAACATGGGTATCGCGCTTACACACCAAACTTTGCGAAGAGCTGACTTGATCTTGTTACTGTTGGATGCAAGTCAGGGGATGACCCCGGAAGATAAGGTGATCCTGGATGATTTACCTGCCGATATTCCTCGACTGTTGGTTCTAAACAAGAGCGATCTTGTACAAGGTCTTCCGTTGGTTTTGCATCCTAAGGAAACGTCTGTGTTAGTTTCAGCTAAATCTGGCGAAGGAATCGAAATATTGCAAGAAAAGTTGCTGGAAGCAATAGGATGGCGTGATCTGGAAGGTGAAGTATTCATAGCTCGTGAGCGCCATCTGCGTTCCCTGGTCCAGGCTCAATCACATCTCGATCAGGCACGCTCTGTGTTGACTCAGGCTGAGTTATTTGCTGAGGAGCTGCGCTTGGCGCAGAGCGCCTTGAATGAAATCACTGGGGAATTTACCCCTGACGATTTGCTGGGAGAAATCTTTAGCCGTTTCTGCATCGGGAAGTAGTCTGAATTGTTTCACGTGAAACAAGGTTTGACGCATTTTGTAATTCCTATGGCTTGTTCCACGTGAAACAATCAGGTTGGGATTGTCGATTAGCTGAGGTATGATGCGCGTCCTTTAAGAGTGGCGGCAAGATGAGATTTCCTGATGTTTTTGATGTAATCGTGGTTGGTGGCGGACATGCTGGTACCGAGGCAGCACTGGCCAGCGCGCGTGCGGGTTGCAAGACCTTGTTGCTGAGCCATAACATCGAAACACTGGGACAGATGTCCTGCAATCCGTCCATAGGCGGGATAGGAAAGGGGCATCTGGTCAAGGAGGTGGACGCGCTTGGGGGCGCAATGGCAGCGGCAACTGACGAAAGTGGTATCCAGTTCCGTATCCTGAACTCAAGTAAGGGCCCCGCAGTTCGTGCCACGCGTGCACAGGCTGATAGGCTGTTATACAAACAGGCAATCCGATCGCGACTGGAAAATCAACCCAACCTTTGGTTGTTCCAACAGGCAGTGGACGATCTGCACGTTGAGCATGACAGGGTGAGCGGGGTTGTTACCCAGCTTGGATTAATCTTCAAATCAAGAACTGTGGTACTTACCACTGGCACCTTTCTGTCGGGGCTAATTCATGTAGGACAATCAAATTACCAGGCGGGCCGAGCGGGTGATCCGCCTTCAGTGAGTCTGGCACATCGGTTGCGGGAGTTGAAACTCCCTGTGGGAAGGCTAAAGACTGGAACGCCACCCCGTATTGATGGACGGAGTATCGATTATTCGGTAATAAAGGAACAACCCGGGGATGATCCTGTACCGGTATTTTCGTTTCTGGGTAATGCAGGACAACATCCCGAGCAACTGCCTTGCTGGATTACTGAAACCAATCAGCGCACGCATGACATCATTCGCGGGGGGCTCGACCGCTCGCCATTATTCACTGGTGTTATCGAAGGCGTCGGACCGCGTTACTGTCCGTCAATTGAAGACAAAATCACCCGTTTTGCGGATAAGTCCTCTCACCAGATCTTCCTTGAGCCCGAAGGATTGACAACACACGAAGTTTACCCCAACGGGATTTCCACCAGTCTGCCTTTTGACGTGCAGTTGGAACTTGTGCGGTCGATCAAGGGTTTGGAAAATGCCCACATCCTTCGTCCAGGTTATGCAATCGAATATGACTATTTTAATCCATGTGCGTTAAAGAGCTCGCTTGAAACCAAGGCGATCAGCGGGCTGTACTTTGCCGGGCAAATCAATGGAACAACTGGTTATGAAGAGGCGGCCGCACAGGGATTATTGGCCGGACTTAACGCGGCACTTCAAGTGCGTGACCAAGAAGCATGGTGTCCCCGCCGTGATGAAGCTTATTTGGGTGTGCTTGTAGATGACTTGATTACCCAAGGTGTTTCAGAACCATATCGCATGTTTACTAGCCGTGCGGAATATCGCTTGCAATTGCGTGAAGACAACGCAGATCTAAGATTGACTGAAATCGGACGTAAGCTTGGTATCGTGAATGACTTACGCTGGAAGGCATTCGAGAACAAAAGTGAAGCGATTGCCCGAGAACAGGAGCGTTTGCGTAGTACCTGGGTAAATCCCCGCAACCTGCCTGAGGACGATGCAGTGCGCGTGCTCGGCAAACCAATAGAACGCGAATATACTTTGCATGAGTTGTTGCGCCGCCCAGATGTTTGTTATGCCAGCCTAATGACTTTGCCATGTGCCGGCACAGGAGTGGCTGACTCAATAGTCGCTGATCAAGTAGAGACACAGGCAAAATATCACGGTTATATCGAACGACAACATGATGAGATCGGACGCAACGAGTTATATGAGACCCTCGCTTTGCCTGAGGACATGAATTATCAGGAAGTCCGTGGGTTATCAATCGAAGTTCAACAAAAACTCAATCTTCACAAACCAGAGAACATCGGGCAAGCAACACGAATCTCTGGAATCACCCCTGCAGCAATTTCATTGCTGCTGGTACATCTTAAGCGCGGATTTCGTGGCAACCAACCGACACAGAAGCGCGCGTGAATTTGAACGATGAATTGCAGTATGGCTGCGATCAGCTTGGGATATCCCTGGATACGGGGGTGCAGCATACCCTGCTGGAATACTTGAGGCTGCTGCATAAATGGAACAAGGTTTACAACCTGACTGCAATACGGGACCAGCAGCAAATGGTAAGTAATCACTTGCTTGATAGCCTTGCTGTAATGCCGTATTTATGGCCGGGACGATGGTTGGATGTCGGTTGCGGCGCGGGCTTGCCCGGAATAGTACTGGCTGTTGCACAGCCAGACTGGCAGTTTACTTTGGTGGATAGCAACAGCAAGAAAACCAGTTTCGTACAGCAGGTGATCATCGAACTGGGGATACGAAATGTCGTTTTGAGCTGCGCAAGAGTGGAGACGTGGCAAACCACTGAACGGTTTGACGGCATCATTTCGAGAGCCTTTAGCAGTCTGGGTGAGTTTATTGAAAAAACGCGCCACCTAATAAGCGAAAAAGGGCGTTGGGTTGCGATGAAGGGCAAAGCAGAACAAGCGTTGGTGACTTTGCCGGAAGGGTGTCACGTGGAACAGGTCATACCGTTACAGGTTCCAAGTCTTCACGCGGCACGCAGTTTGGTAATTGGGGCATGCAAGGGGAATGTAGCGAAATGATAAGAATATTGGCGATAACAAATCAGAAGGGCGGTGTGGGGAAAACCACTACCAGTGTCAATCTTGCAGCCAGTCTAGCGGCAGCCAAGCAGCGTGTCCTGCTGATCGACCTTGACCCTCAGGGTAATGCCACCATGGGGAGCGGCATCGACAAACGTGACTTGCAGGCTAGCGTCTACGAAGTTTTGCTCGGCAACAAATCGATAACAGAAGCGCGGGTACATGCAGATGCAGGCAATTATGATTTATTGCCCGCCAACCGCGATTTGGCTGGCGCCGAAGTGGAATTGGTGGACATGACAAACCGTGAAATGAGACTGCGTGATGCGCTGAAATCAGTCACTCATGAATACGATTTCGTATTAATCGATTGTCCGCCAGCTCTTAACTTATTGACTTTGAACGGTTTATGTGCGGCAAAGTCGGTGATGATTCCGATGCAATGCGAATATTATGCACTCGAAGGATTGAGTGACCTTGTGAATACGATACGAAAAGTGCGTGCAAACTTGAATCCCAATTTAGAAATCGAAGGCCTGTTGCGCACCATGTTCGATCCGCGTAATGCGCTTGCGTTGCAGGTTTCTGAACAATTGGTAGAACACTTCGGCAACAAGGTGTATCGAACGTTGATACCGCGGAATATTCGTCTGGCAGAAGCGCCAAGTTATGGTGTTCCGGTGATGTATCACGACAAGCTATCTAAAGGAACGCAAGCTTATCTTGCTTTGGCCGGAGAGCTATTGAACAACACGGCACAGCCTGTTGCAACTGTATAAAGGAGTATAGGATGGCAAAGCTTCACAAAGGGTTGGGCCGTGGTCTGGACGCGTTGTTGTCTGGAGGAAACAGCGAAAAAGACGAGGTTATGCGTGACTTGAAGGTTACGCTGCTCAAGCCGGGAAAGTATCAGCCGCGTTCACAAATGGATGAGGCATCATTGAACGATCTGGCATCATCAATAAAAGTCCAGGGAATAATGCAACCGATTCTGGTACGTCAGCTTGAAGATAACAGCTATGAAATCATTGCTGGAGAAAGAAGATGGCGTGCAGCCCAACTGGCGGGTTTGAGCCATGTTCCGGTGCTGGTGCGAAGCGTGCCAGACAGTACGGCCCTTGCGATGGCGTTGATTGAGAATATTCAGCGGGAGAACCTGAATCCATTGGAAGAAGCAGTTGGCATCCAGCGTTTGATTGACGAATTCAAAATGACACATCAGCTCGCTGCAGATGCGGTGGGGCGCTCGCGCAGCGCAGCCAGCAATTTGCTGAGATTGTTAAAGCTCCCGAAAGCTGTTCAGAATCTGCTGATGGAGAACAAGCTTGATATGGGTCACGCGCGCGCATTGTTGCCTCTGGATAGTGCACAACAGATATTGGTTGCAAATAAAATCGTGATGGAAGGCCTTTCCGTGAGAGAAGCGGAAGGCTTGGTGCAGAAGAAGGTTCATGAGCCCGTCAAAGATCTTCCGAAGAAATCAACCAAGATCAACCGGGATACCCAGAGATTGCAGGATGAACTGACTGCATCTTTAGGAGCGCATGTTCATATCAAGCCGGGTAACAAAGGCGGCGGAAAATTGATTATCGAATATACAAACAATGATCAGCTGGATGACTTCATCCGCAGACTACAAACAGGCCGTTAAGTTGAGCAAAAACGTAGGTGATGAACCGCAACAATGTTTGACACCCCCTGAAAACGCCGCTATTATCGCTGCGCTTTTCAATGTCGAAGCCAAAGAAAAAAAATTGGCACGTCAGGTGTTCAGCCTTCAAATACTGGCCACACTGATAGTTGCATGCTTGGCTTACTTCACGAAGGGCACACCGCATTTTGCGCTAGCGGTGTTGAGTGGAGGGGGGATTTCCGTTGTCAACGGAGCTTTGCTGGCTTGGAGAATGTCTCGAGCGGCTTTGACTTCTGTCCAGAACGCACATCATCAACTACGACTCATGTATTTTTACGCCGCCGAGCGTTTTCTGGTGGTGGCAATGCTGCTCGGTTTATGCATGGCAGCATTGAAGTTACCGCCATTCGCTTTGCTGGGTGGCTTTGTGGTGGGTCAAGCGGTGCTGTTGGTAGCCCGATTGTTCCTGATCAAATTACAAGATTGAGATAGTGACTAAATATGTCTAGCGAAGCGCTCACATCAGCAGAGTACATCAAGCATCATCTACAAAATCTCACCTATGGCAAATTGCCTGATGGTACTTGGGGTATTGCGCACAGCGCTGAGGATGCCAAGGCGATGGGCTTTTGGGCACTCAATCTTGATACATTTTTGATGTCCCTGTTGCTTGGGGCAATCATCATGTTCATGTTCCGTAGGGCCGCCAAGAGCGCTACTGCAGGAACACCGAATGGACTTCAAAATTTTTGCGAGTGGTCAATCGAATTTATTGACAGCAGCGTACGTGGCTCCTTTTCAGGTAAGAACAATATGCTGGGCCCATTAGCGCTCACCATATTCTTTTGGGTTTTTTCCATGAACCTGATGGACTTGCTGCCGATAGACTATACATCGCTGTTGATGCATCAATTGGGCGTTCCCTTCTTCAAGGTGGTTCCAAGTACTGATCCGAATGCCACGTTTGGAATGGCGATAGGAGTATTCATTCTGGTGCTCTATTACAGCGTGAAGATGAAAGGCCTTGGAGGCTTCGTGGGAGAGTTGACTCTTCAACCGTTCGGGAAATGGGGTATGCCAGTCAATCTTCTGCTAGAGGGAGTAAACCTGATTGCTAAGCCAATCTCATTGGCATTGCGTCTGTTTGGAAATATGTATGCTGGTGAAATGATCTTTATCCTTATCGCTTTGATGGGCGGAGCATGGGCAGGAATGTCTGTTGGCAACGCAACCCTGTATGGATCTCAGATTCTGTTGTCACTGGGCTGGGCGATATTTCACATTCTGATTGTGACGCTACAAGCGTTCATTTTCATGACGCTGACGGTAGTTTATCTGGACATGGCACACCAAGAGCATCATTGAAATTAACATGTTCGACAATATTTATTTTTAACTTTAACTTTTAAACCAGGAGAAATAAAAAATGGAAATGGCAAATGCACTGCTTTACATCGCCGGAGCGCTGATGATGGGTTTGGGCGCACTGGGCGCCGCCGTTGGTATCGGTATTTTGGGCGGACGCTTCTTGGAAGGCGCTGCACGCCAACCTGAGCTGATTCCTATGCTGCGTACCCAGTTCTTCGTGGTAATGGGTCTGGTCGATGCGGTTCCGATGATTGCCGTCGGTATCGCGATGTACATCATGTTTGCGGTCGTTAGTTAATCCACACTAAGCGAATTCGCATAATTCAAGAAAGGTAGCTTGCATGAATATCAATGCAACTCTTCTCGCTCAAACGATCATGTTCGCTCTGTTCGTATGGTTCTGCATGAAATTCGTGTGGACACCGATCATGAACGCACTTGATGAACGCCGCAAGCAGATCGCCGATGGATTGGCAGATGCGGAACGGGCAAAGCACGATCTGGAATTGGCAGCTAAACGCTCGGCAGAGATTTTGCGTGAAGCAAAAGAAAAGGTCGGTGAAATAGTAGCCAATGGTGAAAAACGCGCAAGCGAAATTATCGAGGCCGCCAAGGAACAAGCCAAGGTCGAAGGTGAGCGAATTATTGCAGGGGCTAAGGCAGAGATCGATCAGGAAGTATTTCGCGCCAAGGAACAATTGCGTACTCAAGTGTCGTCAATCGCGCTTGCCGGTGCCAGTAAGATCCTAGCTCGTGAAATCGATGCCAAGGCGCATAACGAGCTGCTAGACAAGCTCGTAACAGAAATCTGATCATCATGTCAGAAGCCATAACTACAGCGCGGCCCTACGCACAAGCTGCTTTTGAGGAAGCTCAAAAACTGGCTGACTTGAAAGGTTGGTCAGAGATGCTGCTCGCTCTCGCGGAGGCAGTGTGCCATCCTGAAGTGCGCGCAGTGGTTACAAATCCGCGCGTTGCCAAAAAGCAAGTTGAAGGCCTTATGGAAGGTTTGCTTGGCACCCAGGCAAAAGTGCAGCAACGTAACTTCGTTCGAATACTAGTCGACAATCAGCGCTTACTCCTGTTGCCTGAGATCGTCGCCATATTTGAGGGGTTACGTGCGGATGCCGAGAAGACCGTGAATGTCATTGTTGACTCTGCGTTCGAGCTAACTGCAGCACAACAAGAAAAAATCATCAGTTCTTTGAAAGCGCGTATGGGACGCGAGATAAAACTGGTATGCAAAGTAAATAAGGAATTGCTAGGCGGTGTCGTGATACGTGCCGGAGACAAGGTGATCGATGGTTCTGCGCGCACCCGTCTCAGTGAAATGTCAAACGCGCTAGCTTAAAAGAAAACAACAGGCCTGTTAAAAGAATTATCAATGAGGATATTCACATGAAGCTCAACCCTTCTGAAATTAGTAATCTGATTCGCAGTCGCATCGACAACTTCGAAGCGCTTACACAAGCGCGTACCGAAGGAACGGTAGTTAGTGTTACTGACGGTATCGTCCGTGTACACGGTCTCTCAGACGTAATGCAGGGTGAGATGCTGGAATTTCCTGGCAATACTTTTGGTCTTGCACTAAACCTAGAGCGAGATTCCGTCGGTGCCGTTATTCTGGGTGAGTATGAGCACATCACTGAGGGAGACACCGTCAAATGCACAGGCCGAATTCTTGAAGTACCCGTTGGGCCAGAATTGTGTGGGCGCGTAGTGAATGCACTGGGGCAGCCTATCGATGGCAAGGGCCCGGTCAACGCGAAGATGACGGACAAGATAGAAAAGGTTGCGCCAGGCGTGATTGCGCGTAAGTCAGTCGATCAGCCAGTACAAACCGGATTGAAATCGATTGACTCAATGGTTCCAATCGGCCGGGGTCAGCGAGAACTTATCATCGGAGACCGCCAGACCGGCAAGTCGGCAGTCGCGGTAGACACCATCATCAATCAGAAGGGTCAGGACATGACCTGCGTGTATGTTGCTATCGGTCAGAAAGCTTCGACGATTGCCAACGTGGTACGCAAACTAGAAGAGCATGGTGCGCTTGGTTACACCATAGTGGTTGCTGCAACCGCATCCGATTCTGCTGCAATGCAGTTCCTGGCACCCTATGCAGGTTGCACGATGGGAGAATATTTCCGTGATCGTGGGCAGGACGCTCTGATCGTTTATGACGATCTGACCAAACAAGCATGGGCGTATCGCCAGATCTCTCTGTTGCTACGCCGTCCGCCAGGTCGAGAAGCTTATCCTGGTGATGTGTTTTATTTGCACTCACGATTGCTGGAGCGTGCAGCGCGGGTGAATGCCGACTACGTAGAAGCTTTCACCAAGGGCGAAGTCAAAGGCAAAACCGGTTCGTTAACAGCGCTACCGATTATTGAGACACAAGCCGGTGACGTTTCCGCATTCGTTCCAACCAACGTGATTTCAATCACCGACGGACAAATCTTCTTGGAAACTGACCTATTCAACGCAGGTATCCGCCCAGCGATAAACGCCGGTGTTTCGGTATCTCGTGTGGGCGGTGCAGCACAAACAAAAGTAATCAAGAAACTCGGTGGTGGTGTGCGTCTTGCTCTCGCTCAGTACCGTGAATTGGCAGCGTTCGCACAATTTGCATCGGATCTCGATGAAGCCACTCGCAAACAGTTGGAGCGTGGTCGCCTAGTAACCGAACTGATGAAACAATTGCAGTATTCACCGCTGTCCGTTGCAACCATGGCAGTGACGTTGTTCTCGGTCAACAAGGGATATTTCGATGATGTTCCGGTAAACAAGGCATTGGCATTTGAATCAGCATTGCATTCTTACCTCAAAACCAATAACAAAAACGTGCTAGATTCAATTGAGTCAAGCAAAGATCTTAATGCTGATAACGAGAAACTTTTGGCTACGGCGATTGAGAAATTCAAGTCTACGGCTGTTTATTAAGGCGGGGTGAAAAATGGCTGGCAGTAAAGAGATCCGCGCCAAGATCAAGAGTGTAGAAAATACACGCAAGATTACGCGCGCCATGGAAATGGTAGCAGCAGCCAAGATGCGCAAAGCGCAGGATCGCATGCGTGCAGCTCGTCCCTATGCGGAAAAGATACGCGCTGTTGCAGCTCACCTATCCCGTGCCAATCCGGAATACAAGCATCCATTTCTGGTCAAGCGAGAAGAGAATAAAAACGTCGGCCTCATTGTAGTGACTTCTGACAAAGGTTTGTGCGGCGGATTGAACACCAATATCCTACGGCTTGCTATTGGTCGGATGAAGGATTGGGAAGGTGAGAGCAAAGGAATTGTTGTCTGTCCGATTGGCAACAAAGGTTTTGGGTTTATGACTCGCATTGGCGCCAAGGTCAATTCGCATCTTACCGGTCTTGGCGATACACCACATATCGAGAAACTGATCGGTGCGGTAAAGGTGATGCTGGATGCATACACTGCCGGCGAAATTGACGCGGTACACATAAGCTACAACCGCTTCGTCAATACTATGAAGCAAGAGCCTTGCGTCGAACAACTGCTCCCACTGAATGGTGAAGATCTGGGAACAGCAGAGGGAAGCTGGGATTATATATATGAGCCGGATGCTAAACAGGTGATTGATGAGCTGTTGTTGCGCTATATTGAGTCGCTCGTTTACCAAGCCGTTGTGGAAAACATGGCATCTGAGCAAAGCGCAAGGATGGTGGCGATGAAGGCTGCATCGGACAATGCGAAGAGCGTAATCGGCGAGCTGAAATTGGTATACAACAAGGCGCGTCAAGCTGCCATCACCCGCGAAATTTCAGAAATCGTGAGTGGCGCCGCTGCAGTTGGCTAAAGGTCGGGCTGACATTAAAAAATTAATCTAGACGGGGAATCATTAAAAATGAAACAAGGAAAAATCGTTCAGTGTATCGGTGCTGTGGTCGACATCGAATTTCCACGCGATCAAATGCCCAATGTTTACGAAGCGCTGTATCTTGCTGACGTGGGATCTTCAACAGCAGAAGAAGGTTTAACCTTCGAAGTTGAGCAACAACTTGGCGACGGTGTGGTTCGAACAATTGCGATGGGATCTTCCGACGGTTTGCGTCGTGGTATGCCAGTCAACTCAACCGGCAAAGGAATTTCGGTTCCTGTTGGCAGCGGAACCTTGGGCCGCATCATGGATGTGCTGGGCCGCCCGATTGACGATGCCGGTGAGATCAAGTGTGATGAAAAGCGAGAAATTCACCAAAAAGCGCCGAAGTTCGACGAACTCTCACCTTCAGTTGATTTGCTTGAAACCGGCATCAAGGTGATCGATCTGGTTTGCCCATTTGCAAAGGGTGGCAAGGTAGGGTTGTTCGGTGGCGCAGGCGTGGGCAAGACCGTCAACATGATGGAGCTGATCAACAACATCGCCAAGCAACATAGTGGTCTTTCAGTTTTTGCTGGGGTAGGTGAGCGTACCCGTGAAGGTAACGACTTCTATCATGAAATGAAAGATTCCAACGTTCTGGATAAAGTGTCAATGGTTTTCGGTCAGATGAACGAGCCACCAGGAAACCGTCTGCGTGTTGCATTGACTGGTTTGACGATGGCGGAAAAATTCCGGGACGAGGGTCGTGACATTCTGTTCTTTGTGGACAACATCTATCGCTATACTCTGGCTGGAACGGAAGTGTCTGCGCTGCTAGGTCGTATGCCTTCTGCTGTGGGTTACCAGCCGACATTGGCTGAAGAAATGGGTAGACTGCAAGAGCGTATTACATCCACAAAGGTGGGATCGATTACATCTATCCAGGCAGTGTATGTTCCAGCTGACGACTTGACTGACCCGTCACCAGCGACCACCTTTCTTCACCTCGACTCAACCGTAGTGTTGTCTCGCGATATTGCTTCATTGGGAATCTATCCTGCGGTTGACCCGTTGGACTCGACTTCCCGTCAGCTCGATCCGTTGGTTGTAGGTGAAGAGCACTACAACGTGGCGCGCGGTGTTCAGGCTACATTGCAACGTTACAAGGAATTGCGCGACATCATTGCGATTCTGGGTATGGATGAGCTGGCACCGGAGGACAAACTGGCTGTTGCGCGCGCACGCAAGATCCAGCGATTCTTGTCACAACCTTTCCACGTTGCGGAAGTCTTCACTGGCAGTCCTGGCAAGTACGTTACGCTCAAGGACACGATCAAGGGATTCAAGGGCATCGTGGATGGTGAATACGATCATCTCCCAGAACAAGCTTTCTACATGGTCGGTGGTATTGAAGAAGCAGTTGAAAAGGCCAAAACACTCTAAAGAGGAATGGGAATAGCCATGGCAATGACCGTACATGTAGATGTTGTGAGCGCGGAAGCCTCAATTTTTTCAGGGTTGGCAGAAGTTATTGTCGTTCCAGGTGAGATGGGCGAACTCGGGATTTATCCTCGTCACACAGCATTGATGACGCGTATCAAGCCCGGTTCAGTCAGGATCAAGCGTCCAGACCAGGAGCAAGAAGAGCTGATCTACGTGTCAGGCGGAATGCTTGAGGTGCAGCCTGGTGTCGTGACGGTTCTGGCAGATACTGCAATTAGAGGCGGGGATCTGGATGAAGCGCGCGCTTTGCAGGCTAAGCAGGCCGCAGAAGAAGCGATAAAGAATCGCACTTCCGACATTGATTATGCTCAAGCTCAATCCGAGCTTGCAGAGGCCATAGCTCAACTGCATGCAATTAATCAGATCCGCAAACGAACGGGACACTGATTTTTAAGTAATAAAAAATGCAGCTTAGGCTGCATTTTTTTACCATTAACCATTGCAGTCAGTCATCTAGCGATAAGAATTCCAATCAGTCGGTCGAATAGGTACCAGACAGCAAGAAACGCCATCCAAATCAGAACACCGACGATAGAGCCAAACACAATGCTTTGAACCGTCAAATCGAAAGACGGAGAAAAAACATCCCAAGTTGCACGTGCTATGAGCGGGTCGATTTTGGCAGCAAGGTAGCTAATCTGGTGGAACAAATCGGTATCGAGTGCCTGAAATGTGTTCCGCAATTGCTCTGCAGATTCGACCATTGCACGAATTGCTGCTCCTTCATTATAAAAAGTCGAGTCCGAACTATCCATGTGATGCTGAATCAGTTCCTGTAGGCTTCCGTGATGATTCTTGTTGGCGATAAGCTGGAACGGCGCGAGGTCTTGGAGTACCTGATCAAGCATGCCGCCAATGCGTTGACGGTACTGTGAAATGAAGCTGGGAATGCAACCCGCAGCGATCACTGCGGCAACCAACACAATGCGGTCAAGGATATCTCTTATGTGCGACATGGGCGTCAGTATTTAGTTAAATAAACAAGTTCAGGAGTGAGTACAAAAGTCTAACACAATCAAAATTAGCATAGATATAGCATGATTTAAAGGGAACTGTATCAGAATATGATCAAGGGAAAGGAGTTTACTTTCTCACTTAATAGATGGAGAACTGGTTTTGGATTTGCTGGAACTACCAGTGATCCTCCCCTTACGCTGAACTACGGTTGCTGCAGAGGAGGATTCAGCGGAAGTCACGTCTGCAGTCTTGGGAACCCTAGCAGCACCCAGGGAAGGAATAATCACACCACTGGCAGAAGCAAAATCTATCGCGAAAACAGGGGAAAAATGGGTTCCACTCACGCGTAGCGGGACAGTGACGCCCCTAAAATCAGTCAGGTCTCCGGCCTTACGACGACTGACCTGTGAAGATACCGTGGCATTTAGCAAAAAATCAAAATTTCCTGATTCGAGTTCAACCCAGCCCTTGCCAGTAGCTGAAATCATTGGGGACTTCATATCAAAACTAGTACAGCTTCCCACGCCATCCTTTAAATTGAAATTCGCATTAAATTCGATAAATTCGGTTCTGTCATTGAAGTTACCAGAAATTATCCTTTCATTATTTGAGGTTCCCAAATCACTCTTTCCATCGATTAATGCAGATTTGAGATTGATACCAGCGAGCGAACCATGTGTAAGCGCGACAGCAACTTTGCCGCTAAGCGCATTTTGTAAAGATCTCATGGTATTTCCCTTAGTCACCATCTCTAATTCTATGTCAGCCTTGCCTTCGAGTTTGTCTGCGAAGGAAGAACCTGAAAGCATTTCGTCCATGCTTATGTTCTGAATTTTCTGTTTTATCGAAACCTCAGGTGAATCTTGTGCATCAATACTGATACTGCCTGACAAAGAGCCTGCAAATAAATTTGCAGTGAGCGGAGATATAATAATTCTCGAATGACCGATATTGATATCTGCTGAAAGTGATTTAACTTGAATCTGATTTACTTTGATATCATCAGCAGTCAAGCTTCCATCCAGTATCATGTCCTTAAGGGAAGTCGTATTAATAATTGTCATATCGTCTAATAAATGCTTTGTCCATTCGCTTGAAAGATACTTATCAAAGTCAAAATGGCTCACACTAATTTGAGAAGAGTATGCCGGATGGTTGAAATCACTTATGTTGAGCTTTCCCGAGATCATGCTGTCGTCAATTCTGGTTTCAAAATCAAGTTGTGCAATCTGCGTTCCGTAATCCAGGACTAACATACCTGTAGTAATGGATTGAACCTCACTCGATAACAAAGAATGATTGCCAGTAATATTGAGCTTAAAAGTTTCAAGCTGCAGCTTTGGAACCGTCAATTCCATGCTGATGATGAAAGGGCTGTTAAGATTGCCACTTAGATAATTGTCTCCACTTGCAATGTTGAAGTCAGCTACAAGATCAGATGATTTCATAATCCAGTTAGAAATTTCAAATCTGGGCATCTGTAATGCCAACGATAAAGAATCGTTTGGCGAAGACATGTTTGCGTCTAGAACAAGGTGTTCTCCGGAGATCACCATGTTGCTCAACTTCAAAGATGGAACATTTAGTTTTGCTGAAAGACTGCGCTCATCGAAAATTCCGGACGTAGAGACAACTAGATCCTCCAGGCTAAATAATCCCAGATTAGGGTAGGAATCCAGGGTTCCACCGAAATCCAGTGAAAGTTGCTTGAATTGCCCTATGCCGCCTTCAAGCTTTCCCTCAAGATCGGCAAATTCGTAGCGTCCTGCCTTCCAATCAAAATACAATCGACTCTTTAGTTGAATCATTGAATTTACATAAGGTTGCTCAGAAGATAAGTTGAAGCTCGCCATCAGGTTGCTCGGTGCAGTATCAGCGATCCTACCAGTCTCAAGTTGCAAATCATGCAGCCTGAAGCGCTGTGACTCCATCTCATCCAGCCAACTTATAGAAGAGTCTGTGACTCGTACACTATCAATATCAAAGGTTAAAGGCGCGAGATGCTCTTCGCTTATCAGCAAGTCTTCGAAGTTGGTAGAACCGTCATGAAGGCGGATTAAATTGGCATGAATTCCGTTGATCACGACGTGATCGAATACTATCTGTCTTTTGATCAATGGCCACCAGGCGATATAAAGCCGAGCATTGTCAACAGAAGCAAATACCTTTGCACTGTTTCGCTGGGTCAATGCCATTTTTCCTGTGTCCAAGCCGAGTTTGGGGAAGAATGTGACTTTGATATCACCTTCAATTACCAATTCGCGTTGCGTGTGTTCCTTGACGAATTGTTTGATCTCGGACTTGAAATTATTTGCGTCGAATGCAAGTACAAAAAGTCCCAGTATGGCTGTGATGACTAACAGGACAATAAGTAGTGCACCAAGTGCATAGCGATAATAGGATTTTGCTACCGACTCGACGAAGGGGATTCTGACGGGCCCGAACATCGATATCAGCATGCCTATTACACCAATCAGGCCTAGCAATGCATATTTGAATGCTTTCATTCATCAGCTCTGGCTGTATAGACGGAAACAGTCTATGACAAGAATGCCAGAATTTGAAATTGGGTTATATTTTTTCGTTTCATTTCCAGCCCGAGAAGTTCTACAAGATAATCTTGAATTTATTACAGGCAAGAAACAGAACGAGATTAGAATAAAAGCCACATACAATGTATCGATCATTTTTGGGCATCACTGACACTATTTGTAGTGTTATTCGAAGAGCGACGTTCACCCTTTCTACGATCGGTAAAGACCAATCCGCCCATTGCTCCCCGGGTTAACCAAGGTCCTTTCGATCCAAAAGGCATGGCTTTACGGCGATCTTCCGTACTTCTGATATGCATAGTACCCTTCAGAGCGAAGCAAACGGTAAGGCGAATAGACAAAATATTATTGCTGTACTCAGCCTGTGCGCTTTATACCAGAACAAAGTTGAAGTGCAAGGTTAATTGACGAAAGGTATTAAAACATAAGTGGAAGGCAAGTATGTATTAAGAGGATGTGTAATTGATGCATGAGAACAACCAAACAACGCTATTTTAGAAGATAATTAACAATGGCCATAAAATTATATGCCAATTCTATTAATAAATTGGAACAGCACTTTTGGTTTGTCCAAAAGTCCGGCGCTTTGTTGCGCCGGAGGATGTGATTATTGGTAGGTGCCGATAGTTGTAATCGAATTAGGACCAATTCCTGGAGGTCCTGCAGTGGCATTTGTCATGTTAAGAGTGCCATTGATCTGATCAACCTTGTACCACCAGATACTATCAGCACCGAAATTGGTGACATACGCAAACTCGCCGCTCGGATCAAGTGTGATGGAGTGGGGCAAATTTGCAGTCAAAACGGTGTTTACCAAAGATAGAGTGCCGTTAAGAGGCTCTATTTGAAACTGGGAAATATTATCATCACCTTCGTTTGCAACGTAGACAAACTTGCCGATCGAGTCAGTGGTTATAAAGATTGATCCAGAGCCATTTAGTGCGTCAACCGTCGATGGAATCATAGGGCTGAGGCGTCCGCCCAAGTCAATTTTATATTGTGAAACATTTTGAACAATTCCACTTGCGGAGTTGGTCACATAAACGAACTGACCGCTTGGATCGGCTACGACCGAGGTAGGCTGGTTTATCGCAGCAAAGTTAGCCGGATCAGAAGTTCCGCAACCACTTGTACCTGATGAGCCACAAATGATTCTCGTTAGCGCACCCGTAGCGGAGCTAATCATGTAGGCTGATATATCACTGGTACCATGGTTTGCTGAATATGCGTATTTGCCGCTTGGATCGACTGCGACTGATGCCGGACGCACACCAGCTGGAAAATTATCAATAATAGTAGTTGTCGAAGCATTCGCGTCGATCTGTGTAAGTGCTCCTGAGGTTGAATTAATTGTATATGCGGAGATGGTGGCAGCACCATAGTTGGCGACATAAGCATACTTGCCGCTTGGATCTACCGTTACCGAATTTGGGTTCAGACCCGCTGCAAAGTTAGTCGGATCAGAAGTACTGCAACCAATTGTTCCTGCCGTACCACAAATGATCTTCGTTAGCTCACCATTGGCGGCGTCAATCAGGAAACCTGAGATATCTGAACTTGTCTGGTTTGCCACGTAGACAAATTTTCTACTGGGATCGGCAGTTACAGAAACGGGCTTATCACCTGAATTTACCGGGTTAGTGATTTCCATCAGGCTGCCATTTATTGGATCTATTGTGTACTTTGAAACATCTAAGTTAAGAGAACCTGCGTTTGCAACGTAGGCATATCTTGGAACTGGAAATACTGCTGCAGTACCATGACTAATTGCAATTGAAATCGGTGCACCTTGTGCTGCGATCGTGGATGGTGAATTTGAACTCAGGTTTCCGTTTGCCGGATTTATCATAAAAAGCGAAATATCATCGCTAACTTCATTCGCTACGAAGACAAATTTTCCGCTTGGATCAACACTGGTGTAGATGGGTCTGGCTCCTGCATCGAATACGTCAAAAGCTGTGAGAGTGCCGTTCAATGGATCGATCTTGTACTTAGAAACTTTGGTTCCTACAGAGGAAGTTGATCCCCAATTCGAAACATACGCATACGATCCAGATGGATCTATTGCAATTGAGCGAGGACCGGTATTTGTCGGTGCATCTGCCATTGCGCTGAGACTTCCATCCATCTGATTGATCGTGTACTGGGACAAGGTGTTGCCACCAAAATTAGTTACATATGCGTGAGTACCACTAGGATCAATCGCAATCGATGAAGGGCTGGAGCCTGCTGGAATATTCATATTTGGCGAAGCTGGATCAGCATCGATCTGAGTCAGTACACCACTAGTTGAGTTTATGGAAAAAATTGAAACACTATCACCATCGTAATTTGCTACGTAGGCGTACTTACCACCCGAGTCTACGGAGATTGAAAATGGCCCAGTCATTGGCTGAGAAGTAGTGGTTGCTATCGGCAATAGGCTCCCGTCCAGATTGATTTTGAATTGCGAAATATTGTTGCTGGCGTAATTCGCAACGTAAACGAAACGTCCTGTTGGATCAACTGTGACAAAGCGAGGGCCGTCACCTGCGTTGATTTGTGGGGTAGCCATTGAAGTGAGGCTGCCGTCAGTACCAATTGTGAATTGCGATACTTTACCGATCCCTCCACCCACCTCCCAGTGTGCTACATATGCGTACTTACCGCTTGGATCAAGCGCGACCGATACGGGATTCGTTCCCGCGATAATCTTCCCGATATACTTGATACGTCCAGTCGATGCATCAACAACATAGGTTGAAACACTACCTTTGCTCCAGTCTGCGACATAAGCAAAGCGAGGCACATTGTTAGGTACAGGTGCGGGTCCAACTGAACCACTTCCCCCACCGCTTGGGCAACCAGTGAGCAGACCGAGCATAGCGACAATAATAAGCTTCGTATAAGTTGATGTGTTCATGGATTTACCCCTAGATATAGAAGAAAACATTGACCAATTGTACAATTTTCAAATTCAGAAACGACAAATGAAATTTAATTAAAAGTCATAAAATTGTACCTTGACTATGTTATTTATGAATGTATTGTGAAAAGAATGTATTAAAACGAGTTACAAACCATCGAATAGTGAGTTGATGTCGAAATCGAGCGATATACGAATCTAAAAACCACACCTTCTTATTTTGATAGTTTATAGGTAGTGTGTTCACATATACTTGAATAACTAAGCTAGCAGTAAGTCAACTCAGGTTCATTTATAGCAAATTTGCGAAGTAATGCACTATCGCCCTGATTGCCATGATGTCTTTATCAAAACGAATTTAATATCGGTGTATTACTGAATAATTAGTAAGACGGATTTGGAATACCTTATCGGTGTTTGTCCTATGCTAACGGATCAAATGGAATTCACCTTTCATCCTTATCCTTTAAGTAAGTCGTTCGCTTCATTTCGGAGCACAAAGCAAATTCGTCCTGAAGTGTGAGCCATGCTTAGGCCTGTGCACTAGGTCTAACCCGACTAATTATATAGTCGCAGTCCCGCTTTCCTTTATAATCATGCTAAACAACTAGGCCTAACATGACCACGCTAAATATCGTCATCCTCGCTGCTGGCAAAGGCACGCGCATGTACTCTGAAAAGCCAAAAGTGCTGCACAGGCTTGCCGGAAAGCCGCTACTGCAGCATGTGCTGGACTGTGCGACCGAACTCAAGCCGAAACAGGTCTGTGTGATATATGGGCATGGCGGCGAGATGGTCCCGAAAGCGATGCAACAGTATGTAGCCAGATTCGTTATCCAGGAACCGCAACTAGGCACTGGACATGCACTGCAACAGGCGATGCCCCATCTTGATTCAGACAGTTTGACGATGGTGTTGTATGGTGATGTGCCGTTGATCCAGCACAGCACCCTGCATCAAATGGTGCAAGCGGGTAACAACGGTCTGGTATTGCTAACGGTGCATCTGGCGAATCCGACCGGATATGGTCGTATAGTTCGAGACTCAAAAGGCGATGTTCTTTGCATTGTCGAAGAAAAGGATGCCACACCTGAACAGCGCGATATCAGGGAAGTGAATACTGGCATCCTGCTCGCGCCTACAGAAAGCCTTCAAGCTTGGCTTGCCAAATTACAGAACAACAACTCACAGGGTGAGTACTACCTCACTGATATCGTCAGCATGGCTGTAAAGCAGGGTATGGTTGTGCATACCGTGCAACCCAGCCATGAATGGGAGATTCACGGGATAAACAGCAAGTCGCAACTAGCCGTACTCGAGCGCACCTGGCAACTGGTGACTGCATCTCGTTTGCTGGTTCAGGGGGTGACATTGGCTGATCCGTCACGTATCGATATACGTGGCAAGCTGACTTGCGGGCATGATGTCGAGATCGATGTTGGCTGCATTTTTGAGGGTCAGGTAAATCTGGGTGACAAGGTGCGAGTGGGTGCTTACAGCGTGATCAGGAATGCCAACATCGGCGAGGGCACAGAAATCTTACCTTATAGCCACATTGATAGCAGCGAAGTGAGTGCAAACTGTCATATTGGTCCTTATGCTCGCTTGCGCCCTGGTACCAAGCTGAATGATGAGGTGCACATAGGCAATTTCGTAGAAGTAAAAAACAGTGAGATTGCAGCTTATAGCAAGGCAAATCATCTCAGCTATATCGGAGACAGCACGATTGGTAGCAGGGTCAATGTAGGTGCGGGAACCATTACATGCAATTACGATGGCGCTAACAAACATCGCACGATCATCGAGGACGATGTATTCATCGGTTCGAACACACAATTGGTTGCTCCGGTGACTGTTGGCAAGGGAGCGACGATCGGCGCTGGCTCGACCATCACCCGAGACGCGCCGGCAGGAGAACTTACCCTCTCGCGTGGCAAGCAAACCACCATCAAGGGCTGGAAACGCCCAATGAAAGCGAAATAGAAAATGTGCGGAATCGTAGGTGCAGTGGCACAAAGCAATGTCGTGCCGATCTTGCTTGAAGGATTGAGGCGCCTGGAATACCGTGGCTATGATTCTGCTGGCCTGGTGGTTGTGCATGATGGAAAGCTTGAGCGAATTCGAAGTACCGGACGAGTTGTCGAGCTTACCGGAAAAAGTACAAACACCCAGGGCCTGATCGGAATCGCACATACCCGGTGGGCAACGCATGGGATTCCCAGCGAGCGTAATGCTCATCCGCATATCAGTAAAAATCAGATTGCTGTGGTACATAACGGAATCATCGAGAACTATGAAGAATTACGCAGCCTGCTAGCTGCGAATGGATACGAATTCACATCAGATACCGATACAGAAGTCATCGGACACCTGATACACAGCCACTATGTTCAAGGAAAGAAATTGCTGGAAGCCACTCAGGCAGCACTTGCAGAGTTGGTGGGTGCTTACGCCATTGGTGTGATAGCTGCAGATGATCCGGATCGACTCGTATGTGCCCGGCGCGGAAGCCCTCTGCTTCTTGGTGTTGGAGATAGTGGGTTGTTCATAGCATCAGATGTATCGGCACTGTTGCCGGTAACAAGACAAGTTGTCTATCTAGAAGAAGGTGACGTGGTTGAGCTGGGAAGGAGTGGATACCGGATCTATGATGCTGCTGGCAAGAAAGTGGATCGTGTTGTGCAGACGAGTGAGTTGAGTAACGAAAGCGTACAGCTTGGCGAATATCGTCACTACATGCAAAAAGAGATCCATGAGCAACCTCAAGCATTGGCGAACACCCTGGAGTCAGTATGCAACAGTCAATCACTGGTGCCTGGTATATTCGGCGCAGAAGCAGCAGCGACTTTCGCGGATATCGACAGCATCCTGATCCTAGCCTGCGGCACCAGCTTCCATGCCGGTTTGGTGGCACGCTTTTGGCTTGAGGAGATTGCTGGGGTACGTTGTAATGTAGAAGTCGCTAGCGAATACCGATATCGCACCAGTGTGCCGAATCCAAAGTCGCTTGTGGTGGTAATTTCCCAATCCGGTGAAACCGCGGATACACAAGCCGCGTTGAATCATGCCAAGCTGCTAGGTCATAGCCATACGCTTGCGATTTGCAATGTCCCGGAAAGCGCGCTGGTCAGATTATGCAAACTGCGAATGTTGACTCGAGCAGGGCCTGAGATTGGCGTAGCATCGACCAAAGCTTTTACCACGCAGCTTGCTGCACTGTTCCTTTTAACATTGGTACTTGCCAAGCAGCGAGGACGTTTGACTGAACAACAAGAGCTACAACATCTTAACGAGTTACGCCACTTGCCTAGTGCGACGCAAATGGTGCTGGAACTTGAGCCTCAAATTGCCGTGCTCGCTGAAAAGTTTGCCAACAAGCAACATGCACTTTTCCTGGGACGAGGACTGCATTATCCAATCGCGCTAGAGGGCGCACTCAAGCTCAAGGAAATCTCGTACATTCATGCTGAAGCCTATCCGGCGGGAGAGTTGAAGCATGGACCTTTGGCGCTGGTGGATCAATACATGCCGGTAATATCGGTTGCACCGAATGATGCTTTGTTGGAGAAACTGAAGTCAAATCTACAGGAGGTGCGTGCACGTGGCGGTGAGTTGTATGTTTTTGCCGATGCGAACACCCATATTCGTGAGGTTGACGGCGTACACATCATGCAGATGCCAGAACATGCCGGATATTTGAGTCCGATTCTGCACACTATCCCGTTGCAATTGCTCGCATATTACGTCGCCCTTCAAAAGGGCACAGACGTGGACAAGCCAAGAAACCTTGCGAAATCAGTAACGGTCGAGTGACTATTTGGCACATAGCAGGGAATGATACCGATTAATAAAGTCTGTCGGAACGAATTACTACATTCGAAAAGGCTATTGCAAGGATCAAACGACCACTCAGTGCCATAAGCAGTTCCTCAATATCGTCCCTAAATTTCAAATTTAGTGTACCGTTATCATCGTTCAACCAATGGAGGGATCAACCATGTACATATTACTGCGCAAACTTCTCATCTTTTCGCTATTGATTTTACCGACCGTCCAAGCCTTTGGCGATGAATACGTGGATACGATCAACGTGTTCCGTGAAGCCGGTGAAAGCGGACAGTTTTTCAAGACGAGCTTCGGGTATGCCGTGTTTCCGACTATCGGCAAAGGTGGCATCGGAATTGGAGGTGCGCATGGCTCAGGCCGGGTGTATGCCGAGGGCAAATACGTGGGCGATACATCGATGACCCAGATCACTGTTGGCTTTCAGTTAGGCGGGCAAGCCTTCAGCCAAATCATATTCTTTGAAGACAAACGCGCGTTCGGCGAATTCATCGGAGGAAATTTCGAGTTCGGCGCGCAGGCATCGGCTGTAGCGATTACCGCCGGTGCTTCAGCACAAGCGACGACCACCGGTTCTTCTGCCGGTGCGAGTGGCGGCAAGCATGACGCCAAGACCTCGGGGAGCTACTACCGGGGCATGGCTATTTTCACAGTCGCGAAAGGCGGGCTGATGTATGAAGCCAGCGTCGGCGGCCAAAAGTTTAGCTATACGCCGAAAAAATAGCCTCAACGCGATGACAGATCGCCTGTTGGATCAGCCACGCAGTTAACACGGGCGCATGAAAAGTTGCCACACGCTGGTTGGCAGCAGCGTTAAGTATCAGGAAGGTGACGTGTTCACTTCGGCGGGCATCTCCGCCGGCATTGTATGTCGCTGAAATTTTGCGTTGTCCTTACAGCGTTTTACAGAAGACGACCCTAAAACGGCGTGCCCCTGAAGGCGAACGGTTGAAGTTCTGTTTTCGGGAAAATTGACTATCTGGTTTGCATCGGAAGCAGAATGTCACAAAGTTCCGCATTCTGGTGGTGAATTCTTTAATTTTAGACGTTGCCGGCTGTAATACAGCATCCCAACTTAAAGCACCGTAGGTTACGGTCTAAAGCGTGTTTACAGGAACATCAAGTTTGTGTTCCGACAGACTTGATTACTTAGCATCAGAATGCCGTTTCATGAAATGGCAGAATGCAGGCATATAGTGAGAATCTTGCCCTAGTAGATTTCAATTATTAGCGAATCAATACTTGCCAAACATCAGTAACAATTTACTTATACTGAAGCAATTATTTGCAAAACCAATATACCTGCCAGTATCACGCTGACAAGCGTCAGCAAGCTGTTGTAGCGTTTTTGCTGCAAAAGTAATTTGTGCAGCGCCCCATCTTCCAATTCAGCAGCTTCCCTTGTCAGGTAACGGTGCATCAGTCTTGGGAGTTGGGGTAATAAGGTTGCGTAATGAGGTGCTTCTTCCTGCAACGTCCTGAGTAGTCCACGCCAGCCAACTTGCTCGCTCATCCAGCGCTCAAGCCATGGCTTGGCGGTTTTCCACAGATCAAGCTCGGGGTCGAGCTGCAAGCCAAGTCCCTCTATATTGAGTAAGGTCTTTTGTAATAAAACCAACTGTGGTTGGATCTCTATGCCAAATCGGCGCGAAGTCTGGAACAGACGCAACAGCACGCGCCCGAATGAAACTTCACGCAACGGCTTGTCGAATATAGGTTCACAGACTGCTCTGATTGCAGATTCAAGTTCATCTACACGCGTCTCCTTAGGTGCCCAGCCCGACTCGATATGAATTTCGGCAACGCGCTTGTAGTCTCGCCGGAAGAAAGCAATGAAATTCTGGGCGAGATAATGTTTGTCAGTGTCGGTGAGCGTACCCATTATGCCGAAGTCCAAGGCGATATAGCGGCCGTCTACCGCCACCTGAACATTCCCGGGATGCATATCGGCATGAAAAAAACCATCTCTGAAAACCTGTGTATAGAATATCTCGACCCCGTTAGCGGCAAGCTTGGGAATATCCACACCCGCTTCGCGCAATGCACTAACCTGGCTGATTGGGATGCCGTACATGCGCTCCATCACCATTACTTCAGGCGTGCAATATTCCCAAAACATTTCAGGTACCAGCAATAGGTTCGTGCTGGAAAAATTTCGTCTGAGCTGGCTGGCACTGGCTGCTTCGCGGGTAAGATCAAGTTCGTCATAAAGGTGCTTTTCGAATTCCAAGATAACTTGGCGAGGCTTTAGGCGACGGCCATCAGCCCATAGCATTTCCACCAGATCTGCAGCAACCTTGAGAAGCGCGATATCATGAGCGATGACGCGACTGATGCCAGGACGCAATATCTTGATCGCAGCTTGCCGCCCGTCAGGCAAAACAGCAAAATGAACCTGTGCAACAGATGCGCTCGCAACCGGAATTTCCTCAAAACTTTGGAATACCTCGCAAAGGGGTTTTGAATAGGTTGATTCGAGCAGAGCAATGGCTTGCGAAGATGGAAACGGAGGAACCTGATCCTGTAGTTTGGCTAGTTCATCGGCGATGTCGGTTGGTATCAGATCACGTCGAGTGGAGAGTATCTGGCCAAATTTGACGAAGATCGGCCCAAGCTTTTGCAATGCCAAACGAAGGCGGACTGCGCGAGGGGTAGATGTATTTCGCAAGAACAGTAACAGTTTGAGCGGCACCCTCATCCAGCGTAGGCGCTCGTGCGCAAGCAGGAATTCGTCAAGCCCGAAACGCAGTATCACGAACATGATTTTGAACAGGCGTAATAGGCGCATGCTAGGCCTGGATCATGTCGTGGTTCGTCGAAGTAGCAACTAGCCTTTTGATGCGAAGCTCGAGACGGGCTACATCATCCCTTAGCATGTCCACATCTTGCATATATGTGGACACTTGTTGAGGTTTGGCCAGTAAAGGGCGTTCATCGGTCCAGTATTCGGCTGCAGCTTGCGAAAGATTCATGGCACCGTCACGAAGTTGTTGATGTGCGCTCTTCAGGGTTTGTACGATGCGTTCTGCCGCAATGTCACCGGTAACATTGCTTAGATCTTCTGCAGCATCCCAGCGCAGGTTACGTGATAGAAAAAATATCTCAGCGAGAAAAGCAGTATCACCCTCACTGATTATTCCTGCATGGGCCGTTTCATCCTGCAGTGCAAGGCGAGGTAACAATGGTGGCGGGATAATGCAATGTGCATCAGCATCTGTATTCACATCGGCGCTACCTATCATGCCGTCAGGGAGTATCGTGCAATTGAATGTAAACGGTGCGACATCGAAACGAGCCGTTTTCCCTGCAAAGCGTGAGAGACGCTCCTTAGCCCAGTTGTTCTGAGTAAGCAGATGATTCAGTGCGGCGGCAAATGATTGGGCGAACACAGCAGACTAACTCAGAACGTGTTGCTGTAATGTTTCGCGCATCCAAACAGGTTTGGCATCACTTTGGCTGAGCAAGATATCAAAATCAGTGGTATCCAGAATGATTTTTCGCACTTGCTCCTTTAACCAAAGATCATAAAAATCCACCGGATTGTAGTTATCCGAAAGAATCATGGCTTTGTCGTTGGGTTGCAAAACAAAAGGATGTTGCATACTTAGACGTACATTGCTATCGGCCAAGGGATGTATAGACATGTTGCTTATTCGATCGAATTGAAGCTCACGTATCATGCCATCATATGCGACGATTTCAATATTTCCGGTGCCCTCTCCTGAAGACGTATCAAAAGCAGGATAGATCGCAACCTGATCAAAAACGCTTTGTAGAGTTTTGATCACGGATGAAGTCATCAAGGTATGGTGCTTGATACTGCCGACCAGATTGACCGCGAGCACACCATTGGGTGACAACCGCTGCTTTGCCAAGCGCATCGCTTCTACACTAAGCAAATGCCCAGGGGTGGTGTCACCGTTGAATACATCAAGGACCATGAAGTCATAGCGCTGCTTGGTGTTGATCAGGAAATAGCGCGCATCCTCAACATGTACTGGTATCGCCGGGTTAAAACCGAAGTAGTTGCGAGCAATCTCGATCACTGCAGGATCGATATCCACTACCTCGGTATCTACACCTTGTGCCTTGTACCATGCAGGTACAAGACCTGCGCCCAATCCAATCACAAGACAGTTTTTGCCGTCTGGATTGAGTGCAAAAGGAAGGAATTGAAGCAGATAAGCGTACTCGTACACAGACTTACCGCTGCTCATGTCGATACCACCTTGCACCAAACCGTCAATCAACAATTCGCGGTTGTGAACAGACTGATATGAATAGTCGACAACCTTCAGATTTCCGTAGAAACTGTCGCGATTAGTGATGCGCTCGACCCGGGTTCCATCTTGCATTACTTTGGAAACCTGGGTTTCATGCGGGAGAAATAAAAATGGAATTATCAGTGCGAGAACAGACAACCACATACGGCGGAAAAAAACGAAATAAACAACACCTAATGCGATCAGCATGGCACCTGTAAGTAAAAAGATCTGGTTGACTCCAAGGTAGGCAATCAAAACAAAACCGGTCAAAAGTGTCCCGATAACACTTCCAACAGTTGAAATCGCATAAAAGCTGCCAACCGTTTTGCCGATATTGTGCATTTCACGTGCTGCGATCTTCACTACATAGGGTGACACGCAGCCTAGCAAAAATAGCGTCGGTCCGAACAGCAGGAAAGCACTGGTCAGGGAACCCCAACGCAATCCCAGCGGCAGGCTCATCTGCAGGATCGGACCCTTTAAAGCAGGGATCAATATCTCGAGAATCCCTGAAACCATGATGATGCCGTATAACCAGTCCGGAGAGCTTTTGCGATCAGACCAGTGTCCGCCTAACGCATAGCCAGCGGCGAGAGCGACCATAGTCACGGTGATCAACGAAGTCCAGACAAACAGGCTCACGCCGAAGAACGGCCCTATCACACGCGAACCGAGTACCTCGACCACCATAACCAAGGCGCCGCATAATGCAGCCGTAATAATCAGATAAGCGATAAAACCTTTTGAATGTTGCATTGGGGATCCTGTAGAGTCATATGCTAAAACCTGATTCTACCTCAGCCAAGACGGCATGAATTGTTTCAAGCAGGTTTTGAGAATCAATACCCTGCCAAGGGGAGCACAGATGGTCAAAATGACGGTTCACACAATAAATCCAGCGTTTCACCATTGATGGGGTGTATGAAACTTAGCCTGTAAGCATGCAGTAACAATCGTTCCGAAGCATTGCCTGTCATTATTCCATACAAAGCATCACCCTTGACAGGGTGACCGATGGCAGCCATGTGAACCCGCAACTGATGCGTGCGGCCGGTTACCGGTTCCAGTTCAACGCGGCTTGTATGTGCGCTTTTATCATATTCGAGCAATCGAAAGCGTGTCAGAGAGGGCTTTCCAGTTTTGTTATCTATCTTGCGCAACGGGCGTTTAGGCCAATCAACAATGATGGGTAGGTCTACCTCACCGGAATCGCGAGAAAACTTGCCCTCCACGATCGCTTCATAGTACTTTTGCACTTCATGCATCCGGAACATTCGGGAAAAGTGCCGCTGCATATCAACGCCTCTCGGAAACAGCATCAGTCCAGAAGTCGCCATGTCCAATCGGTGCACGACTAGGGCATCGGGAAATACATTTTGCACTCTTGAGGATAAGCAATCTTGCTTGTCCGGCCCTCGCCCAGGAACTGCCAACAAGCCGGCAGGCTTGTTCACTACCAACAGCGCATCATCAAGGTATATAAGATCCAGTAGAAATTTGGTTGGGTGCTGTTGAATCAAAGCGTAGGATTGGAACTCGTGCAATGTCCGTTAGATATTTTGTTCACTTATTGTCGCAAGAACGCGTAGGATCGATCTGGATGCTGGCATCCTTCACCGGCCGATTTTTGCTTTCGTCAGCCCAAACGAATCGTCCGTACAACACGCAACCCTTCATGCCGGGATCGCATGGAATGTTCTTTACTCTGGAACATTTATCGTGAACTTCGTGCGGACATCCCCATGAGCCCATTCGTCTTCTCCTGCAAAATGCTATCCTTGAATTACAGCTTATAACCTCTATGCACCGCAACTACGCCGCCCGTCAAGTTGAAGTATTCGACGCGTTCAAGTCCGGCTTCTTCCATCATCATTTTCAACTCTTCCTGCCCTGGATGCATCCGGATGGATTCGGCAAGATAGCGATAGCTATCTGCATCCTTGGCTATAAGCTGACCCATTTTTGGCAACAGCTTGAACGAGTAAAAATCGTAAGCTTTTTCCAGTGGCTTGGCAACTTTGGAGAACTCAAGCACGATAACTCGCCCACCAGGCTTGAGTACTCGGCACATCTCACGTAATGCGGCGTCCTTGTGAGTAACATTGCGCAGTCCGAATGCGATGCTAACGCAATCGAAGTAATCATCGGGAAATGGTAGATGTTCGGCATCGCATTGTGTGACCGGGGTGGCAATGCCTGTGTCAAGAAGCCGATCGCGGCCAACACGAAGCATTGCGTTGTTTATGTCTGTGAGTACGACTTGTCCGCTGCTGCCAACTTTATTCAGGAACAGTCGTGACAGATCTGCCGAGCCTCCCGCAACATCAAGCACACGTTGGCCCATTCGAACGCCGCTGATACTGACAGCAAAGTGCTTCCAAACGCGATGAAGACCAACAGACATCAGGTCGTTCATCAAGTCATATTTTCCCGCGACCGAAGTGAATACACCTGCAACGCGTTTAGCTTTGTCTTCTTCGGCGACGGTTTCGAAACCAAAATGTGTGGTCTTGTTCATCTCTTGTCCCAATATATCAGCTATGTTGTCGGCTTTTTCCTGCTGCCTCCAGCAGTTTCAAATAATCCTGCCAAAGAGAATCCTGCTGTTTGCCCAAATTGTAGAGATACTCCCACGAATATAATCCGGTGTCATGACCGTCATCGAACTCAATCTTTATAGCATAGCTGCCCACCGGCGTGACATTGGTAACAATGACATCACATTTGCCTACTTGAAGTACTTCCTGGCCGGGACCATGACCACGTACCTCGGCAGATGGGGAATATACGCGGAGGAATTCGAAAGGAAAGCTAAATCTCGCACCGTCATCGAAAACAATCTCAAGAGTATTGGATTTCTGGTGCAGGGTAATTTCTGAAGGCTGTAGTGTCATGATCATAGCGAACGAATTTTTTTCAAGAGTGCAGTTGTCGAACGTTCATGTAGAAAAGGAATGCTATGTACCGTTCCGCCCCATGCTTGGACTTCCCTGCTACCTACGATGCTTTCCGTTTTCCAGTCACCACCTTTGACAAGCACGTCAGGATGGCAGGCGAGGATCAGGTTCAGTGGCGTGTCCTCATCGAACATCACTACCAGACTCACCGATTCGAGAGCGGCGAGTACTGCCATGCGGTCCTGTTCGGTATTGATTGGCCGGTCATCTCCCTTCCCCTGTCGCTTTACCGATGCGTCGCTGTTCACGCCTATCACAAGCGATGCACCGAGTTGCCGGGCCTGTGCGAGATAAGTTACATGACCACGGTGGAGAACGTCGAAGCAGCCGTTTGTAAAAACCAAAGGACGCTGCAGTTCAGATACCCTCGCAGCAAGTTCACCAGGAACGCACAGTTTTTGTTCGAAGTCAGGTTCTGGATACATCTTCTAGTCAAGATACTCGAATAGTTTAACTACACGCTTTACGCCGCTTGTGGTGCTGGCAATTTCAGCAGCAGCATCAGCTTCAGCATGGGTGACGATACCCAACAAGAATACCGTGTCATTTTCTGTGACAACCTTGACGTGCTCAACATTAAAATGACCATTGTTCAAAAAACGCAACTTCACGTTTGAGGTGGTTATGCTGTCGTTGCTACGCGAGACCAGTGAACTGTTTTCAGAGATAACGAGCTCATTGTTCATGCTGCGAACTTTATCGACTCGGGAGACGAGCTTACCTATCTCGGCCTTGGTATATTCCTCGGGTACTTCACCTGTTATCAGGACGTTGAGATTGAAGCTGGTCACATTAACGTGCATCACTCCATTGAGCTCACTTGCGATTAGGCCGGAAAGTTTGGATTCAATCCGTTGATCCTCGATAAACACCTCATTGCTTCTTCGGTCCTGAGCCATCACGACCCCAGTGCCGACTCCAGCAGCAACAACCGGAACACAACCCTGTAGTGATAGCATCAAAAATATCAATGATGCCAGGAAGTACAGACGAATTTTCATTCGCCCAATAAAAGATAATCTATGACATCACAAAGGCAATGCAGACTCAATAGATGAACTTCCTGAATACGCGCCGTACTTTGCGCATCGACACAAATTAGAACATCTGATGCGCGCAATGAAGATGCCATTTCTCCTCCATCGCGACCAGTTAGGGCGACCACGTGCATGTCACGCTCATGTGCAGCATGTATCGCGGCAACTACGTTTGGCGAATTCCCACTGGTAGAGATTGCCAAGAGACAGTCGCCGGGCAGGCCAAGTGCACGCACTTGCTTGGAAAAAATCTGATTGAAATCGTAATCGTTGCCGATTGATGTCAAAACCGAGCTGTCCGTGGTTAGCGCGACGCATGCCAGACCGGGGCGCTCCTTCTCAAATCGATTTAACAGTTCTGCAGCGAAATGCTGTGCATCTGCCGCAGAGCCGCCGTTGCCACAACAAAGTATTTTTCCATCATTGGTTACGCAATCGAAAAAGGCCTGAGCACCATCAGCGATAGGCTTGGCAAGCATATCCTTAACTCTGAGCTTGAGTTCGGCGCTGTCCTTGAAATGCTTGATGATGCGTTTATTGATATCCATGATGAGAGCTGGATGATAGTCGTATTCGAATATTAACCGAATCAGATGACAAACGCATTCCTGCGTTTGTGAAAACCCTGCCAATACGAAAAGTCGGTCTGCACGGAAAATCGGATCGATATCTAGAATTTAAGATATATCTGCCCATTGTTAGGTAGCACACAGGTTATTGAATAACGACAGGCTGCTCGGGAAACATTTGGGCGGCAGGAATGACGGGCGCATCAACAAGTTGCGCCTGCCCCTGAACGAATACTGCGGGTGAGGCAGAACGTTGGAAAACATGATCACTAAGGCGAATCTGTCCGGTTACGCCATCCAACGGAAGTGAGACTTCCAGTCTGTTGAAAAGCATCAAGCGTATCAGGCGGTAGGCATCGATACCAAGGGCGTAAAGTCGCTCCTGATCTATAGAAAGTGGAGGAACAGAGCGAGGATATATCATTACGGCAGCATGGTCAGGTTGCATCACCCAAGGCATGTCGACAAATCGGATACCATTCAAGTCATAATTGAGAAGTGTGTCGGAATTGCCGAGGAAAACACGTGAAGTGGCATAATCGGGCAACTTGTTGGGTAGATATGGTCGGATCAATCGTGCTTTCTTCGCATCTGTGGCAATGAATATCATCGTGCCGGGAACTTCAGTGATGTCTGCAAAAATCGAGGTGTTATCGCTGAACTCGACCTCGCGAAGAATCATGCCCCCCGATGCGTTCCATTCATCCTCGAAAGCGCTTTGCAGTCTTTTGGACAGTTGTTCGCGGGTCGTGACGATAATGGCCTGATTCAAGCCCCGGTTTTTGGCCAAATGTGCGATCTGGCGGGCTTCCGATTCTATGGCCATGCCAAAATAGTACAAGTTTTGGACAGTAGGGCCATCTACCACATTCAAACTCAGCGT
This sequence comes from Gallionella sp., assembly GCA_024641025.1. Classification (GTDB taxonomy): domain Bacteria; phylum Pseudomonadota; class Gammaproteobacteria; order Burkholderiales; family Gallionellaceae; genus Gallionella. The sequence goes on from JAHEDW010000012.1 coordinate 38,811, forward strand.
CGGTACAGGCGTATTGCGAGACTCCGCCAAAGCCGTGACCCCGTTCCGGGTGAGTGGACCCACCACTGCGAGTGCACCATTGGATACTGCTTCACGGTATACCGAGACTACGCTGTTGTTCTCATCGAAGTTGTCATATGCCTGAATGGGCAAAATTTGCCCTTCTACCCTTGCGGCGGCCATAAATCCTCGCTCTACCGCACTGGCAGATGAACCAAAAATTGGGGACCGCAATGGCAAAAGCAGGGCGATATGTGCTATGGCTCGTGCCTTGTCGACAATGATAGGCTCGACAATTTCAGGTGCTACGGCTTCGGGTAAGGGAGCAGGCACCGTTTCGGGAGTTGGGACTGGCATTTCAGCTTCACTTATCGGTGGAGCAGGCTTTTCTTCGCCTGCCTTATACGGTAGGGTGGGTGCACAAGCGTATAGTGCAAACAGGGTAGAGAGTACGAGGAGCAAACGTTGCATAGCGAACATCCGCAAAAGTTGGAAGCCGCATTATATGTAGTTGCCACTCCGATTGGAAATCTACGCGACATCACGTTGCGTGCGCTGGAGGTGTTGGCTGCTGTCGACGTGGTTGCGGCTGAGGACAAGCGCAATACCGCACACCTGCTAACATATCACCATATCACTGCCAAACGACTGGTTTCAGTGCATCAACATAACGAGCGTGGAGCAGCGGAAAAGCTTATCTCTTTGTTGCTTTCCGGTCAGAGTATTGCTTTTGTCAGCGATGCTGGAACCCCTGCTGTCAGTGACCCAGGAGCGCTACTGGTGCAAGCAGTGCGTGAAGCCGGCCTGCGCGTCATTCCAATCCCCGGAGCGAATGCAGCGATCACGGCATTGTCAGCAGCTGGCCTGACCGACCAGCATTTCCTTTTTTATGGGTTCCTGCCCAACAAATCAAGTGCACGTCGATCCGTCATCCAGACCTTGAAGGATCATCCTTACACACTGGTGTTTTACGAAGCGCCTCACCGTATCGTCGATTGCATATCTGATCTGTGTTCGGAGTTGGGAGGGGAGCGGCAGGTCGTACTTGCACGTGAGATCACCAAGATGTTCGAGACGGTATATGTTTGTGCGCTTAAGGATGCTGTGGCATGGCTACAGTCAGACCACGATCAGCAACGTGGGGAGTTTGTCGTGTTGGTTTCCCGTGCATTGCCTCATGCAGGTCCGTCGGCCAAATCGCAGATGACCTTGTCTCTGCTGCTCGAAGAACTTCCGCTCAAGCAGGCAGTGAAACTAGCCGCAAGGATCAGTGGTGCCAACAGAAACGAGTTGTATCAGCTCGCGCTGAAGATGAGGATACAGGATGATGGTGATGTCGACACATTGCACACCAGCGAAGATTAAAACTGACAAATTGCCCCAACTGATCAGAGCGCTACTTACGGATCAAGGTTGCTATGATCATCCGGTAAGCCAGTTACAGCTTGTAGAAACACACATATCGTGGGTACTGCTTACAGGCGATATTGCTTACAAAATCAAGAAACCATTGAAACTGGGCTTTTTGGATTTCAGTACGCTGACTTTGAGGAAGCAGGCTTGTTTCGATGAGGTGCGCCTTAACCGTCGGTTGGCAGCGGATTACTATCTAGGTGTGGTTGCAATCGCCGGTAGTCCCGACGAACCGCAAATTTTTTCGGGAATCCACACTGGTGGAAGGAACATCGAGTATGCAGTGAAGATGCGTCAGTTTCCTGTCAATGCAACGCTTGATCGGTTGGACGAGCAAGGCGAGCTCGGCAATGTGCAGATAGACAAGCTTGCATCGCGTCTAGCCAAATTTCACCTGGAAGAATGCGATATTTCACCCGAAGATAGTCCTTGGGGAGAGGCTGAAGCGATAACGCGGCCGGTTGCAGAGAATTTTCAACTGCTTAATGAACGATACAGCGATCCAGTAATTCGGCAGCGTCTTGCTGAACTTCAAAACTGGAGTGATTCAGAGTATAAGCAGCGTGCGCAACTGATGCAGATGCGAAAACGCAAGGGCATGGTCCGCGAATGCCATGGCGACTTGCATCTTGGCAACCTCGCATGGGTGAGCGGACAGATTGTGATTTTCGATTGTATCGAATTCAATCCGGCCTTGCGCTGGATCGATATAATTTCTGAAGTTGCGTTCTGTTTCATGGATTTGCTACATCGTCGTCTCAATGGATTGGCGATGAGATTTCTGAATGCCTGGCTTGAAATCAGCGGCGACTACGAAGGTATTGCTGTGTTGCGATATTATGCCGTATACCGTGCCTTGGTTCGTGCCAAGGTATACACATTGCGCTCAGAACAATCGTGTAACCGTAATGCTGATCTCGCAGAGGCGGCCGCATGTCTGCTGCTGGCAGAGCAATTAACGCAAGCTATGCCGACACAACTTTGGATTACCCATGGCTTGTCTGGCTCAGGCAAAACAACGATCAGCCAGAGAATGATGCAGGGCTACGGCATGATTCGACTGCGCTCAGATGTCGAACGCAAGAGACTTGCCGGTATTGACGCGATGTCGCGAAGCGGGGCAGGAATCGGTCAGGGTCTGTATACACAACAAGCAGGGCGGCACACTTATCAGCACTTGTACAAGTTGGCCTTGGAATTGCTGATGACAGGATGGCCGGTGATTGTCGATGCAGCTTTTCTGGAACGTTGGCAACGCGATATGTTCCGTGATCTCGCCAAGCAGCAGAAGGTGCGCTTCCAAATCCTGGATGTTCTTGCCGATCATGCAATACTGCGTGAACGGGTGAGACGTCGTACTGAATTGTCCGCGGATGCGTCCGACGCCGATATTCTGGTCCTGCAGCATCAGATTCAAACTGCGCAGCCTCTTGCTGATGAAGAATTGAGTGAAGTGAATCGTATGTCCGGTTCGGATGGGTAATGCAGTGCGACACTCAATATTAACCCATCAACTTGCTTTACTTTCAAACAGGCGTTTGATACGCTCAAATCAAAAATAGAATTCCACTCACATCCGAATTCCTGCTATCTCATCATGGTTTTAGCCGTCTCAGGGGATATCGCAGTGATATCTGGAAGATTGAACCAGCATGCGCGGAGAATGCCGCGCGATTTCAGTGATTATTTCTGCCTGCTATTTGCGAGCAACTAACTATTTATTTGCGGGATACATATGACTAATCTGACTAAACCCATAATGCTGATGCTGCTTGCAACAATCTTGGCAAGTTGTGGGGGCAAAGACAAACCTGTGGCTGGTTCAGGTGGCCCGGGTGCATCAATGCCACCACCGGAGGTGGAGGTTATTACCGCAAGCTTGAGCAGTGCCACGATTACCCAGGATTTGCCAGGTCGCCTGCAGGCTTTCCGTACTGCTGAAGTGCGCGCGCGTGTAGAAGGTGTGATCGAAAAGCGCTTGTTTCAGGAAGGCAGCGAAGTGAAAGCAGGTACCTCGCTGTTCCAGATCGATTCACGCACATACAAAGCAGCGGCACAATCCGCCCAGGCGGACCTTGCCTTCGCAAACCAGACAGTGGAGCGCTACAAACCTTTGCTCGAAATCAAAATGGTAAGCCAACAGGAATACGATCTAGCGACCACTAAGGCTAAACAGGCGGAGGCTGCATCGATATTGGCAGACCAAAATCTTGAAAATGCAGGTGTTCCCGCAACGATCTCCGGGCGCATTGGACGTGCGATGGTGACTGAAGGAGCTTTCGTCGGCAAGGGAGAAGCCACGCTTTTGGCTACTATCGAACAGCTCGATCCCATCTACGCCAATTTCACGCAGTCAGGTGCCGACCTGTTACGTTTGAAGCAGGCAGTCAAGGAAGGCAGACTCGAGCGTACCGGATCCATAAAGGTTCAATTGCTAATGGAAGATGGCAGCATGTATTCGCAGCCAGGAAAAATACATTTTACTGATATGGCGGTCGACCCCAGTACGGGTGCGGTGTCATTGCGAGCAACATTTCCCAATCCCAATCGGGAATTATTGCCTGGCATGTTCGTGCGTGTCCGCTTTCCGGAAGCGGTTGCCAAAAATGTGATCCGCGTCCCTCAACGTGCTGTTCAAGCTGGTCCCCAAGGACAGTTCGTAATGGTGGTCGGGGCTGAAAACAAGGTCGCACCGATGCCGGTGAAAACGGGAAGCATGGCAGGCAGCGACTTCATCATTGCTGAAGGACTCAAGGGCGGCGAACAAGTCATAGTGAATGGATTGCAAAAGGCACGACCTGGATCGGTTGTAAGTCCGGTACCGCTGGCAGAGGCCAGCAAACCGATGACTGATAAGTCCACATCTGCCACTAACCCCTAGGAACACGCCATGTTCGCAAAATTCTTCATCGACCGACCGATCTTCGCCTGGGTCATCGCTTTGATCATCCTGTTGAGCGGAGGTTTGGCCCTGCGGAATCTGCCAGTTGCATCCTATCCGGCGGTGGCTCCGCCTGCACTGTCTGTTACCCTTATCTACCCTGGTGCTTCAGCGCAGGTGGTGGAAGAAACTGCTGTTGCCCTGGTCGAACAGGAATTAAACGGTATCGAGCATCTGATCAACATGGATTCTTCCTCTGAATTGGGTCGCGGCAGCATTACCCTGACATTCGAGGCGGGGACCAATCTGGATGTAGCTTCAGTAGAGACGCAAAACCGGGTTAAGCGCGCCGAACCACGACTCCCCGAGGATGTTCGCCGTGCCGGTGTAACAGTGGCAAAGTCGGCACGGAATTACCTGATGTTCATTGCACTTATTTCTCCGGACAAGAGTCGAGACAACGTAGCGCTGGGAAGTTACGCAGCAGCCAATGTGTTGGAGAATATTCGCCGTGTGCCAGGTGTTGGAGAAGCGATATTGTTTGGCACCGAATATTCAATGCGTTTGTGGGTCAAACCCGAGAAGCTTCACGCCTACGGCCTATCTCCCGGCGACATCAGCAAGGCAGTACGTGCCCAGAATACCCAGCTCGCAACGGGTGAACTCGGGCAATTGCCGGCAGCGGCCGGCCAACAGTTGAACGCGGTTATCGTAACAAAGAGCAAGCTTTCTACTCCTGAAGAATTCGGCGACATCATCGTTCGCGCCAATCCTGATGGATCAACGGTTCGTGTTAAGGACTTAGCCCGGGTTGAGTTGGGGGCACAGGATTATTCCATCTCCGCGCGTATTGATGGTCAACCAGCCTCTGCCATCGCGATTCGCCTTTCTCCCTCTGCCAATGCGCTGGATACCGCAAAGGCGGTCAAGGCCAAGATGTCGGAACTGGCAAAATTCTTTCCCGAAGGTGTGGACTGGCTAGTGCCCTATGACACTTCAAAATTTGTTGAAATATCGATAAACGAGGTAGTAAAGACCTTGGCAGAAGCCATGCTGCTGGTTTTCATTGTCATCTATCTTTTCCTGGGCAATCTGCGCGCTACTTTTATCCCCGCCATTGTTGTGCCGGTCGCACTAATCGGCGGTATGGTGGGTTTGTATGCGGTCGGTTACTCCATCAACACCTTAACCTTGTTCGCGATGGTTCTTGCCGTAGGTATCGTAGTGGATGATGCTATTGTTGTGGTTGAGAATGTCGAGCGAATAATGACAGAAGAAGGTCTTGGGCCGCGCGAAGCTACTCGTAAAGCAATGGGACAGATATTTGGCGCCATCATCGCCATTACGCTTGTTTTGTGTGCCGTTTTCATTCCCATGACTTTCTTCGGTGGTTCGGTTGGAGCGATCTATCGCCAATTTGCGGTAACTTTGATTCTGACTATCCTCTTTTCTGTGCTCATGGCGTTGACCCTGACCCCGGCGTTGTGCGCGACGTTGTTACAGAATTCTCCAGGCCACGAAATGGTGCCGACGACCGGGTTTCTTGGATGGTTCAATCGATTCTTCAGCAAGACAACCTTAAGTTACAAGTCCGGGGTGTCTGGCGTATTGAAGCGAACGGGCCGTTATCTAGTGTTTTATGCAGGCCTCCTTGGAGTCGTGGGTTGGCTGTTTGTCCACCTTCCGACCAGCTTCCTGCCGGAAGAAGACCAGGGATACTTCATTAGCGTGATTCAACTACCACCTGGCGCTACGCGTGAACGCACCAAGGAAGTACTGACCGAAGTCGAGCAGTTCTATCTCAAGCAACCTGAGGTTTCGCACGTCATTGGCGTTCTGGGTTTTTCATTCTTTGGGCGGGGGCAGAACGCAGCGATTACATTCGTCCGACTGAAGGAATGGGATGAAAGACCCAATTCGGACAACTCTGCCTCTGCCTTGGTGAAGCGCGCCAACATGATGCTGTTCCGTATCAAGCAAGCGATGATATTTTCCGTAAACGTTCCTCCAATTCCGGAATTGGCCGCAGTGGGCGGGTTCGATTTCCGCTTGCAGGACCGAGCTGGTCTCGGCCGTGAAAAATTGCTAGAAGCTCGAAATATGGCTCTTGGCATGGCTGGCCAGCATCCGGCACTCATAGGCGTACGGCCCGAAGGACAGGAGCCCGGGCCACAACTGATGATAGATATTGACCGTCTGAAGACACAGGCATTGAATATAGACATCGCCGACCTGAACGAAACCTTGCAGTCATCGTTGGGTGTTGCCTACATCAATGACTTCGTCCGCAATGGTCGAATTTTGCAGGTGCAGATGCAGGCGGAGCCGGAAAACCGCACGACACCGGAACAGATATTGCGGATACCCGTGCGGAACAAGCAAGGTGGAATGGTACCCATGTCAGAGATCGCCGAGTCTCGCTGGATCGTCAATCTTCCAAAGCTGGACCGTTATAACGGCTTGCCGTCGATGAAGATCGCAGGAAGCCCTGCGCCAGGGCGGAGCAGCGGGGAAGCATTGGCAGCCATGGAAGAAGTGGCAGCCAAATTGCCTCCGGGTTTCGGCTTTGAGTGGTCGGGGACATCTAGCGAAGAGCGGCTTTCAGGTAGTCAAGCGCCGTTCCTGTTCGGGCTTTCGGTAATTGCTGTATTCCTATGCCTTGCCGCCTTGTACGAAAGCTGGTCTATTCCGGTCGCCGTGATCCTGGTGGTTCCGATCGGAATTCTGGGTGCCCTGTTGGCAGTCACGATGCGGGACCTACCGAACGATATTTACTTCAAGGTCGGCTTGATTGTGATTATCGGGCTCGCGGCGAAGAATGCGATATTGATCATCCAGTTTGCCCGTGACTTGCAGGATAAGGGTCATGATCTGATCGAAGCAACGCTGGAAGCATGCCGTTTGAGGTTCCGTCCGATCCTGATGACTTCGATTGCTTTTGTACTGGGTGTTCTGCCCCTGGCTATTTCTACTGGTGCTGGGGCGAATGGACGCCATGCCATCGGAACAGGTGTCATGGGTGGCATGATAGCTGCGACTGTATTGGCGGTGTTTTTTGTGCCAGTTTTCTATGTAGTCGTCCGTCGCATCTTCCCAGGACATGCGAGAATATCCGAAAACACAGATGATGACTGAGGTACAAATCAGAAACACTAGCGAGCAAACACGGCTACGTTTGCTCGAAGCTGCGCGCGAGGTCTTTTCACAACACGGATTTCAGGGTGCGACCGTGCGCGAGATATGTCGTCGTGCCGAGGCGAATGGCGCAGCAGTGAATTATCACTTTGGAAGCAAGGACGGCCTGCTTGCAGAAGCACTGAATTTTGCACCACTCAAGGCTATGCAGAATGCCAATATTAATGCTGGGGAATGTCCGAGGATGCGTCTGCGACTGTTCATCCTTGACCTGATGCTGATGCTGCTGGATGAAAAGAATCCCTCATCACAGTGTCAGATAATGGCGCGTGAACTGGCCGACCCGACTCCAGCGCTGGACAAGATCGTGCGGGAGGCGATAAAGCCTTTGCATGATTATCTGGGCAAACTGGTGCGCGAGATTGCCGATGAAAAGACTGGAGAAGCAGAATTACGCCGCTGCGTGCATAGCATTCTTGGCCAATGCCTGTTCTACCGTCATTCTCAACCTGTTCTGCAGCGGCTTCATCCCAGATTGCGTTACAGCCACAAGGAGATTGAAGCAATCGCCGAGCATATTGCAGCGTTCTCATTGGCTGGGATCAAGCACCTTGGAACAAATCTCGCTTGAAGATGAACCAATCTTCTCTGTAAATATAACTGTTGAGATATGCGACTTTGGACGCTTCACCCCCGCTACCTTGATGCCAAGGGACTTGTAGCTGCTTGGAGAGAGGCATTGCTGGCGCAGAAAGTTCTGTTGGGAGCAACTTCGGGATACAAGTACCACCCACAACTGATACGTTTCCGCCTCCAACATCAACCTATTCAGGCAATCGCCACATTTTTGACTTTCCTTGAAGCCGAGGCAAAGCTGCGCGGCTATCACTTCGATAGCAGCAAAATAGCATCTGAAAGATTCAGCGGGCAAATCGAGGAGACTAGCGGGCAGCTTCAATATGAATGGTTACACCTGAAACAAAAACTTCAGCTCAGATCTCCAGAAAAATATGAACAATACAAGGATGTCACGATTGTCGAGCCCAATCCGCTGTTCACTATCGTTCCGGGAGAAATCCGGGATTGGGAAAAGGTTTGATGAACATATTAACGGTTCCAGTCAGATTGAAAGCATACTTGCCAATCCTTGCAATCATAAGGATGCATGAAGAATTCATGAATATGTCACTTGCAACAGACAGGCGGGGTCAATCCAGAGGTGAAGAAATTGCAAATAGTATCAGCCACGGGATTGGGCTGTTAGCAGTCCTAGCGGGATCACCATTTCTTATCTTGCAGGCAATCCAACAAGGACAAGCAAGGTCCATCGTCGGGATGAGTATCTTTTCCTTGACCATGGTCCTGCTTTATCTTGGCTCTACGCTTTATCATGCGCTTCCAGCTGGGAAGACCAAGAAGGTTTTTCAGATCATCGAACATTCCGCGATCTATCTGCTTATAGCCGGAACCTATACCCCCTTCACGCTGGGTGTATTACATGGTGCATGGGGTTGGTCACTGCTTGTCCTTATATGGAGTTTTGCACTAGCGGGAGTGTTGTTGAAGATCTTGGGCAGAATGTCTCACCCTGTCATTTCAACTGCGCTATATATACTGATGGGTTGGCTCGTTGTCATTGCTGCCGATCCCATGTATACACGCTTGCCAGCCACAGGCATAGCATTGCTGGTTGCCGGCGGTTTGGCTTACACCGCGGGGGTGGCATTTTTTGTTACCGATGCGCGCCTGCGATATGGACATTTTATCTGGCATTTGTTCGTAATGGCGGGCACAGCATGCCACTACTTT